>NZ_JBMVFX010000001.1:0-340756 GCF_049538415.1 Cellulosimicrobium sp. AB352 | reverse complement strand
GCGGTCCTGCGACCGCGACCGCGCCCGCGCCCGCGGCGGCGTCCGGGACACCGGCCGCGGCCCTCCCTCCTGGTGGAGCCGGTCCGCGCCGCGCACCCACCTCGGGTCCCGGGCCGCGCGAGGGAGCCCACGATGGCGACGGTCCGGATCGGGACGTTCAACGTCGAGAACCTGTTCGAGCGGCCGCGCGCGATGGCGGGCCCGCTGACCGCGGGGAACGCGGTCCTGGCGGCGCACGCCCGGGTCAACGCCCTGATCGCCGAGGAGCGGTACGGCCCCGACGTCCGCGCCGAGATCCTGGAGCACCTGGAGACGCTCGGCCTGCTGCGCGCCGACGCCGCCGCGCTCGCGGTGCTGCGCCAGGTGCGCGGGCGGCTCGTGCGCCGCACCGGGTCGCAGGCCGCCGGGACGGCCCGCACCGAGGTGGTCGCGACCGGGCGGGGCGACTGGGTCGGCTGGGTCGACCTCGTCAAGGACCGGGTCGACGAGCTCGCGATGGCCCACACGGCGCGCGTCGTGGCCGACGTCGGTGCCGACGTCCTCGCCGTCGTCGAGGCGGAGAGCCGCGTCGCGCTCAAGCGGTTCACCGACGCGGGCGTCACCCGCTCCGGGCGCGCGCTCTACCCGCACGTCATGGTCATCGACGGCAACGACGACCGCGGGATCGACGTCGGGCTGCTCACGCGGCGGCCCTACGAGATCGGGACGGTGCGCTCCCACGTCGACGACCGGGACTCGCGCGGACGCCTCGTCTTCGGTCGTGACTGCCCCGAGTACGTCGTCGCGCTGCCGGGCGGCGGCACGCTCACCGTGCTCGTCAACCACTTCAAGTCCAAGGGGTACGGGACGCAGGCCGAGTCGGACGCGACCCGGCGCCGCCAGGCGACCCGCACCGCGGCGATCTACGCGGGCCTGCGCGCCCGCGGCGAGGAGCACGTCGTGGTCGTCGGCGACCTCAACGACACACCGGGGTCGGTGCCGCTGCGCCCGCTCCTCGAGGGGACCGACCTGCGCGACGTGAGCGTGCACCCGGACTTCCGGGGCGACGGGCGTCCCGGGACGTACGGCAACGGGACCGCGAGCCAGAAGATCGACTACGTCCTGCTCTCCCCCGCGCTGTTCGAGCGCACCGTCGGCGGGTCGGTCTTCCGCCGGGGCGTGTGGGGCGGGAAGGATGGGACCCTGTTCCCGCACTACGACACGATGACGTCGCCCGTGCACGCGGCGTCCGACCACGCCGCCCTGTGGGCCGACGTCGACCTCGCGTGACGGGCCCGACCGGGCGCCCGGGGCGATGGACGCCCGGCCGGGGCGTCAGTCCGCGCGGGCGAGGGCGATCGTCGTGGAGCCGCGCTGGCCGGCCTCGTAGAACATGTGCAGGCGGCCGTCCACCTCCACGAACGACGGCGCCGCGGCGCGCCCGTGGTCCGGCGCGGCGGACCCCGAGTCGTACAGGACCCCGAGGTGGTCCTCGCGGTCGAAGCCCGTCCCCACGCGCGCGACGTGGATGTTGCCCGAGCCCGCGTGGTAGACGACGTGGCCCCCGCCGTTGCGCGACCAGTAGTGCGCCCCGGAGACCTGGCCGCCCTCCCCGGCGGCCGGCGTGATGAGCGGCTCCGGCTTGACCTGCCAGCCGGAGGTCAGCGACTGCGACCAGCCGACGTAGATCTTGCGAGTCCCGCCGTGGTTGCCCATGAGCAGCATGACGTAGATCCCCGACTGCGTCGGGTGCGGGAAGACGCGCGCGTACGACGTCTCGCTCACGCCCGGGAGCATGTACGTCCCCACGACCCGGTTGTGGTACGTGAAGCTGCGGCCGTCGGCGGAGCTCGCGACCCGGGTCGTGTGGTTCTCGCCGTGGAAGAACAGGTAGATCCGGCGGTCCGCCGGGTTCCAGAACGCGTCGGGGCTCGACACGTGGCTCACGTCGAAGCCCGCCCACGTGCGCGGGATGATCGGGTTGGCGGGGTGCTCGCGCCACGGGCCGGTGACGGAGTCCGCGTAGGCCAGGCAGATGCCGCCCGGGGCGTCGTGCGGGGCGTAGTACATGTACCAGCGGCCGAGCGGGTTCTCGACGCGCCCGGCGACGTACCGGACCGAGGGAAAGATCAGCTCGTTCGTCGGGTTGTACCGCAACGTGCTCCGGTCGAGCGGCTGCCCGAGGTAGCGGAAGGTCGGGAAGCCGGGCACCGCCGCGTGCGCGGGCGCCGGGGCGGCGATGCCGCCCACGGTGCCGGCGAGCGTGCCGGTCGCGGTCGCCGCGCCGAGCACGACGGCACCGCGCAGGAGCGCGCGACGGGTCAGGGGACGAGGGACGGGTGGGCGAGGGTCGTCCGGCATGCTGCCTCCACGGTGAGAGAGCGGGTGGGACGGCAGCCACTCTCACGACGGCCCGTGACCAGGGTCAACACGATAATGAGAACTGCCGAACGGCCCGACGGCGGGCACCGTCCGGGAGCGGGCCGACCCGGAGGCGCCCGCCGACCGATGAGTCCGCGCGCCGCCCCGGGTCTCCCCCTCGACCGCGCAACAGGGACGAGGAGGATCCATGGCCAAGGTGATCGCCGGGGCGACGGTGTCGCTCGACGGGTTCGTGCAGGACGCCGCCGGGAGCAGCGCCGCGCTCTACGCGGACTTCGACACGCTCGTGGGCAGCGACTACATGCGCCGGCTCCAGGACGAGACCGGCGCCGTGCTCATGGGGCGACGCACGTTCGACGGCGCCGAGGACCCCGACAGCTACGCGGAGGACTACGAGTTCCAGGCGCCGATCTTCGTCGTGACGCACCACCCGCTGCCCGTCCCGCCGCGCCGCAACGAGCGGCTGTGGATCGAGTTCGTCACCGACGGGGTCGAGGAAGCGGTGCGCCGCGCCGTCGAGGCCGCCGGCGACCGCGACGTGACCTTCGTGGGCGGCGCGGACCTCTTCCGCCAGCTCCTCGCGGCGGACCTCGTCGACGAGCTCGCCGTCGACGTCATGCCGGTGCTGCTCGGCGGCGGCGTCCGGCTGTTCGACGGCGGCGTCCCCGCCACCCTGGAGAAGGTGAGCGTCGACGAGGTGGGCGTCCGCACCGCGCTGCGCTACCGGGTCGTGCGCGACCGCTGATCCGGCTCAGGCGCTCAGCCGCTCGGCGGGGCGAGCGGCCCGGGTCCCGCGTCCCGCGTCGCGCGGCGCGCGGTCGAGGACCGCCAGGGGATCCCGCGCGAGGTCGGCGACCGGCTGCCCGGTCTCCCGGCTGAGGGCGCGCAGCAGGCCGGCCCGCGTGGCGTAGCCGGCGGCGCGCGCCGCCGCGTCCAGCTGCGAGCCGCCCCGCAGCCGCGCGATCGCGACGTTGAGGTGGGCGCGCGTTCGCCAGCGCCCGAACGTGAGCCCCGTCTCCTCGACGAAGAGCCGCTGGACGTGGCGCGCGCTCGCGTGCCGTCGGTCGGCGAGCTCCTCGAGCGTCGCACCCCCGCGTCGGGCGTCCTCGACCACGGCGCGCGCGACCGGGTGCGACGGGAGCGTCAGCACGAAGTGGTCGCCCGTGACCCCGCGGAGCACCTCCTCGAGGGCCGCGCGGAACGGCGCGACCTGCTCCGGGGTCACCGGGCCCGCGCAGAGCACGGCGGTCAGGACGTCCGTGACGGCCGGCACGACGCCGAGCCGGTGCACCCGGACGGGGGGCTCGACGCCCGGCGAGAGCACCGGCCCGAGGGCCAGCGCCCCGCCCGGCAGGCGCACGGAGTGCGGCACGCCGGGGGCGAGCCACACGCTCTCGTGCGTGCGCAGGGTCAGGGGCGCGCCGTCGGCCACGAGCTCCGCGGTGCCCGCGACGACGTGGACCAGGTGCGGCTCGTCGTGCGCGTGGGTGTCGTGGCCGAGGAAGCGGACGGAGTTCTCCGGGACGACGGCGCCCAGCGCGGTCGGGGTCATGCGGCGCTCCTCTCCTCGGCCGGACCCTCCGGTCCGGCCGTCCCGCGCGACGACCTCGGACGCGTCCCGCGGCGCACCGTGCGGACGTGTGGCGCCCGGTTCTGTCGCGCCCGGTCGTGTCGCGTCCGGGAGCGTCCGTGTCATGTCCGGACACGGCACGGCGCGCAGGTGTGGTTAGCCTAACCTCGCGAGGTGCGCCCCGGTCACGCCGTGCGGCCCCCGCGTCCCTGCTCCCGAGTGCGAGGTCCCATGCTGCCGTCCCGCCGTCCCACCCGCCGCCCCCTCACCGCGCTGGCCGCGCTCGTCGCCGCCGCGACGCTCGCGCTCTCCGCGTGCTCGGGCGGCACCACCACGTCCGACGCCGGGGCGGAGGGCTCCGGAGAGCCCACCGGCTCGTCCGCAGCGGAGCGCGTCGTCGCCACGGACCAGGGCGACGTCACCGTCCCGACGGAGCCGCAGCGCGTCGTCGTGCTCAACCACGCGCTCGCCGGGTACCTCTACGCGCTCGACGTCCCGGTCCTCGCCACCGTGCCCGAGGTGACCGACGACCCCGAGCCGGCCTTCTCCCCCCTCTGGGCGCAGGAGGCCGAGGCCGACGGCACGGAGCTCCTGGAGTGGAGCGCCGACGGCTTCAACCTCGAGGCGATCCTCGCGCTCGAGCCCGACCTGATCGTCGGTGGCGGGTGGGGCTTCCCGCTCAAGCAGGCGACGGACGTCTACGACGGCCTGAGCCAGATCGCCCCGACCGTCCTCGTGAGCGGCACGTACACGACCTGGCAGGAGCAGCTCGCGTTCCTCGCGGAGGACGTGTTCGACGACGCGGCGACGTACGAGGAGCTCGCCGCCGGGTACGAGGACCGGCTCGCGGAGGTGCGCGACGCGATCACCGTGCCCGCGGGCGAGACGGCGTTCCTCGCCCGCACGGCGGAGGGCACCACGTACGCCCTCCAGGAGGGCGAGGGGCTGCCCGCGATCTTCGAGCGGCTCGGGTTCGCGGTCCAGCCGATCCAGGAGCAGACCGGAGCCGAGCCGTACACGCCGGGCGGTGACATGTTCGAGGTGTCGGCCGAGCAGGTGACGTCGGTGGTCACCGCGCCGAACGTGTTCGTCATCGGCTTCAACGGCGCGGAGGTCGACCTCGACGCGCTCGCCGCCGACCCGGTGTTCGCCGCGCTGCCGTCGTTCGCCGCCGGGACCGCGCACGAGCTGCCCACGTGGACGATCCGCAGCGACTACCACGAGGCGATGGCCCTGCTCGACGTCGTCGAGGAGCAGTTCTCCTGATGGCCCAGCACCGCCTGCGCACCCACCCCCTCGTCCTGCGGCGCGTCGAGGTCGCGCGCGTCGTCGACGTCACGCCCCGCATGCGCCGCGTGACGCTCGTCGGGCCGGAGCTCGGCGCGTTCGAGCGCGACGGCCTGCCGATGCCGGCGTTCGACGCCCCGGGGTTCGACGACCACGTGAAGCTCGTCCTCGCGTCCGACGGCGACGTCGCGTCCGCGCTGCCCGTGCAGCGCGCGCACGGCATCGACTGGCCGCCCGCGCCGAACCGGCAGGGTCGGGACTACACGCCGCGCCGCTGGGACCCGGTGGCGGGCGAGCTCGACCTCGACCTCGTGCTGCACGGCGACGGGCCCGCCGCCGCGTGGGCCGGGGCGGCGCGCCCCGGCGACGCCCTGTGGTTCGTCGGCCCCAAGGCCTCCACCGTGTGGCCCGACGACGTCGACTGGGCCCTGCTCGCGGGCGACGAGACGGCGCTGCCCGCGATCGGCCGCTTCCTCGACGAGCGTCCTGTCGACGCGCCCGTGCAGGTCGTCGTGACGGTCGGCGACGCGTCGGCGCGCCAGGACCTCGCGCTGCGCGACGGCGACACCGTCCGCTGGGTCGTCGCGCCCGAGGGCGACCGCGGCGCGCTCGGCGAGGCGGTGCGCGCGATCACGTGGTGGCCCGGGCGCGTCTACGCGTGGGCTGCGAGCGAGAGCCGGGCCCTGCTGCCGGTGCGCCGCCACCTCGCGCGCGAGCGCGGCGTGCCCCGCACGCACGTCGACGTCACCGGGTACTGGCACGCGCAGCCCGCGCCCTCGGGCGCGAGGCCGGGCGGCTCCGCGAGCAGCACCGTCGGCGACACCTCGGGCGGCGTCCCGGGCAGCACCGCGAGCGACGTGCCCGGCAGCACCGCGACCGGCACCGTCCCCGCGGCGCAGCCCGCGGGCGTGCCGTCCCCCGTGCCGTGGTTCGCGACGCGCGCCGCGCTGCAGCTTGGGCTGCTCGACGCGCTCGGCGACGGCCCGCGCGACGTCGCGGCGCTCGCCGACGCGGCCCGCGTCGCGCCCGCGGCGGTCCGGGTCCTCGTGGACGTCCTCACGGCGTCGGGGGTCGTGACCTCGGACGGTGACAAGGTGGCCCTGGCCGACGCCGGCGAGGACCTCCTCGACGACGAGCACGCGCGCGAGGAGTACGAGGGCCTGGAGGCCGACGCGGTCCTCGCGCTCGCCGCGCTCGCCCCGGCGCTGCGCGAGGACGCCCCGGCGTGGGCGCGCTCGCGCGGCCGGACCCTGCGCGCAGAGGTCGAGGCCGACGCCGACCTCGCCGCGGAGGTCGTCGAGGGCGCCGACGTCCTGCCCTACGTGCTCACCGGCCTCCCGACGTGGCCCGTGTGGTCGGGCGCGCGGTCGGTGGCCGTCGGAGGGCCGGGGGCGCTCGTCGTGGCTGACCTGCTCGCGGACGTGCCCGGTGACCGCACGACGACGCTCGTCGAGGACCCCGTGCCGCTCGCCGTCCTGCGGGAGCAGGCCGGCACGGGCTCGCCCCACGCCACGTCCGGCTCCTGGCCCGGCGCCGACCTCGCCGTGTGCGCGCTCGGGACCGGGCACCGCACCGACGACGAGGTGGTCGCGCTCCTCGCCGCGATGGGGGCGGCCGCGCTTCGGGCGGTGCTCGTCGAGGACCTCACGCCCGACGGCCTGAGCCCGCACGCGCACGAGCACGCGCTACTGTCCCTCGCGACGACGGGGTCCGGACCCCGCACGCCCGACGACGTGGCCCGGCTCGCCGCGCGCGCCGGGTGGCGCGTCGTCGGGCACGACGCCCTCGGCTGGGGCGTCGCGCGGGTCGAGCTCGCCCGCTGACCCACGGCACGGCGGGGCGGACCGCGGTCCGCCCCGCCCGCTCAGGACCGGCGTGCCAGGCCCGGCGCGGCCGCCGCGACGAGCAGCGCGGTGGCCGCCGCGAAGACGACGACCATGAGGCGCAGCGGCTCGACCGTGAGCGAGAGCCCCAGGAGCAGCACGGGGACGGCGAGCCCCAGGTACGCGACGAGGAAGACCCCCGCCAGGACCTCCCCCCGGCGGCCGGGCTCCGCCAGGGCCCCCGCCGTCGCGAGCGCGCCCCGGAAGAGGATGCCCACGCCCGCGCCCGCGACGACGGCGCTCGCCACGAACCCGGGCAGGCTCGCGGTGCCGACGGAGACGGCGAGCACGGCGAGCCCGGTGAGCGTCAGCGCGACGGCGAGCGCGACCTGGCGCCGACGGGCGAGCCGGCCCGTGGCGAGCTGCGCGACGGCGGCCGCGGCGAAGACCGCGGCCGAGACGAGCCCGGCGACGAGGCGCGACTCCTCGTGCATCACGGTCGCGAGCACGCTCGGGGTGAGGGAGGTGAAGAGGCCGAAGACCGCGAAGCCCGCGAACGCGGCGGCCGCCGCGGCGACGAAGGTGCCGCGCCCGCCGCGCGGCACGGCGACGCGCTGCGGGCGGTAGCGGTACGGGGCGGCGGCGGGCGGCACGGTCTCGGGCACGAGCGCGGCGGCGAGGACCGCCGCGGCGAGCAGGACGGCGAAGGCGACGTACGGCGTCGTGAGCGGCGCGGGCGCGGCCTGGGCGAGCAGCCCGCCGACGAGCGGTCCGAGCGCGAGGCCGCCGATGTTCGCCAGGCCCGCGACGGCGCTCGTGTCCGTCGGGCCGCCGGGCCGGGAGGCCGCGCGGAGCTCGGCGAGGTGGGCGGTCGCCGTCGCGGTGACGGCCCCGATCCCCACGCCCGAGACGAGCCGCGCGACGACGAGGCCGCCCAGACCGTCCAGCAGCAGGAACAGCACGGCCGCGACGAGCTCGGCCACGAGGCCGAGGACCAGGACGCGGCGGCGCCCGAACCGGTCGCTGAGGTGCCCGACGAGGTAGAGGCTCGCGGCGACCCCGACGGCGTACGCGGCGAAGACGACGGTCACGGCGACGGTCGGCAGGCCGTCGCGCGCCTGGTACAGCGGGTAGAGCGGCGTCGGGACCGTCGAGAACGCCATGGCCGTCGCGAACGCGAGCGCCACCACGAGGAACCCGGACCCGTGCGAGACGAGCGGCCGCGTGCGCCGCGCACGCGGCGGCCGGGAGGACCGCTGCGCGCCGTCCGGTCGCGCGGGTGCGGGGCGGGTCGGAGGTGCCGAGGTCGTCGTCATGCGTCCACCGTGCGCCTGTGCTCCTGATCGTGTCCAACGACTTGTACCGATCCTCTTGATCGATGTCAGCGATAGGACGTCGTAGGGTGAGCGGCATGGAGACGCGCCAGCTCGAGTACTTCGTCGCCGTGGCCGAGGAGCTGAGCTTCACGCGCGCCGCCGCGCGCGTCTTCGCCGTGCAGTCGAGCGTCTCGGCGGGCGTGCGCGCCCTGGAGGCCGAGCTCGGCGCCCGCCTGTTCGAGCGCACGCGGCGCTCGGTCGCGCTGACCTCGCAGGGCGAGGCGCTGCTCCCCCGGGCCCGGGCGGTGCTCGACGCCGTCGACCAGGCCCGTGCCGCCGTCGCGCCCGGGCCGCACCACGTGCGCGGCACGGTGCGGCTCGGGGTGTTCACCAACCTCGGGTACCTCGGCCTGCCGCGCACCCTCGCCGCGTTCCGGGACCGCCACCCCGGCGTGGTGCTGCGCCTCACCCCGTCGCCCGCCGGGTCCACGGGGCTGGGAGAGGACGTGCGTCGGGGCGTCGTGGACGTCGCGTTCACCGGGCTCGGGCCCGAGGACCACCCCGGTCTGCGGTACACGCGCCTCACGTCGTCGACGTTCGTCGCGGTGCTGCCCGCGGGCCACGCGCTCGCCGGGGCGCGGTCGGTGGCGCCCGGCGACCTGGCCGACGAGCACGTCGTGACGACGCCGCGCGGGTTCGGCAACCGGGTGGTCGCCGAGCGCGCGTTCGCGCACGCGGGCGTCGCGCCGCGCGCGGACACGGAGGTGGCCGACGTCGGCGACCTGCCCGCGTTCGTCGCCGCCGGGTTCGGCGTCGCGGTGGTCCCCGCGGACATGTACGAGCCCGCGCCGGGCGCGGTCGCCGTGCCGCTCGACGCACCGGAGGCGTGGTCCCTCGGGCTCGTGACGCGGCCGCACCCGGGCGCGGCCGCCGCGGCGCTCGTCGCCTCGCTCGTCGCCTCGCTCGCCACGGGCCGGGAGCAGGCTCCGGCGGGGTGACGGGCCCCCGCGCCCGCGGGCCCTGCGCCCCCAGACCCCGCCGGGCCGCGCTGCTAGCATCGGCACGTGCTCATCGAGGTCGACAGACTCTAGCCGCCGAGCCGTCGGCGGCCCGTCCCAGCGCACCCCTCGCCCCGCTCCGCCCCGTCGGAGCCCTCGTCGGCGACCCCTGCCCGGCTCGTGCCGCGGCCTCGGCGTGCCTGGACGACGCCCCACCGCTCCCGCCACCGGCGGCCCGTCCGCGCGCCCGCGCGACGACGTCCCGCCCGACCTTCCCGGCACGACCACGCCCGCGGCACCGCGGGCCGAGGAGCACACCCATGTCCACCCTGCACCGGTCCGCGGTGACGCGGACCGACCTCACGTTCGAGTGGCCCGACGGCACCGTCGCGCTCTCCCACCTCTCCGGCACGTTCGGCGCCGGCCGCACGGGCCTCGTCGGCGACAACGGTGCCGGCAAGTCGACGCTCCTGCGCCTCGTCGCCGGCCTGCTGACGCCCACGTCCGGGCGCGTGACCACCACCGGCGACGTCGCCTACCTCCCCCAGACGCTCACGCTCGGCCGCGACGCGAGCGTCGCGCGCCTGCTCGGCATCGACACCACGCTCGACGCCCTGCGCGCGATCGAGTCCGGCGACGTCGACGAGCGGCACTTCGACGCCGTCGGCGACGACTGGGACGTCGAGGCGCGCGCCGCCCAGGCGCTCGCCGAGATCGGGCTCGACGGCGTCGGCCTCGACCGGCGCGTCGGCGAGCTGTCCGGCGGCGAGGCGATGCTCGTCGCGATCAGCGGCCTGCGCGTGCGGCGCAGCGCGATCACGCTGCTCGACGAGCCGACGAACAACCTCGACCGCGCCACCCGGGCCCGGCTCGCCGCGCTCGTCGACGACTGGCCCGGGGCTCTCGTCGTCGTGAGCCACGACCTGGAGCTGCTCGAGCACGTCGACGAGACCGCCGAGCTGCACGCGGGCACGCTGACCACGTTCGGTGGCCCGTACAGCGCGTGGCGCGCGCAGCTGGAGGTCGACCAGGCCGCGGCGGCGCAGGCCGCGCGGAGCGCCGAGCAGACCCTGCGCGCCGAGAAGCGCCAGCGCGTCGAGGCCGAGACCAAGCTCGCGCGCCGCGAGCGGACGGCGCGGACCGCCCAGGCGAACCGCACCGGGTCACGCATCTCCATGGGGCTGCGCGCGTCCGCGGCCCAGGTCTCGGCGGGCTCGATGCGCCAGGGCCTGGACGCCAAGGTCCAGGCCGCGCAGCAGGCGCTCGACGCGGCGGCGGCCCGGGTGCGCGACGACGAGCACGTGCACCTCGTGCTGCCGGACCCGGACGTCCCGCGCGGCCGTCGGCTCGCCGAGCTGCACGGGACGAACCGCACGGTCGTCGTCCAGGGGCCCGAGCGGGTCGCGCTCGTGGGGGCCAACGGCACCGGCAAGACGACGCTCCTGGAGAACCTGCTCGGCGGGCGCGCGCCCGAGCCAGGACGCGCCGGCGGGACGCTCCTCACCGACCGGGTCGGCTACCTCCCGCAGCGGCGCGACGGGCTCGACGACGCGCGCAGCGCGCTCGACACCGTCCGCGACGGCGCCCCGGGCGTCGCGCCGGGCACGGTCCGCAACCACCTCGCGCGCCTGCTCCTGCGCGGGTCGGCCGTCGACCGCCCGGTGGGCACGCTGTCGGGCGGCGAGCGGTTCCGCGTCGCGCTCGCGCGGCTCCTGCTCGCCGACCCGCCCGCGCAGCTCCTCGTGCTCGACGAGCCGACGAACGACCTCGACGTGCGCAGCGTCGAGCGGCTCGTCGAGGCGTTGTCGGGCTACGCGGGCGCGCTGCTCGTGGTGAGCCACGACGACGGGTTCCTCGCCCGCCTCGGGGTCGACGTGCGGCTCGAGCTCGACCGGGACGGCGCGCTCCACGAGGTGGCGCCGGGCGCGGAGCACGCGGCCCGCTGAGCGCCGGTCCGGGGCGGCCGGGCCGTCAGGGCAGGTCGGGTGCGGCCCGCACGACGGCGGCCATCGCGGCGGTCGCCGCGGCGTCGGCGTCGGCGTGCCGCCAGCCCGGGCTCACGACCCGCGCGTGGTCGTTGAGCGCGGCGAGCACGTCGAGCACCGCGACGCCCAGGGCCCGCGCATGAGGTGTGAGGCCGCCGCGGATCTTCAGCTGGCCGAGCACGATCGC
Source organism: Cellulosimicrobium sp. AB352 (assembly GCF_049538415.1). Lineage (NCBI taxonomy): Bacteria > Bacillati > Actinomycetota > Actinomycetes > Micrococcales > Promicromonosporaceae > Cellulosimicrobium > Cellulosimicrobium sp. AB352. The sequence goes on along the minus strand of NZ_JBMVFX010000001.1, from coordinate 329,229 downwards.
GATCTGCGCGCGGGCCTCGGCCGCGAGCGCCGCCTCGTCGACGTCGCCGCCGCGGAGCCGGTCCGCGGCACCCTGCCGCCCGGACGCCCAGACGTCCTCGGGGACCCCGAGGTCCCACGCCGCCAGGAGGCCGTCGACGAAGGCGGGCAGCGCGTCGTCGCGCCCGTCGGCGGCGTACCACTCCTCGAGGTCGCGCAGCGCGTCGTGCCCGGCGTCGTTGCCGAACGGCGCGAGGTCCTCGCCCTCGTCGTAGAACGGCTCCGGCGCGAGGGACACGAAGGCGGGGTGGCTCGTCGCGGGCGACAGACCCTCGTCGGGGTCGTCGAGGAACAGCGTCATGGGGGCGACCCTAGACCGGCGCGGGCCGTGCCGTCGCACGCGCCCGTCGTCGGGGCCGCCGCCCGGGCCGACGCTCCCGCGCCGCGGGAATCCCCTCGATGCGCAGGCCACGCACGTGCCAGGGTGGGCGCATGACCGACGCCACCGACGTGCGCCCCGACGCCCTCGAGCGGGTCACGTGGCCCGTGCGGACCGCTCGCCTGACGCTGCGCCGCGCCCGGCCGGACGACGCGGACGCGTTGTTCGCCTACCGCGGCCTGCCCGAGGTGGACCGGTGGCTCACGCAGCGGTTCACCGCGGTCGAGGAGTGGCGCGAGCACCACGCCGAGCCGGGCCGGCTCGCGACGACGCTCGTCGTGGAGCGCGGGGGTGCCGTGGTCGGGGACCTCTACCTCGCGGTGCGCGACGGGTGGGCGCAGCGCGACGTCGTCGACCGCCCGCACGACGACGAGGCGGAGATCGGCTGGGTGCTCGACCCGGCGCACCAGGGGCAGGGCTACGCGACCGAGGCCGTGCGGGCGCTGCTGCGGGTGTGCTTCGAGGACCTGGGGCTGCGGCGCGTCGTGGCGAGCGCGTTCCTCGCGAACGAGCCGTCGTGGCGGCTCATGGAGCGCGTGGGGATGCGGCGCGAGGGCGTGGGGGTGCGCGACTCCCTGCACCGGGACCTGGGCTGGGTCGACGGCGTCGTGTACGCGCTGCTGGCCGACGAGGCGCGCGCGGGCGCTTGACCCTGACGCGACGTCAGGGCGCAGGCTGCCCGCATGACCGACACGTTCCCCGCCTTCGACCTCTCCCCCGTCCCCGCCCCGGGGCCTGACGCAGTCGCCCCGGAGCCGTTCCGCGGCATCTACGGGATGCCGCAGTTCGTGACCGTCCCGACGGACGACCTCGCGGCGTCCGTCGAGCTCTGGACGCGCGGGCTCGGGTTCTTCGACCTGTTCTCCGTGCCGGGCGGCATGGTGCACCTGCGCCGCTGGGCGTTCCAGGACGTGCTCCTCGTCCCGGGCACCCCCGCGCCCGACCTGCCGGCCCTGACGGTGAGCTTCTCGTGCGTGCTGTCGCAGGTCGACGCGATCGTCGCCGCGTGCGAGGCCGTGACGCCCGGCTGCACGACGGGCCCGCGCGAGATGCCGTGGGGGTCCGTCGAGGTGGAGGTCCGCACGCCGGAGAACGCGCGCGTCGTCATGACGGCGGCGCGCCCGTTCGTCGCCGGGAGCGACTCCGCCCGGTTCATGGAGGGCATCGGGATCGAGGCGCCCGCCCCGTGAGCAACGCGGCTCCGCGGTGGACACTGGGTCACGTGACCACCGACCCGACGCCCGGCCGCGTCGCCCACCCGCTGACGGTCGGCGACGCGGCCGCGGCCGCGGGCGTCACCGTCCGCACGCTGCACCACTGGGACGCGGTCGGGCTCGTGCGCCCCTCGGCACGCACCCCGGCGGGCTACCGGCTCTACGCGGCGGCCGACGTCGCGCGGCTGCGGCGGGTGGTGGCGTACCGGGAGCTGGGCGTGGCGCTCGAGGACGTCCCGCCGCTCCTCGACGCGACCGGCGCCGAGGCGGTGGACGCGCTGCGCAGGCACCGGGCGCTGCTCGGGGAGCGGATCGCCCGGATGGAGCGCACCGCCCGCGCGCTGGACCGCCTCGTCGCGGCGCGCGAGCGCGGGCTCCTGCTCACGCCCACCGAGCAGGTCGCGCTGTTCGGGGAGGGCTGGGACCCCGCGTGGCCCGGGCAGGCGCGCGAGCTCTGGGGCGACACCGCGCAGTGGGCGCAGTACGCCGAGCGGTCGGCGGAGCGCACGCCCGAGGACTGGCAGCGCCTGGCCGACGACGTCGCGGCCCTGGAGGCCGACCTCGCGGCGGCGTGCCGCGAGGGTGTCGACCCGGCCACGCCGAGGGCGGCCGCCCTCGCCGAGCGGCACCGCGCCTCGATGGGCGCGCACTTCGACTGCCCGCCCGCGCGGCACGTGTGCCTCGCGCGGCGGTTCGTCGACGACGCCGGGTTCCGTGCCCACTACGACGGCCTCGCCCCCGGCCTGGCCGCGTGGCTCCGCGCCGCGGTCGAGGCGAACGCGCGCTCCCGGGGCGTGGACCCGGCGACCGCGACCTGGGACTGACCCCCTGCGCCGTGCCGCAGGGGCACGGCGGACGGGCGCGCGCGACGGACACGTCGGGGGCGCGACGACGAGCGCGGCGGGAGGCGCCACCACGAGCGCTCCCGGCGGACGGGCGTGCGAGCGCGACGCCGGGGTGTGACGCTGTGATCCCCGCCGCCGCACCACCCTCCCAGGAGCACCGCATGCCCGCCACCCCCGCCCCCACGGCGGGCCCCTCCCTCGCCGCCCCGGCACGCGGCGCGATCCTCGCGGGCGACGCGGTCCGGGCCGGGGCCGCGCTCAGCGTCGTCGCGGCCGGCGCGACGCTCGACGGCGTCGGCGTCGCGCTGTTCCTGCTCGTGCTCGGCGGGACGATGGTGCCGCGCGCCCTCGGGGTGACCGGCGTGCTCGACGTCGGCTACGGGGCCGCGCTGCTCGCCTCCGCCTGGGCCGCCCAGCTCGAGTGGTACCGCGCGGTGCCGTGGCTCGACCTGCCCGTGCACGCCGTGTGCACCGGTCTGATCGCGGCGCTCGCGACGGTGACGCTCGTCCGGGTCGGGGCGCTGCCCGCCCCGCACGCCGACGCCCGGCCGTGGCGCACGGGCGTCGTCGTGGTGACGACGGGCCTCGGGGCGGTCCTCGCGATCCTGTGGGAGCTCGGCGAGTGGGCCGGGCACACGTTCCTCGACGACCGGATCGGCGTCGGCTACGGCGACACCGTCACCGACCTCGCGACGGGGCTGCTCGGCTCGGTCGTCGCCGGGGTCCTCCTCGCGCGCGGCACCGCCGCCCGGGAGCACCGGCCGTGACGCCCCGCACCGCCCCGACCGTGTCGGTCGTCGTCCCGGTCCGCGACGACGCCGCCGCGCTCGACCGCTGCCTGGCGCGCATCGCGCGGCAGACCGTCGCGCCGCTCGAGGTCGTGGTCGTCGACAACGCGTCGCGCGACGACTCCGCGCTCGTCGCGCGCCGCTGGGGCGCCGTCGTCGTGCGCGAGGACCGCGTCGGCATCCCGGCCGCCGCCGCGACCGGGTACGACGCCGCGCGGGGCGACGTCATCGCGCGGCTCGACGCCGACTCGCTCCCCGACCCGGGGTGGGTGCAGCGCGTCGTGGACCGCATGGCCGCCGACCCGACGCTCGACGCGATGACCGGCACGGGCACGTTCGACGACCTGCCGCGCGGGGCGCGCGCCGCCGTGGCGATCGTCTACCTCGGCGCGTACTACGTGCTGTGCCACCTCGCGCTCGGCCACACCGCGCTCTGGGGCTCGTGCATGGCCCTGCGCCGCTCGGCGTGGACCGCCGTGCGCGACGCCGTCGTGCGCGACGACCCCGAGGTGCACGACGACCTCGACCTGTCGTTCCGCCTCGGCCCGGGCCGGCGCACGGTGCTCGACCGGTCGTGGCGCGTCGGGGTGTCGGCGCGCTCGCTGCGCGGACGACGCCAGCGACGTCGCCGCATGGACCGCGCGTGGCGCACGCTGCGCGTCAACTGGGCGGTCGCGCCACCGTGGGAGCGGTGGCGCGACCGCTGGCGCTGACGCGCACGGACATCGCCCAGCCGGCGACGGGCCGGTGACCGGCCGACGACGGGCCGTCGACAGGCCGAGCGCTCAGTCCGCGCTGCCGCGCCAGGTGCGCCGCCGCGTCGCGCCCGGTGCCTCCTCGCGGTCGAGACGGGCCAGCAGTGCCGCGAGCGCCGCGGCGATCGGCTGCCCGGTCGCGTACTCGACGAACAGCCACTGCCCGGCCGGGTTGATCTCGAGGAACACGTAGTCGCCCTCGGGCGTGCGGCGCAGGTCGACCGCGCCGTACCAGAGGCCGAGCACCTCCATGAGCCGCAGGAGCGCGGTGGCGACGTGCTCGGGGAGGTCGTGCACGGACGTCGGGCAGTGGTGGGTGTCGACGCGGAAGTCGTACGCGTACGCCGACTCCTCGGTGCGCAGCTCCGCCGCGAACAGCTCCGTGCCGACGATCGTCACGCGCACGTCCGACCCCGCGACGGCCTCCTGGAAGATGACCGGCGCGTACCGCACGCTCTCGATGAGCGCGAGGTCCGAGTCCCGCACGGGGCGGGTCTCGCGCCACGTCGCGGGCGTGCCGCTGAACGGCTTGAAGATCACCCGTCCCGGTTCCCGGTGCAGGAACTCCCGGGCGCGGGCGGGGTCGTTCGTCATGCACGTGCGCGGAACGCGCAGCCCGAGCCGTGCGGCGACCTGGAGCTGCCACATCTTGCGGGAGCCGGCCTCGTCGCGGTCCGGGTCGTTGACCCAGGTCGCGGGCAGGCACGACCACAGCCCGGAGACCGCCGCGGCGACCTCGCCGTGGGCGAAGCCGCGGTCCTGGGCGGAGCGCAGGTCGTCGTGCAGCGCGAACGGCTGCGGTCGGCGCCACCACACGGCGCGCAGCGTGGTGGTGTCCACCGCGCTCACGCCCTCGGCGCTCGTGTCGACCCAGTCGGCGCGCCACCCGGCGGCGTCCTGGGTCGAGGTCAGCGCCACGTCGCGGGGCGCGTGCCCCGTGTCGAGGAGCGCGTGGCGCGCGCCGAGCGCGTCCAGGTGGCGGACGACCTCCGTGGTGTGGAGGTCGTCCGCGTGCGACACGATGCCGATCATCGCGGTCTCCCGGTCCGGTCCGTGGGCGAGGTCGCCCGGGTCACTGCCCCGCCTGGAGCGCGGCGAGCGTCGCCTCGACGGCCTCGAGGGTCGCGCGCGCCTCGGCGACGGCCTCGACGAGCGCGCCGACGACGTCGACCGCCTCGCCCGGACCGTCCTCGTCCACGAGCGACTCCGCGCCCTGGACGAACGGCCGCGCCCCGGCGAGCGCGCCCGCCTGCACGAGCCGCCCGATCACGGGGTTGACCACGGGGTCGAAGAGGTCGCCGGGGTCGACGATCCCCTCCTGGAGCGTGTCGCCGGGTCCGGAGCCGACGTCACCCGCGAGCCCGGTGCCGACGGGGTTGTCCGCGGCGAAACGGGTGTCGCCCTGGAAGACCGAGTCGAGGGCGCGCGGCGTGCCGCCCTGGTCCCGGAGGAACGACGTCCCGATCTGGTCGGCGACCGTGTGCGAGTCGGCCTGCCGGATCGTCAGCACGTCGACGGCGCGGGCCGTGTCGGCGCCCAGGAGCGTGCCGACCTGGTCGGCGGCCTTCACGGTCGCGATGACGTCCTGCGCGAGGGACGTGAAGCCGTCGTCGGCGGTCGCGGTGCGCGCCCCGTGGGGCAGGGCCTGGAGCGTCGGCGACACCGCGCGGATGCCCGCGATCGCCGTGCCGAAGTTCGACCCGGTCCCGGCCGCGTTGCAGCCACCGTTCGTGTGGACGCCGACGAGCTCGCCCGCGGGCCCGAGGATCCCGGACCCGGAGTTGCCACCGAGCGTGTCGATGTCGTCGTAGCGGACCTGGTTCGTCGTGACGACCGTCGCCGGGCCGGCCTCGACGCGCTTGGGCATCCCGGCGGGGTGGCCGATGATCGCGAGCATGTCGCCCACGGCCGGGTTGGCGGTGGCCACGGCCGTGAACCCGTAGGTGCTGCCCGGGTTGCCGCCCACGCGCACGACGGCCATGTCGAGGCCGCCGAGCCGGTACTCGACGAGCGCGACGATCGGGAAGCTCTGCTCGGTGCGCAGGACACCGGACGGGTCCACCTGGAAGAGCACGTTGATGTGCATGCTCGTCGCGATCTGCTGCGGCGTGAGGACCTGCATCGACCCGTTCTGCCGGGGCAGGACCCAGCCGTCGGCGCTCTGGTCGAACAGGTGACCGCACGTGAGGACGAGGTCGGGCGCGATCAGGGTGCCGCTCCCCCAGCGCACGCCGTCGACGTTGCCGGGATTGGTGAAGACGCCGCCGAGCCCTGCGTTCCACTGGACCTGCACGGCCTGCTTCTGGTGGGCGTCCACGTACGCGCGCGTGACGCCGAGCGTGCCGTCGTACTGCTCGACGGGCTGGGAGTCGTCGGTCGCGCCGCAGATGGACTCGAGCATCTCCGCGTACGTGGGCTCGTCGCCCGCGATGGACTCGAGCGTCAACGGGATGCGTTCGGGCAGCGGCGGGTACAGCGCGTCGACGGTGTCGGGCGTCTGCGGCACCTCGCGCCGGCTCGGCTTCCGCGGTGCCGACTTCTTGCTTCCGGGCATGGGTTCCCCCTCGGTTCGGTCCCCCTGCACCTGGAGGGAGGCCCCTGTGCCTCGGCACGTACACCGCGCCCCTCTCGCGCCCGAGCACGGGACCGGCGACCGGATCCGGGGAGATCCGGTCGCCCGTCCCGTGCTCGCCGGTGGACGTTGCCGGCCGGTGGCCGGTGGCCCAGGGTCAGCGGGGCGCTGCGACGTCCAGGACCCAGGTCACGCCGAAGCGGTCGGTGAGCATGCCGTACGCGGGCGCCCAGTCCGACGACGCGAGCGGCGCGACGACGGTCGAGCCGTCGACGAGCGCGTCCCAGTAGCCGCGGACCTCCTCGACGTCGTCGCCGCGCACGGACACGAAGAACGGCGCCTCGCCCGGGCTCCACGGCCGGTCGGAGGGGACGTCGTAGGCCATGACGCGGAACCCGCTCGGGGCGCTGACCTGGCCCCAGACGACGAGGTCGGCGGCCGCCGGGTCGGCGGCCTGGCCGAGGTCGCCGTACGTGGTGACGACGAGCTCGCCCCCGAACACGGACCGGTAGAGCTCGAGCGCGGCACGGGCGTCGCCGCGGAAGTTGAGGTGCGGGGTGGTCTGGACGGACATGGGCTCTCCTCGGGAGGCTCGTGGCCCGCGACGGTCGCCGGGGGCCGTGCGCCGGGCCGACGACCCGTGCGCACCCCACGACTCTCGCGCTCCATCAGGACGGATGGTGTCCGCATTCTGCGCGAGCATGGAGCCATGACCGAGACGTCGCGCCGCACCCTCCTGCTCCTCGCGCTGCTCCAGGCGCGCCCGGACCGCACGGGGCCCGAGCTCGCCGCCCGCCTCGGCGTCGACGCCCGCACGGTGCGGCGCGACGTCGACCGGCTGCGCGAGCTCGGCTACCACGTCGTCGCGACGCGGGGACGCGTGGGCGGCTACCGTCTCGACGCGGGCGCCGAGCTCCCGCCGCTCCTGTTCGACGACGAGCAGGTCGTGGCCCTGGCCGTCGCGCTGCGGACGGTCACCGCGAGCGGCGTCGGCGACGACCTCGCGGAGGCGTCCGTCCGGGCGCTCACGACGGTCCGGCAGGTGCTGCCCGCCCGGCTGCGGCACCGCGTCGACGCGGTCGACGTCACGACCGTCGCCCCGACACCTGGGCGCCCGGCTGTCCGGGTCGACCTCGACGTCCTGCTCGCCGTGAGCGCGGCGGCGCGCCGCCGGGAGGTGCTGCGCTTCGACTACGCGACCGTGGCGCTCGACGCGCCACCGGAGGCGACCCCCGACGCGAACCCGGACGCGAGCCCCGGCGCGGCATCCGGGACGGTGCAGCCCGACGACCCGCGCACCGGCCCCCGGCCGCCCCGCCGCGCCGAGGTGCACCACGTCGTCGTGCACGACGGGCGCTGGTACGCCGTGGCGTGGGACCTCGACCGCGACGACTGGCGCACCTTCCGGCTCGACCGGATGACGCCGCGCACGCCGACGGGACCACGCTTCGTCGCGCGCGAGGTGCCCGGCGGCGACGTCGGCGCGTTCGTCGCGGCGCGCTTCACGGGCGCCGTCGCGGGCGCCGTCGCGGGCCCTGTGCCGTCCGCCGGCAGCACGGCGACAGGCAGCACGGCGACGGGCAGCGCGGCGCAGCAGGCCTCGGGCGCGGCGGTGACGTCCAGGAACCCGGAAGCCCGGGAGACACCGGCCGCGCGGTGGCCGTGCCAGGGCTGGGCCGAGCTCGCCGCCCCGGCACGCGCGGTCGCGCCGTTCGTCGAGGACGGCACGGTCGAGGCCGTGGGCGCGGAGCACTGCCGGGTCACGCTCGGGTCGTGGTCGTGGGTGGCGCTCGCGGCCCGGGTCGCGGCCTTCGACGCCGACGTGCTCGCCGCGGGCCCGGCCGACCTCGTCGCCGCGTGCGACGCCGTCGCCCGGCGCCTCGGCGCAGTCGCCGGGCGGTGACCCCGGCGCACCCGAGACGCTGCGCCGTCGGCGAGGCGAGCCCACTGACCCGGCCGTAGCGTGGAGCGACCCGCCCCCGGCAGATCGGACCCGCCATGAACGCACCGGCACGCCACGACGTGCTCGTCCTCGGCGGCGGCAACGCCGGGCTCTCGCTCGCCGGGCGCCTGCGCCGCGACGGCTGCCCCGACGTCGCCGTCGTCGACCCACGCACCACGCACCAGTACCGGCCGCTGCTCTCCTACGTCGCGTCGGGCATGGCGACCCTCGACGACCTCACGCGGCCGCAGGAGGACGTCGTGCCCGACGGCGTGCGCGTCTACCCCGACCGCGTCGTCAGCGTCGATCCCGAGCGCTCGCTCGTGCACCTCGCGGGCGGGCGCACGCTCGGCTACGGGGACCTCGCGGTCTGCCCGGGGTCGGAGGTCGACTGGGACGCCGTGCCCGGCGCCGAGCAGGCGATGGGCACGCCGTTCGCCGCGACGAGCTACCTGCCCGACCTCGCGCCGAAGACGTGGGAGCTGCTGTCGTCGCTCACCTCCGGCACGGTGGTGTTCGCGATCTCGGACCGGCACGTGCCGTGCTTCCCCGTGGGCCTCAAACCGCTGTTCGTCGCCGCCGACCACTGGCGCCGCACCGGCGTCCTCGACGCGATCCGGGTCGAGCTCGCGGTCGAGTCGCCGCGCCTCGTCGACGACCCGCGCGCGGAGCCCGCGCTGCGCGCCGCCGCGCGGCGCTACGGCGTGCGGGTGCGCACCGCGACGTCGCTCGTGTCCGTCGACGCGACCCACCGCACCGTCCGGCTCCGCGGGCCGCACGGGACCGACGAGGTCTCCTACGACGCGCTCTACGTCGCGCCGCCGCACCGCGCCCCGGCGTGGGTCGCCGCGAGCGGGCTCGCGACCCCCGAGAGCGACGGGTTCGTCGCGGTCGACCCCGAGACCCTCCAGCACGTCGCGCACCCGCGCGTCTGGGGGCTCGGCGACGCCGCGGCGGTCGACGCGATGCCGTCGGGCGGCGCCCTGCGCCGGCAGGTGCCCGTCGTGGCGCGCAACATCCAGGCCCGACGGCGCGGCACCCCGATGCAGCGCTACGACGGCTACTCGGTCGCGCCCGTCACGACGTCGCGCGACCGCCTCCTCCTCGCGGAGTTCGACCGGGACCGTCGGCCCGACCCGGGGTTCGGCGTCGTCGACCTCGCGCGCCCGCGCCGCAGCCTGCTGCTGTTCGACCGCTACCTGCAGCCCACGATCTACTGGCGGCGGCTGCTCCAGGGCAAGGTGTCCTGACCCGCGGCACGCCGCAGCACGAAGAAGAACGGGCGGCCCATGCCGCGCGCCTCCATGCACCCCACGAGCGTGTCGTCTCCGACGGCGCGCAGCGCGTCCTCGACCGGGAGCGCGTCGTAGGTCATCGCCGCGGTTACCACGCCCCGGTGCACGACGGCGCGCACCCGGGCCCGGGGCGACCGCGTCCGGGTGAGCGGCAGCAACGCCCGCACGACCCGGGCGACCGGCGGTCGGCGCAGCGCCGGGGCCGCCCGCAGCACGAGCGGGAGCGGCACGAACGCGGGGTTGACGTCCACGAGGCAGCGACCCGCGCCGTCGAACAGGAGGGGGTGCGCGTCGCCGCCGGGCTCGAACCGCTTGCCCGCCCAGCCCAGCGCCTCGAGCGCGCCGTCGAGCACGTGCCCCGTCGGCAGCCCGGACCCCCACCAGAACCCCGGGAGCGCCTCGCCGTCGACGGGCGCGAGCGTGTCGAAGAACGCGAGCGCCCCTGCCGTCGTCGTGCCGCGCGCGAGGTCGTCGAGCGTGCCGGACGGCACGCGCACCTGCTGCGGGGCGTCGGGGTCGGCCATGCGTCGCTCCTCGGTCGTCCGGGCGGGACCGTCGTCCCGATCCTCGCGCGCGGCGCGGGACGACGCCCGTCGTGCCGCCCCCCGCGGTGACACACTGGTCCCCGTGCAGCACGGCGACATCGAGACCGACCAGGACGCCGCGTCGCACGCGCTCGCCCGGAGCGTCGCGACGCTCCGCCGCGCGGCCGACCACGCGGACCGCTGGTGCTACCTCGCGAGCGGGCGCGAGCTCGACGGGCGGGCCTACGCGTGGGCGTGCGTGCCGCTCGCGGGCGAGGTGGTCGCCGTGCGACAGGTCGTGGGGCTGGAGGACGGGACCTGGCGCCGGTACGCGTACGACGAGGTCGTCGAGGACGACGCGGGGTTCCTCACGGACCAGCCGTTCGGCGACGACGACCTCGCCGGGACCGGCGACGTCCACCCGATCGACGGGGCGGAGTTCGCCGCCCTCTGGGCGCGCGCGGGGACCGCCAGGGCGTGAGCCCGCCCAGCGCCCGCCGTCAGGACGACGACGCCGGCGCGCCGTCCACGGTCTCGTGCCGCTTCTGGCGCGCGAACCGCGCGGGGAGGTCGGGTCCGTCCCAGACCTGGATCGCGCGCCAGATCGACGCCGCGATGGGCACGGCGAGCACGGCGCCCGTGAGGCCCGCGAGCACGGTGCCCGCGGTGAGGGCGATGAGGATGACGAGCGGGTGCAGGCGCAGCGTGCGGCCCATGACGACGGGCTGGAGCAGGTCGCCCTCGAGCTGGTTCACCGCGATGACGATCGCGACCACGATGAGCGCCTCGACCGGCCCGACGGCGACGAGCGCGACGAGCGCGCACAGGACGCCCGCGAGCGTGGCCCCCACGAGCGGGATGAACGCGAGCAGGAACACGAGCACGGACAGCGGGAGGACCAGCGGCACCCCGACGATCGCGAGGCCGATGCCGATCGCGACGGCGTCCACCGCGGCGACGATCGCCGTCCCGCGCACGTAGCCGCCGAGGGTGCGGACCGTCGTCTCGCCGATGCGCTGCCCGCGCGCGTACCGGGCGCCCTCGAACGGACGCAACAGGAACTCCCAGATCGCCGGGCCGTCCTTGAGGAAGAAGAACAGCACGACGATCATCACGAAGAACCCGGCGACGAAGTCGACCGTCTGGGAGGCGCCCGCGAGCGCCCCGGCGCCGACCGCGTCGGACTGGAGCAGGCCGACGAGCGAGTCCCGCACCGACGCGATCTGCTCCTCGGTGATGTCGAACGGCAGGTTCTGCACGTAGGTCTGGAGCTCGTCGAAGCCCTCGACGGCCTGGTCGCGCAGCTCCGGCCACTGCTTGACGACCGCCGCCGCGACGAGCCACACCACCACGCCGAGCACGACGACGAGCGCGAGCAGCGCGACGACCGTCGCGAGGAACGACGGCACGCCCTTGCGCCGGAGCAGCCCGACGAGCGGCGAGATCGCCGCGGCGAGCACGAGCGCGATGAGGACCGGGATGACGATGAGCGTCAGCCGCGTCACCGCGAACACCGCGACGGCGACGAGCGCGACCAGGGCGAGCACCTGCACCGAGCGCGTGCCCGCGCGACCGAGGCCGTCCGACCAGAGCGCGGACGCCCCCACCGGGCGCGCGGGCTCGACGGCGTCGGCCCGGTCCGCAGCGGTGTCGGTCTCCCCGGCAGGGGCACGCTCCGCGACGGCGACGCGCTCCGCGGCGGGAGCCTCCTCGGCGCGCTCGTCCGCCCGCTTGCCCGACCGCCGTCTGCCCAGACCCATCCCGCTCCCTCTCTCGCCGCACGTGTGACGGCCAGGGTGCCACGATCGGGCGTCACCCGCCGGGTGCCGGGACGGGGCGCCCCGTAGGCTGCGAGGCATGGCGTCCCGCATCAGCGAGCTGGTCCTCGACTGCGCCGACCCCGAGCTGCTCGCCCGGTTCCGGTGCGACGTGCTCGGCTACGTCGAGCTCGACCGCGAGGAGGACGGGTCGATCGAGATCGGCCCGCCCGACGTCGGGTTCGGCGGCCCGCAGCCGACCCTGATCCTCAGCCCGAGCACCGACCCGCGCTCCGGCAAGCTCCCGCTGCACCTCGACGTCAACCCCACCGACCGCGACCAGGACGCCGAGCTCGAGCGGCTCCTCGCCCTCGGCGCGCGGCCCGCCGACGTCGGCCAGACGGGCGACGAGCCGTGGCACGTCCTCGCCGACCCCGAGGGGAACGTGTTCTGCCTGCTGCGCCGGCGCCTCGACCCCTGAGGCGTCAGGAGGGCTGCGGGCCGGACGACGGCACCGCGAGGTCCTGCGTGCCCACGACCCCGAGCAGGCGGATCCTGTCCGCCGCCTCCGTGCCCGGCGCCGCCGTGAGCACGAGGAGCACCTGGAGCTGGTCCTCCGTGGTGAGCGCCTGGCAGTCCACCTCGATCTCCCCGACCACCGGGTGCACGAGCGTCTTGTGGTCCACGAACCGGCGCGCCACCTCCTGCCGGTCCCACAGCGCGACGAACTCCGGGCTCGTGCGCGACAGCACCCGCACCAGCTCGCCCGCGCGCGACGACGCGCCCAGCACCGCCACGGCCGAGCGCAGGCTCGCGACGAGCGCGCGGCCCTGCCGGTCCCGGTCGTCCGCCGGGTAGATCGCCCGCGCCGTCGCCGGGTGGGCGAACCACCGGTAGATCTCGCTGCGGTCCCACCCCGAGTACGCCGACGCGTCGCCGTAGAGCGCGCGCGCCAGGTCGTTCTGCGCGAGCGTCTGCGCGAGCGGGTCGAGGATCAGCGCCGGGGTGTCGTCCAGGCGGTCGAGCACCCGCTGCAGCGCGGGAGCCACGCGCCCGGGATCGGTCGCCCGGTCGGGCACCCCGTGCCCGGCGACCCGGTAGAGGTAGTCGCGCTCGTCGTCGGACAGGCGCAGGGCCCGCGCGATCGACGCGAGCATCTGCGTGCTCGGCTGCGGCCCGCGCTGCTGCTCGAGACGCGTGTAGTAGTCCGTCGACATGAGCGCGAGCTGCGCCACTTCCTCGCGGCGCAGGCCCGGTGCCCGACGGCGCAGCCCGGGCGGGAGCCCCACGTCGCCCGGCTGGAGCGCCTCCCGGCGACGGCGGAGGAAGTCGGCGAGCGCGGCGCGGTCCATGCGCCCATCGTCCGGGGTGCGCGGCGCCCGTGCCAGGGATCGCCGGTCCCCCGTCCACCGGGCTCTGCCGCGCCGCGTGCCGGGCGCCCAGGATCGAGGCATGGACATCACGAGCAGCACCGTCTTCATCCCCGGCGCGACGAGCGGTATCGGGCTGGCGCTCGCGGTCGCGCTGCACGAGCAGGGCAGCACCGTCGTCGTCGGCGGGCGCCGCACCGACCTCCTGGAGCGGATCGCCGTCGAGCACCCCGGTCTCGACACCGTGCGCATCGACACCACCGACCCCGAGAGCATCGCCGCAGCCGCGAAGGAGGTCCTCGACCGCCACCCCGACCTCGACACGCTCGTCACCATGGCCGGGATCATGCGCACCGAGGACTGGCACCACCCCGAGGGCTTCCTCGACACCGCGGAGCAGATCGTCACGACCAACGTGCTCGGCCCGATCCGGCTCGTCGGCGCGTTCGTCGAGCACCTGCAGACCCGGCCGCGCGCGACGATCGTCACCGTGTCGTCCGGGCTGGCGTTCGCTCCGCTCGCGGCCACGCCGACGTACGACGCGTCGAAGGCCGCGATCCACATGCTGAGCGAGGCGCTGCGGCTCCAGCTCGCCGACACGAGCGTCGACGTCGTCGAGCTCGTCCCGCCGTCGGTGGCGACCGACCTCATGCCGGGTCAGCGCGAGAGCGCGATCGCCATGCCGCTGGACGAGTTCGTCACCGAGGTCGTCGAGCTGCTGCGCACGCAGCCCGACGCGCACGAGATCCTCGTCGAGCGCGTGAAGCTCCTGCGGTTCGGCGAGGCGCGCGGCGACTACGACGACGTCGTGCGCACCCTGAACGCGTCCGACCCCCACGGGCGCTGAGCGGGCTGGTCCGTGACGGCGCAGGACGGGCGGCGCGGGAGCCTGGTCAGGAGCGCGTGCCAGCAGGCCGGGACGCGAAGAGGTCGAGCCCGAGAGCGCGCGACAGGAGGGCGCCCGCGCGGCGGCCGCGCACGGAGTTCCCCGCGTCGTCGAGCCGCGGGGAGAACGCCGCCACCGCGCCCTTCCCCGGCGACATCATGACGATGCCCCCGGAGATGCCGCTCTTGGCCGGCACCCCGACCTCGAAGAGCCACTCGCCCGACCTCTCGTACATGCCCGTCGAGGCCACCACGCTGAGCGCGTCGCGGGCCATGCCCGCCTCGACCACGCGCTCGCCGGTCGACGGGTTGACGCCGCCGTTGGCGAGCGTGGCGCCCATGACGGCGAGGTCGTGGGCGTCGACGCGCAGCGCGCACTGCCGGGTGTAGAGATCGACGACGGCCCCGGGGTCACCGTGCAGACGCCCGTGGCTCGCGAGCAGCGAGGCGAGCCCCTCGTTGTGCCGGCTCGTCCGGGACTCGGACCGGTAGACCTCCTCGTCGACGTCGAGGGCGCGCCCGGCGAACCGCGACAGACCGTGCACGAGGAAGTCCCACCGGGCGTCGTCCGTGTCGCCGGGGACCAGACCCGTCGTCGCGAGCGCGCCCGCGTTGACCATCGGGTTCATCGGGTGCCCCTCGCCGTGCTCGATGGCCAGGACCGAGTCGAACGGCACGCCCGTGTTGTCGACGCCGACCCGCTCCAGCACGGCGTCGTGCCCGATCTCCTGGCAGACGAGCGCGTACACGAACGCCTTCGATATCGACTGGATCGAGAACCGGTGGCGCACGTCGCCGCGCGCGTGCTCCGCACCCGCCGTGTCGGTGAAGACCACACCGAACAGGTCCGGCTCCGCACCCGCGAGCGCCGGGACGTCCTCGATGACCGTGCCCTCGTCGAGGTCGCGGAAGCGCTCGTACGCGTCGTCGAGAGCGGCCTCGACGACGTCGCGCCCGGGCAGGGTACCGGTGGAGACCCACGGGTCGGGGAGATGGCTCATCCGTCGTGACGCTACCCGGGGCGCGTGCCGCTCGCCCGGGAGGTCAGAACAGCGGCCACGGGACGGCGGGCATGTCGCCCTCCGGTGCGGGGAACCGTGCCGTGCGCAGCAGCCGGTCGCAGCGCTCCGCGAGGGCGGCCACCTCGTCGGGTGCGAGGAGACCGCGCAGGCGGTGGGCGAGGTCGCCGTCGAGGCCCGCGCGCACGCGCTCGACGCCCGTGAGCTCGTCGTCGGCGAGGGGCTCACCGAGCCAGCCCCAGAGCACGGTGCGCAGCTTGGGCTCGACGTGGAAGGTGACGCCGTGGTCGACGCCGAGGCGCCGCCCGTCCGCCAGCGGCAGCACGTGCCCGCCCTTGCGGTCGGCGTTGTTCACGACGGCGTCGAGCACCGCCATGCGCCGCAGCGCCGGCGAGTCCTCGTGCACGACGCTCACCGGGCGGTCGTCCTCGTCGACGCCCTCCAGCACCGTCCGCACGCCGTCGGGCGGCACCTCGTCGGTGGGCACGACGTCGACGGGCGACTGTGCCGCGTCGACGTCCTGCCAGAGCTGCACCATGCCCGGACCGAGCGGCCCGTCGCGCAGCCACGTGCGCGGCACGACTCCCCCGCCGAACACCTCCGAGACGAGGTACGCGGCGACCTCGCGGCCCGCGAGCGTGCCGTCCGGGAAGTCCCACAGCGGCTTCTCGCCCGCGACCGGCTTGTACACGACCGAGACGTCACCCAGCCGGGCGAGGAACGTCGCGTTCGACGCGGCGCGGATCCGCCCGACGACGTCGAGCGGACCCTCGGTCAGGGCGGCGTCGAGCGGGGTGCCGGCAGGCTCGAGACCGGAAGGCGGGACGGCAGGGCCGAGGCCGGGCGGCGAGACAGCGGGGTCGACGTCAGACGGCGCGGCGGCGTCGTCGTGCGGGGTCGTCACGCCTCGCCGGGCAGCGCGCACTCGTGGCCGTCGGGGTCGACCGGCCGGCCGCACAGCGGGCACAGGGGGCGGCCCGCGCTCACGACGGCGCGCGTGCGCTGCGCGAACGCGCGGGCCGTCCCCACGGGCATCTTGACGAGGAGCGACTCGGCGGGCTCCGGCTCGTCGGCCTCGGGGTCGAGGTCGTCGTCGTCCACGAGCGGGAACGCCTCGACGATGACCTGCGCCGTGCGCGGGTCCCAGGTCAGGCGCATCGCGCCCGTGCGGAACTCCTCCTCGACCGGGAGGTCCAGCGGGTCGTCGTCGACGAGCTCGGCCGGGACGTCGGCGGGGACGCTGTACCGGTTGTCGGGCTCCTCCATGAGCTCGTCCAGCAGGCGCTGGATCGTGTCCGCCAGGACGGCGGACTGCTCCTTCTCGAGCGCGACGCTCGTCGTCCGCGTGCCTTCGCGCGCCTGCAGGTAGAACGTGCGGGAACCGGGCGACCCGACGGTCCCCACGACGACGCGGTCCGGCCAGTCGTACTCGTGGACGAGAGTGGGCATGCCCTCACTCTACGAGCGCACGGCCCGTCCGCACGGGACGGCCACGGGTCGGACGTCGGCCCGGCTACCGCGCGGCGTCGGCCTGGCCCGGCCCTGCGCCGCCGCCCACCGGCGCGTCGCCCGCGGGCGCCGCGCTGCGCAGCCAGGAGAGGTCGCCCGCGTCGGTGTTCACTGCCACGACCTCCGGGCGGTGCGGCCCGTACCGGACGACGGAGATCGACGCCGGGCCGACGACGATGCGCTGGAAGAGGTCCAGGTGCACCCCCAGCGCGTCGGCGAGCACGGACTTGATGACGTCGCCGTGCGAGACCGCCGCCCACACCGCGTCCGCGCCGTGACGGGCGGCGACCTCCGCGTCGTGGCGCCGGACCGCCTCGACGCCCCGGGCCTGCATCGCGGCCATCGACTCGCCGCCCGGGAAGACGGCCGCGGACGGCTGCGCCTGCACGACCGACCACAGCGGCTCCTGGGCGAGGTCCTTCAGCGCACGCCCCTGCCACTGCCCGTAGTCGCACTCGGTGATCCCGTGCTCGGTCAACGACTCCGGGTCGTCCGCCTGGTGGTCGAGCACGGCTTGCGCGGTCTGCCGGCACCGCTCCAGCGGGCTGGTGACGACCCGCACGAGCGGCACGCCCGCGACGCGCTCGGCCGCCCGGGCCGCCTGGTCACGCCCGACGGCGTCCAGCGCGACGCCGTCGGCCCGCCCGGCGAGGATGCCGCTCGCGTTCGCGGTGGTGCGGCCATGACGGACGAGCAGGACGGTCGGCATGCCCCGAGCGTAGGCGACAGGGCCCTCACCCCGTGGCGGCGACGTCCGGGGGCGGTGGTACCTCGGCCTGGGTCGAGATCACCCGCGGGGCCAGCTGGTCGGGCAGGGGCGCCAGGCCCGGCCCGCCCGCGCGGATCCAGGAGTGCAGGGCGGCGGTGAGCTCGTCGCCCGCCAGCTGCTCGAACCAGGCGGGGCCGGCGGCGCGCGCGGAGGGCACCGGCCGCACCACGACGACGTCCCCGCGCTCGCACGCGTCGAGGCAGTCGACGACCGTCAGGCGCGCGTCCCCGCTCTCGGCGATCCGGCGCAGACGCTCGAGCTGTCCGCCCGGGCGGGTGTCGGTCGCGCCCAGCGTCTCCCCCGCGCACAGCCCGCACGCCGTGATGCCGGGCACCGTGCGCGCCGGGCGGGGACGACGCCCCCGCTCGTCGGTCGGGATCGACGCCGTCACGCGCCAAAACCTCGGTCACGAACCGCCGTCGCGCCGTGCCCGCTGCGATGTGCTCGGGACATCCTGGCTGTCCTACTTCCTGTCGTGCTGGCGGAACCCGCGGCCCACCGCCGCATATACCCGGTAAGGGTATATGCCTGAGGGGAGGGCCCGCTCGCTCGACCGGCCTGACGCCGTCCTGGATCGGCTTGCCCTGGGTTCGAACCCCCGAAATTGGCTCCGATGAGCAGTGAAGGGTCGCCGCGCACGACCTGAACGCCGTGCACGTTCGGCGCGCTGCTCGACCCTCCGGCATGGGCCGCGGGGCGCGCGCACGTCGGTGCGCACGCCCCGCGGGGCGGGATCAGCTCGAGGCGAGCAGGTCTTCCATGGTGGAGATCTCGGCCTGCTGGGTCCCGACGATCTCCTGTGCCATCGCGACCGCGTCCGCGTTCTCGCCCTCGTCGACCTGGGTCTGCGCCATCTCGACGGCACCCTCGTGGTGGACGATCATCTGCTCGAGGAACAGCTGCCCCGCCTCCGCGCCCTGCGCGGCGTCCAGGGCCTGCATGTCCTCCTCGCTCATCATCCCGTCCATGGACCCGTGGCCCATCGCCTCGTGGTCCATGGCGCCGGACTCCTCCATCGGGGAGCCCCACTCCTCGAGCCACGTGGTCAGCTGCTCGATCTCGGGCCCCTGGGCGTCCTTGATCTGGTTCGCCAGGTCCGTGACCTCAGGGTCGACGCCGTCCTTGGCCAGGATGACGTCGGACATCTCGATCGCCTGCTCGTGATGCGGGATCATCATCTGGGCGAACATCACGTCCTGGTCGTTGGACGTGCCGCCCTCCGCCGTGCCGTCCTGCTCCTCGGCCCCGGTCGTGGCGGACGACGGCGCCGCCCCGCTCCTGGGCTCGTCGTCGGTCGAGCACGCCGCCAGGCTCGCGACGGTCACCAGCGCGATCGCCGGCACCAGCACACTCTTGAACTTCATGGGACAGACCTCTCGTCTCGGTACTCAGGAACCACACGCGCCCCAGGTGCGGGGCGTATCGGTCGACGCAGGCGCGTCGACGGCGTGCGGCTCCTACGTCCGAGAGATGCCGAGAAGGTGCAGCGACGGCGCGAGGCCGACGAAGGGCTGAGCGCGCCCCGGTTCGACGAGGCGGGACCAGACAGGGGTGAGGCGTGCCAGGAGGCCGCGCCCGGGGCGCACGAGAGCGAGCAGCACGACCAGCACCATGAGGCACATGGCCGACGCCATCTCGTGCCCGCCGCAGTCGAGGCAGCCACCCTGCTCGTGGTGCCCGGGGCCGTCGTCGGCCACCGGTGCGCCCGCAGGGTGGCTCGTCTCGGCGATGACCGCCGCAGGCCCGACGTGGGCCGTCGATGACCCGCTCATCGCGTGCATCGTCACGATGCCGAGAAGCAGCGCAGCGATCAGCAGGGCACCCGAAAGCCCTCGCCGGCGCCCGGCGAGCAGCGAACGGAGTGCGGCCATGAGGTGCATGTCGCGGCCACCCTAGCAAGCGGCCATCGGGTCCGGTCACGGCACGACGAGAAGAGGGACCGGCGGGTGCCGGCCCCTCTTCGTGTGTCGGGCTGACAGGATTTGAACCTGCGACCCCTTGACCCCCAGGCGTCCAGATGGCTCCCGCGAGACCGATTTCCGCGTAACTCCGGGCGTCAGATCATGCAGAGCACGTCACGACATGCATGGTCTCCATGACTCTGGTCCCCTTCTGGTCCCCCTCGCAGAGGACTCAGGGGGCTCTCTCGAGGTGCCTCGTCCGCCGACTTCTACGTACGACCCCGTCGCGCGGCGAGCGGCTACTTGACCCAGTCAAGGGGTAAGCACTCTCCCGTGCTTCTGCGGGCCAGCCGACGCCTGCGGTGTCGGTGACCCTCGCTATCGTCGTTCTATGGGTCGAGCGCAACCCGCGCTCGATCGACCGGAGTAGACCTTCGCGAGGGAAGCACCATGGGTTCGTCTGGCAAGGGTCGAAAGAGGCCACGTAGACGAGGCCCGACCGCGCCACGAGATGCCACCGCTCCGACGCCGCCACACTCTGCGGACAGCGACGCCCGCGAAGAGCTGTGGGGGAAGCTGAGGCACGGCTCGCGCAACGTCGCAGGCGTCACTTGGCAACTTGCCGTCTCGGTGCACGTGCTTGTGATGTCTCGTGCAGGCGTCCTGCCCTTCACCACGCTCGTTCCCGAAGGCTTCGAGGACCTCGACTGTCGCACAGCTGCAGGCGACGAGACTTTGGTGCAGGTGAAGGAGGTCAGCGCTGGAGCGGGACAGCTAGAGACTTCCAGAATCCGCGACGCGATCTTGCATGCTATGAGTGCGACGACCGGCCCGATCGTTATCGTCACCGATGGCAGCGTCGGTTCGGGCCTGAAGTTCACCGGATGGGACGAACCACTTGCCGCACAGCCTGAGCGGTGCATCGCCCTAGTTGACGCTCTCGTCGCCCAGGGCCTGACCCGAACAGACGCAACCACTGCACTGGGACGTGTCCATCTCGTGTCGTTGCCGTGGAACCTACGCGAGCAGACCGAAGCGCTCCTCAGCGACAAACAGGGTGTTCATCCATCCGTTGCGTCATTCACTGTCGGCGCGCTCTACGAAGCCTTCGGGATGGCGAGTGCAGACCAACGTCATCTAGGCCTCGGTCAGGCTCGAACGCTAACGCTCGGCGACGTTGACACCGCGCTGCATGTGGTCCAGTCAGCAGTCAACGTAACCGGCTTGGACGCTGCGGTGTCCGCAGGCGTGTGCCGTCCCGCGGATTACTCGACCGCAAGGGTGGCGTCCGCCAGCCGGTTCTATCTGGGCGTGGACGGGGCGCCTATCCACATCGCACAGGGTCTGGATGTGATCAGGGCCGACGAGATGGATCAGATCACACAGGCGGCTCAAGAAGGCGAGTACACCGTCATCGTCGGCCCGTCCGGTTCGGGCAAATCGGTGCTCCTCTGGCGCGCAAGCCGCGACGTGATCCTGGGGGCTCGCGTCGTTCGTGTCGCCCGCGTGACTACTGATGATGACGCCCAACTGCTGCTCCGACATGTCGAGCTGCTTCGCGCTACTGCCACCTCACCGGTTGTCGTCGCAGCGGATAGCCTCGGCCGACCTTCTACCAGCGCGTGGCCGAATGCTGTTGCCTCCCTGCGCGAGATTCCCCATGTCTTCGTCATCGGCGCGGCACGTGAAGAAGACTTCAGCCCCCGTCTACTGAACGGCAGCACACGTGTCATCAGGCCCGAGCTCGACCGCCTCACCGCTGAGCTGATTGCCGAGCGCATCGAGCGCGCGGGCCTCACGACGAAGATGGCCGCCGCAGAAGCCCTTGCGCGCAGTAACGGCCTGCTCATGGAGTTTCTCTCCTTGCTGCGCGAAGGCAAGCACCTGGAACAGGTCCTCGCCTCACAGGCCGCCGAACTGGCGGCTCCTGGACGAGAGATTCAGCGAGAGGCTGCTCGCCTTGTTCTCGCAGCTCACGCAGTTGGCCTGTCGTTGACTGCCCGAATGCTCGGAGATGCACTCGCGACCGTTGCTGGGAGCAATCGCGCGGTCGGTGACGCCTTGTCGACACTGAAGAACGAGCATGTCATTCTCGACCACGGCGACGTCTGGACAGGCCTCCACGAGCTTCGATCACAGACACTGACCACTCTGCTTCACGACGCCCCACCCCCCACGCTCGGTGACACCCTTAGCGTCATAGCTCGGTTGCTACCTGCCAACGAAGCTGGCTGGTTGCTACGTCGATCAGCCGAACGCTTTCCAGAGACCGTCGTCGCTGTTGCCGACGCGGTTGCGGGTCATCTCAACGCGCCGGATACCACCACCTCGGGGGTGGCCGAACTCCTCGAAGGAGCCGAGCGCGCGGACAACGTCGCCTACGCCAAGACCTGTCTCCCGATCATTCGACGCCTCGCGCCTTCTGGGGTCTCGCCGAATCTGATAGCTCCATTCGTCTATGGAATTCGCAACCAGGACACGACCCTCGATCCGATCGGCTCGCCGGCGTTCGATCGTGCGGCTACGCAGATGACCCGGATCGCGCGGGCGCTGCCGCCGCGTACTTCGCCAATACTGGAAGCCATCACCACGCATCTCGATTCGGCCCTCGTCATGCGCCTGCTCAATGCGGGAACTCTTGTCGAGGCCGTGCGTCTCTTGGAAGCTCTGGCGGGAACGGTGCCGCTCAATGCATCGGAGGCTACGACGGTATTCCGGGAGTTCGACGAGCCGACCGACGCAACGCAAGCCGACGCGTGGGCGCATCTGATCGATGCTCTGACTCCCTTCGTCTCCGCCGAGGACCGAGAAGCTACGTTCGGACCGGTGGGGCACCGTGCCCTGGTGGTCGCGCGATCCGAACCTTCGGCCGTGGCGCTGACGACGCAGGCGGAGGCTGATCCGTCCGTGACGGTCATGCATGGTCTTGATATTCAGGAGCAGTCGCCCGGCATGACCTGGGACGCACCGTGGGCAGGCAGCAGCGATGCCCTCAACGATTTCGTCGTCACGTTGGCGCGGCAGTTGGCGTTCGCGTGCCCTGAAGCAAGTCATGTCGAGGTCATCACCATCACGCCATCAGGACGGCGCTATAAGGCTGGCGGGTTTGAGCCGGGCTACAAGCGCATAGCACGTGAGGTCTTCAAGGAGCGTGCTGGAGTCCGACGTAATGTCGGCTTCCAGGGAGCCATCCGGATGTTGTCAGCGGCACCGACATGGACAGCCCTGCTCCTCGAACAGGCGCAGATTGCCCAGGCACTGGTCGATCTTGCAAGGGAGGGCGCCTTCCGCCTACGGGCCAACGACCCGTCTCACCAGGCACAAGCTTGGGCCGAGCGTGTGCAAGCTGCAAGCGAGCGAGCCGGCGAACTAGCCTCCAAACCGAAGGACGGTTTGAAGGAAAGAGCCAACTCCCACGCCAGCGAGGATGATGCTCAACGACAAAACGACCCGGTCTCGCAAGCACTCGGGGCCGCCGCGCAAGCACTGAGTAATCTCAGGACGAACGACAATCGAGTCGCGGTAGCGATGTCGCTTCGAGATGCAGCCGCCAAGGTCGAACACGCGCGATCGCTGACACCGACATACTTCGGCCTCGATCAACCGGTCCCCGACGCACTCGGCAGTGAACTCGAACGGCTGGCGCGGGCCGCGATCAGCGCCGCAAAGGACCCCGACGCCTGGCGCTCAGTTCGATTCGGCGACCACACCACAGTTGATGCCATCACGGCATCCTCGGCAATCGCAGCCCAGCAGCAACAACGCACGGTGTTGTCCGTGATCGAAGCCGCCGTTCCCGGCGCCGTTCTGCGCACGGTGTCGGATCCCGCGCCCTTCCCCAGCAACATCGATCAGACAGGATGGTTGGTGACAGCGGGGCTACAGGATTGGGATCAAGCAGTTGGTGCTTTGGCCAACATCGACGCTGAAGCGCGTCGCGCTCTCGACTGCAACGTATGGGTGCTCGCAGTCGATGGCGTCCGACCGCTTCCGCTAGCCGTGATCATGGCGCACTACGGTGAGCAACCTGTTCTCCCACTGGCGGGCGAATCTCTCGAACAGCACCTCACGGCAGCCGGACTCCCGTTGGCACCGACGGTAAATGCCGCGACCGCGAAGGTCCACGAGCTGGCCACTTGCGTAGCCCGCGCCTCATGGGCGTTAGCCCTGCATCGAAGGCGGCCGACCGAATGGCCGTCCACGGTACCGGCGCCAGAGATCGACGAGCTGGACAGAATAGGGATCACTGGCCAGAGCGCAGTCGCACAACTTCCAGGTTCCGTGGGGCCGGTCCTGGGGGCCGCCCTAAACACGTTGGTCACACAAGTCAAATTGGAGCTGCAAGAGGCTACCGGCCTGACACTCGCCGGGGAGCTACTCGAGGTAGTCGATCGGGGACCCACCCCCGCAGCCATCGATGCGGGTCTCTGGCAAGCCCTGACCGACCTTTCCCTCACTCCCGCCGTTGATCTCCAGGCCAGCGAGGGGTCCGTATGAACATTCCGGATATCGACTTCGCGCGCGTGCGCTCGCTGGGCGCGGGAGGCCAGCGCGACGGATACGAGCAACTCATCTGCGAGCTGGTCGCGCAAGAGCCCCCGCACGCCGCCGCGAAGTTCGTGTCCCTTCACGGAGCCGGAGGCGATGGAGGCGTCGAGTGCTACTGGACCCTTCCCGGCGGCGCCGAGCACGGCTGGCAAGCGAAGTATTGGGCCAGCCACGCCGACGTCGATAAGTCGCAGCTCGACGCATCCGTCAAAGCAGCCCTCACCAACCACCCGGATCTCACCAAGTACACCATCGCCATCCCCGCCGACCCGACCGGCCCCACGGGCGGCAAGGGAAAGTCGCTACTGGAGAAGATAAATGACCCTGGTGGTTGGCTCGAGGGTTGGCAGACGATGGCGGCCGACCGCGGCATGACCGTCACCTTCGAGTTCGAATGGGCGACGAACACTGCTGCACGCCTAACCCGCTTGGACACCTCCGGTGCCCAGCGGCGGTACTGGTTCGACGCCGACGTGCTCTCCCAACAGTGGTGGATCGACCGACTGCAGGACGCGACCGACGCTGCTAGACCTCGATACACGCCAGAGTTGAACGTGAACGTTCCCGCCGCTCGAAGCATCGCTGCGCTCTGCTCTGACGATGAGTGGTGGCAGGCCGTCCTCGGCCAAGTCGATGAGCTCACGGAAGCGACACGACGCCTGCAGCACGCCGGAAACGATGCAACGGCCGCTGACCTGGGCGCCGCGCGCAGCGCCGCTACGACCGTCATCGACGCCCTCAAGGCCTGGGTGCGCACCCGGTCCGACGCTGAGTTCCGAGGTCTCGACGAGACGCTAACCGACGCCATCGCTGTGGTCAGGGAGCAGGAGGCCGTCGAGGTCGAACGGATGAACGCCACGCACGAGAACTGGGACACCGCCGGTTGGAGGCAGTACCAGAGCGAATACATGGTCCATTTCCCGGCGGAAGCCGTCGATGCTCTCCGTGACTTGGACGGCAAACTCGAAATTGCAGCCGAGCTCCTCATCAGCCCCCTCGGGACGCTCGCCGGCTCTCAAGTTGCGCTGATGACCGGACCCGCCGGCATCGGCAAGACCTACCTCGCCCTCGATGCCGCCGCCCGCCGTCTTCAGAGAGGCCTGCCCAGCATCGTGATGCACGGTCGCTGGTTCAATGACCACGACCTACTCATCCACCTCCGCGACGTTCTCCAGATGCCGGCCGACCTGACCACCGAGGAGACGATCGCTCTCCTGGACCAAAGTGCGCGCGCCGCAGGAGCACCCACCCTCCTCGTCATCGACGCGCTCAACGACACGCGCCCCCGGTCGATGTGGCGGGACAACTTCGATCGCCTCATCTCCATCGTCACCAGGCACCCGCACATTCGGCTGCTGCTGACCGCACGCACCCACTACGTCAATCAGGTCCTTCCGCCGGGCGTGTGTATTCCTCGGTTCGAGCACACGGGGTTTGAGGGTGTCGAGTTCGAGGCGGTCAGCGAGTACGCCGCGTTCTACAGTCTCGAACCTCCGACGTCACCACCGATCCACGGCGAGTTCGATAACCCGCTCTACCTCCGGTTGGTCTGCGAAGCACTGCAATCCGATGGCCGACTCTCGCTCGACCAGGCCAATATGGGGCTGGGCGAGCTCACCAAAATGGTCCTCGACCACGCGAACGAGGCCGTCAGTAATCGCGTCGACGCATCGGTGTCCGACCAGATCGTTCACCGCGCGATGCACGCTTTGGCCGGCGCTATCGCAGACCAGGGCGGAGCCCCGCTCACCCGCCTCGCCGCGCAGGCCGCGCTGAACCCGATCTGGTCTGACAACAGTGCGGAGAAGTCGCTGCTCGATGGACTCATCGCACAGGGTCTTGTCGAAGAAGACGTTATACCGGACAGCAGCCCTTACGGCACCGACATCATCACCATCACCTTCGAGCGCATCAGCCACCACCTGATCGTCTCCGATGCGCTCGCTCATATGAATGACGCAGATGGCGTCCGCGCCCAGTTGTCCGGTCGCCTCGGGGAGCTCATCGGACTCGACGCGACCATCGACGTCGGACTCCTCGAAGCGACCTCGGTCGTCGTCGCCGAACGCTTCGGGCTCGAACTGACCGCCTTCACCGCCGTGATCACCGACACCGTCGCGCGCGACGCTGCCGTCATCGCCGGCACAGCGTGGCGATCTGTGTCCTCCATCACTCCCGACACGGGCAGCATCATCACCAACGCTCTGCATCGCCGTGACACCTTCGACGCAGGCCTCACGATGCTGTTCAGGCTCGCAGCTCGCCCCGGCCACCCGCTCAACGCCCACTTTCTCCATGAGTTCTTCAGTGAACTCACCATGTCGACCCGAGATCAGTTCCTCGCCGGGTGGCTGCACACCAGTCACGGCACCAGCGGAGCGGTCGACCGCCTGATCCGCTGGGGAGGCGAGAAACCGCTCGACCAGGTCGGCACGGAGACCACCCGACTGTGGATCACCGCACTGCTATGGACGACTAGCGCCTCTGATCGCCGCGTTCGCGAGCCAGCCACGATCGCCGCAGCCCGCCTGCTTGCGCATCACCCTCACCAGGCTGCCGCCCTGCTCGAACGATTCTGCACCGTCGACGACGAGTGGATCGTCGAGCGCGCGCTTCAAGTCTCCTACTCGGCGCTGCTGGCTAGCGGTAGCGACGCGGACTGGGGCGCTGCCGCCGAGATCGTCTCGGCCGCCTTCTTCGCACGCTCCGCAGACCTCACCCCCAACGCCGCCGTTCGCGACGCCGCCCGCTGCATTCTCGAAGCGGCACTCGATCGCGAAGCGCTCCCCGTAGAGGTGACGCCCGAACATTTCCGCCCCCCTTACACCAGCACCTGGCCACTGAACTGGCCCACGGAAGAGGACATCGCCACCTACGACAATCGCGACTACCCGAAGCTCGTGCACTCCACCACGACAGACGACTTCTTCACCTACCAGCTCACGCCCGAGTTGCGTGACCGGCCAGGTGTCGACGTCGCGGCCAGCGCGCGATGGGTGGTGGCAGAGGTCATTCGGCTCGGATACCGACCCCGGCTGCATTCAAACTTCGACGACTACGTCCTGGGAAAATACGGGCCTGGACGTGGGAAACCAAAGTGGATCGAACGGATTGGCAAGAAGTACCAATGGATCGCACTCAACCGGCTCATCGGGCATCTGTCCGACCACGCACCCAAGACCAGGAGCTCCTGGGAAGCCCCGCCGCCGGCTGTTCCCGGACCCGAATCCTCCATCGTCCGGCAGGTCGACCCCACAGTAACCGAGTTCGAACCCGCGAGCGATGCGCCCCGTCTCTGGGTTCCGGCCTACAACTGGGATGCGAAGATCGGAAGACCTGACGCCCAATGGGTGGCCGATGACTCCGACCTGCCCACTATCGACGTGACCTCCGCCGAACGAGACGGACGCCCCTTTATCGTCGTGTCGGGCTCATACAGTTGGGACCTCACCGGCGACAGCATGAAGCGCACCCACCACGTCTGGACCAACCTCTACACCCACCTGGTGAGCACCGACGATCTTCCCGTTGCCCTTGGCGAAATCGAAGGACGTGACTTGATCAACAGCCTCGGGATGTCCCGGCTACCCATGAGCTACAACGGGTACGTCGGCGAGTACCCGTTTGGGCACCACCACCGTGCAACGCTGAGTGTGGTGGAGCACGAGTGGACGGACCCTCTCAGCGTTCCGACACGCCCAGCGGTGTGGGAGCTGCTCGGCGAAAACGAGTACGCGCCAGGCAACCTCGAAACGATCTCGTTCGACGCCCCCGCTCCCGAGTTCTTCGGCCCCGCACCGGGCACTCTCCACTGGAACGGCCGCAACGGATGGACCGACACGAGCGGCCGGCTCATCGCCGTTCTACGGCATTCCGTCAACGTCGGCCAGAACGAGCTCCTGATCGATGCCGATTTCCTGCAGGTCTGGCTCACCACCGAGCGGAAATCGCTGATCTGGGTCGAGAACACAGGAAAGGACGTCTACCGAGAGATGGGTTGGGGCACCTCCCATCCGGGAGCGCTCGTTCGTTCCCAGGTCCGAGCGTGGACCCCCGGGCAGGACCTACGGACCGTGACACCCGGCTGGCAGCGCATACCCGCCCGCGATGATTGATATCGCGATCGACTCGGCTGACAAGCACGATTTGCCGGTGCGATTGCCCTGGCACGAAGTTGAGGACGGTGAATGAGCCCTCAGAGCGGCAGATCGATGGCGGCTCCAGCCGGTGCAGTCGCATCGCCCGGCGCATTTCGAGCAATGACAGAGAAGAGTGCGACCTGCACCTTGCGCCGGTCCGCGCTCCCGGCGACAAACATGTCCTGCTCCGACGCCACTTCCATCTTGACATCGAAAGCAGTCGTGGTCACGCTCGCCGCATCCTTGACGCAGGTGTCTCGCCAAGTCTTGTCGGTCGCGGTGACACCCGATTCGCGCGTCCGCCAGAGCATGACAAAGTTCGAGACATCGTGCGGTTCCGGCGCCGACAGATCTATCGCTAGCTTCTTCGCATCGCTCCTCAGTTTACTGAGGGTGTATAGCCCGAACTCGACTCGTGCTTCCTCTTTTCGTTTGCCGTTGAAAAGACAGACATCAACCGATAGAGGTCGCCCCTTCTTCCCTGTTGGAAAGGTACGCTCCCAAACTGCTTCCGAACCATGTGCCGCAAAGTTGATGGCGCCGAGGCGCATGAAACCGTCAACCACAGAGACCTCGTACGAGTCGCGCTTGCCGGTATTCTTGATTGCGTCCGTCAGAATTGATGAGCCGGTCTTCGCGCGAGCCGCGGCAGACACAGATTCCTGCACCCAGCGCTCGACGTTAGCGAGTGCGACGGCCGCCTCCATCAGCATCACCAGCTCGTTCAAGTTCCCGCGCGCGGTCTGTGTCGGACGACCTGACCCCTGACGGTACGAGACAATGCGCACCAGTCGCCTCCGTTGATCCTTGCGGTCATCCGAAGCCTCGGAGCCCGCTCTGCTGAGCCCACGCTATCTGCCCGTCGCCCTGCGCGACGCTCAGCGTGATCCGCACCGCGCGTTGAGATCCGTGACGGTAGCGAGTGGAGCGTCTCGGAGCCCGGTTCACCTCGACGGAAGCCGGCCATCCCTCGTAAGAGCGCGCAGCCGATCGAGGCGGTCCGGCCGTCCACAGGCGGTCGTCTCGAACCGCGCCGGGGGGACCAGAGGGGGACCACAAGAAACGACCCTCGGACATGACGAAGCCCCGGCGAGAAACCTACTCTCACCAGGGCTTTTACGTCGGGCTGACAGGATTTGAACCTGCGACCCCCTGACCCCCAGTCAGGTGCGCTACCAAGCTGCGCCACAGCCCGTGGCTGGATCACCGAGCCAGATCCGACCGGATCGGACCCCGTGAAGCCTCGGATACTCTACCCCATCCGTGACGCCTCCAGAGCACCGTTTGCCCCGGTCGGGGCTGTGCGGTCGGTCTCGCCGGAGGTCGCCGCGGCGTCCCGCTCCCCCGTCGGCAGGTGCGCGCGCCACGCGCTCGCCACGATCACCAGGCAGACCGCGGCGATGACCAGGCCGCCAAGGAACATCTGCGCGTACGTCCACCGCACGGACAGCGCGGCGAGCGCCACGGGTACGCAGAAACCGATGTACGTGAGCGAGTAGTAGACGGCCGTCAGGCCGGCGAGGTCGTCGGGCGTCGCGATGCGCTGGACCTCGCTGAGCCCGGCGACGAGTGCGAGCCCGTAGCCGGCCCCGAGGACCATGGCGGCGACGAGCGCCGTCGGGAGGTCGAGCCGCGCCGAGGCGTAGGCGCCGAAGCCCATGCCGACGACGACGATGGACATCGCGACGACGGACGCCCGCGCGCTGTGCCGGGTGTCGATGAGGCGGCCGAGCACCTGGATGCCGACTCCGCAGCCGAGGCCGAGCACGGTCATGAGCCCGGAGAACGCGATGGGCGCGCTGCCCGCGCTGGCGGACACGAGGCCCGGCAGCACGGCGTAGGCGCTGCCGGCGCACCCGAACACCCAGGGGGCCACGGGCACGACGACGCGCAGGAACCGCCGGTGCGCGACCGCCGGCACGCGCAGGTCGTCGCGCAGCCGGCCCCGGGCTCCGCCGTCGGGCACGACGCGCGTCTCCGGGACGCCCAGCAGCCAGACGCCGGTCGCGACGGCGAGCGCCGCGTGCAGCAGGTAGGCGGTGTGCGTGGGCCAGGGCGCCCACTGGGCGAGCACCGCTGCGACGCCGGCGCCGACGAGGAAGCCCAGCGTGAGGGCGAGGCCCGCGCGGCGGGCGCCGGAGCCGCCGTCGGGCACGCCGGACGCGTGGGCGGCCGCGTCGCTGAGCTCCTTGACCCAGGTGGTGCCGACGGCCATGACGAGGCCCAGCGCGACGCCGCACAGGACGCGCCCTGTCGCGAGCAGCGCGGCGGACGACTCCCCCGCCGCGAGCACGAGGGACCCGACGAGCGCGATCGGCGCGGCGGGCAGGAGCAGCGGGCGGCGCCCGTACCGGTCGGAGAGCGGTCCGCCGAGCAGGAGCGCGGGGACGATCCCGAGCACGTAGGCGGCGAGCAGCGCGTCGACGGTCACCGCGGAGAAGTGCCCGACCTCGCGGTACATGACGAGCAGGGGCGTGAACTCGTTGCCGCCCCACGCGACGGCGAACATCACCGCCGCGACGGCGAGCCACGCCCGCGGCCCGACGGCGGCGCTCGCCCCCGGCGCGGAGGCCTCGGTCGTGGGGTCCGAGGCAGCCGCGCTCACAGGCCGACCCTCGCGTCCTCGAGGTGGCGCTGGACGCGGCGCTTGTAGGTGCGGGTGTCGCGCACCTCGAGCGCGTCGACGAGCGCGCGGTGCCCGGCGACGAACGTCGTCGCCCGGCCCGGGTCCCACCGGACGCTGTGCGCGACCATCCGTTGCTGGCGCTCGCGCAGGCTGACGAAGAACGTGGTGAGCAGCGCGTTGCCCCCGGCCGCGACGATCTCCTGGTGGAACCGCGCGTCGAGCGTCGCGTACTCCGCGACGTCGCCGTCGGCGACGGCGGCCTCCTGGGCGGTGACGAGGTCGCGCAGGAGCGCGACGAGGGTGGCGAGCTCGGTGTCGGGCAGGCGGACGACGGACTGGGCGGCGTGCGTCTCGACGAGCAGGCGCGCGTCGAGGACGTCGTCGGCCTCGCCGGCCGCGACCGGCACGACGAGCGCGCCGCGCTTCGGGTAGAGCCGGAGCAGGCCCTCGGCCTCCAGGCGCAGGAACGCCTCCCGGACCGGCGTGCGGCTCACGCCGAGCTGTTCGGCGATCTCGCCCTCGCTCGTCATGGACCCGCCGGGCAGGCTCCCGTCGAGGACGCGGGACTTCACGTGCCGGTACGCCTGCTCCGTGGCAGAAGCGCTGGTGGTGCGTGGCATAGATACATGATGCATCTATCGTGTGCACGACATCGACCGCAAACGCTCTCCGAGGCCGTGCGGTTCGACACACCGAGCGCGGAACCCTCGAGTGATAGTTGACGCCGCCCGTTACTTACAGTTTCGCCGAAACTGTAAGTAACGTGACGCCATGGAAGCAGTTCAAGCGCTCGCTGTCCCAGCGGTAGCTCACGTGAGCCACTACTGGACAGCAGAGAACGACGGCCTCTCGACGCGTGCGCAGGTGGCGGCTGGCTCGGGACCTTACGAGTCCACCATCCCGACCGCCATCGCGGACTACTCCCCCGTACTGACGCCGCAGCAGTCCGCCGACGCCGAGGAAGCAGCCGCCGCTCTCGCACGCTTCGACTCGTACGCCAGCGCAACGCTCGGGCCGGACAACCCCGCCCTGGGTCCGATGTCCTCGATCCTGCTGCGCACCGAGTCCGCTTCCTCGTCGCAGATCGAGAACCTGACGGTCGGCGCCAAGCAGCTCGCGCTCGCCGAGATCGACCTGACGGCGAGCACCAACGCACGCACCGTCGTCGCGAACGTCCGGGCCATGCAAGCCGCGATCGACCTCGCCGACCGGCTCGACGAGGCCTCGATCCTCACGATGCACCGCGAGCTCCTCGCCGGGCAGCCCGGTTGGGAGGACCACGCGGGGCGCTACCGAGGCACTCTGGTCTGGGTCGGCTCGTCGAGCATCAGCCCGAGAGGCGCGACCCACGTCGGGCCCCAGCCAGAGCTCGTCCCTGGAGCGATGGCGGACCTGATGGCCTTCGTCCGCCGGGAGGACCTTCCCGTCCTCGTCCAGACCGCCGTCGCGCACGCGCAGCTCGAGACGATCCACCCGTTCACGGACGGCAACGGCCGCACCGGCCGGGCCCTCGTGCACGCCATGCTGCGCTCGAAGGGCCTCACGCGGAACACCATCGCCCCGGTCTCCGCGGGCCTCCTCATCGACACCGAGGCCTACTTCGACGCGCTCACCGCGTTCCGCGCCGGTGACGCCTGGCCGATCGTCGAGCAGCTCTCCCGCGCGAGCAGGTTCGCCGCGACGGCCGGAGCGAGGCTCGTCGACGACCTCGCGGGACAGGTCGCCACAGCGCGGGAACAGCTTTTCGGGCTACGGCCCCAGGCCTCCGCCTGGAGCGTCGTGCCGCACCTCGTGGCCCATCCGGTGATCAACGCGGCGTTCCTCCGCGACCACCTCGGCTTCAGTGACGTCACCGCCCAGCGAGCGCTGAGCCAGCTCGCCGACGCGGGGGTCCTTCGCGAGCGCAGCGGCCTCCGGCGTAACCGCGTCTGGCAGCACGAGGGGATCCTCGCCGTACTCGACCTGTTCGCCCAGCGGATCCGGCGCAGCTGACGATGCCTGGAGGTCCCGGCGGGTGTCGACTACGTCCGCTCGTCCGGTACGGCGCCCTCCGACGGCCCCGTGCCGTCCCGCAGCGCCGCGTCGAGCCCTCGGACCAGCTCGCCGACCCGGCCGCCGCCGCCCGGCGCGGGCGGGTAGCGACGCAGCACCGCGACGACCTCGGGCGTCGCGAGCGCCCGCGCGGTGTCGAGCCACCTGCTCGCGACGCTCTCGCCGGACCCGTCCCCGCCCGCGGCGAGCGCGGCGGCGTGCGCCGCGTGGGCGGCGGAGCCGAGGACGTGCTTGACCTGGTGGGCGTCGGCGATCGGGTGCAGGTACGCGGCACCGGCCGCCGCCATCGCGGCCCGGGCGGCCTCGGCGGCTGCGGGGTCGCCCGCCTCCTTCGCCGCGCGCAGGGCCGCCCAGGCGGTGTCGCGCAGCGCCTTGCCGCGCGCGCCGCCGTCGGCGAACGCGCGGGCCGCGTCGACCGCCTCGCGGGGGCGTGCGTCGTCGGGCCGGACCGCCTCGACGAGCTCCAGGGCCGGCTCCGCGCACCGGGCCGCGTACCCCGTGACCGCCCGCAGGTCCTCGATGCTCAGCTCGACCGCAGCCGCCGTCGTCGTCACCGCTCGCTCCTCGCTCTCGCGCGCTCCCGTCCGTGCCAGGACGCGGAACGCCCTGCGAGCACCGTACCGAGCCGGGCACCCTCACGTCCCGACCCACGACCCGGCCCGCGGCACACACGACGGCTCACACGACCGGCCCGGCCCCCCGCGCGACCTGGAGCACCCGGGCGACGCCGGGCTCGTCGGGGTCGTCGGTGATGTCGCGCCCGTCGAGCCAGCACCCGACGACGTGCGCGAGCTCGCCGGGGTGGCTGAAGTTCATGGCGTGCGGAGCGCCCTCGATCGCCGCGACGGTCACGTGCGGGGGCGCGAGCGCCCCGACCTCCCGCACCCGCCACGGCGGCGGCATGAGCGGGTCGCGCGTGCCGAGGACGGCGAGCGTCGGCACGGGGACGCGCAGCACGCGTTCGAGCGAGGGGAACCGGGCGAGCTCGGCGAAGAGCTGGAGCGCGTTGACCGGCCCGAACCGCACGTAGTCGGGCACGGCGACGCGCGCCATGCGCGGGCTCTCGCGCACGGCGTCGCGCGCGAGCTGGGTGAGGGCGCGCCCGAACGGCTGGTTGTGCACGCCCCCGGCCGGCGAGGCGAGCACCACGCCGGCGACCCGGTCGGGGGCGGCGTGCGCGACCTCGAGGCTGACGGGCCCGCCCATGGAGTTGCCCAGCAGGACGACACGGTCGAGCCCGAGGACGTCGAGCGTCGACAGGAGCGCCCACGCGAGGGCCGGGATGCCGAGCGGGTGGCCCCACTCCTCGCTGCGCCCGTACCCGGGCAGGTCCGGCACGACGGCGGTCGCGCGGTGGGCGAGACGCTCGGCCGTCGGGAGGAGGTAGGTGCCGGAGATGGCGAAGCCGTGCACGTGCACGATCGGCACGGCGCCCGCGACCTCGGGGCCGGAGCGCACGAAGACCTCGCGGCCCTCGACGGTGACGTGGCGCGACGTCCACCCCTCTGCGGCCATACCGCGATCCTCCCAGTCCCCCGCGCCGACCTCGGCGGCGCGGGCGGCGGAGCACCCGCGACGGGTGAGGCGCCGGGACGACCCGGGCGGCGAGCATGGACGCCGGACGGGGGTCGACGTGGAGCAGAGCACGGGTCGCACCGCGGGCCGGCCGACGGCGGCCGACCGGCGCCTCGCGCTGCTCCTGGCCGCCGCCATGTTCGTGCTCGTGGTCGACACGTCGTTCATGAACGTGTCGATCTCCGCCGTCGTGCGCGACCTGGGCACGACCGTGAGCGGCGTCCAGACGGCGATCGCGCTCGAGGCGCTCGTGTCGGCGTCGTTCATCCTCGTGGGCAGCAAGGTCGGCGACCTCGTGGGCCGGCGGCGCGCGTACGTCGTCGGGCTGCTCGCGTACGGGGCGGGCGCGGTGGCGATGACGCTCGCGCAGAGCCTCGTGGCGGTCGTGATCTTCTGGTCGGTCATCGGCGGGCTCGGGGCCGCGCTGCTGCTGCCGGCGATGCAGTCGCTCGTGCACGGCAACTTCGAGGGCACCGCGCGCAAGGCGGCGTACGCGCTCGTGGGCGCGGCGGCGTCGATCGCGGCGGCGGTCGGGCCGCTGCTCGGCGGCGTCATCACGACGACGCTGTCGTGGCGCGTGGCGTTCGGGCTCGAGGCCGTGGTGATCGTCGTCGTCCTCGTGGGCGTGCGGCTCGTGCGCGACGTCCCGTACACGGGCGACCGCGCGGTGGACGTGGTCGGGACGGTCCTGTCCGTCGTCGGGATGGGCGGCGTCGTGCTGGGCGTGCTGGTGTGGCAGGAGGGCGGCGAGGCGGTCGGGGCGCTCGTCCTCGTCGGTGCGCTGGGCCTGGTGGGCCTCGCGTGGTGGCTCGTGCGCCGCGCGCGGGCGGGGCGGACGACGCTCGTCGACCCGGGGCTGTTCCGCTCGCCCGCGTTCCGGATCGGGGTGTCGCAGCAGCTCCTGCAGCAGGTCGCGCTGGGCGGGGCGATGATCGCGCTGCCGATCTTCCTGCAGATGGCGCTCGGGTACGACGCGCTGCTCGCGGGCCTCTCGCTCGCCCCGCTGTCGCTGACGATGTTCGCCGCCGCCCTCGTCGCGGGCAAGCGCCCCGGCCGACGGCGGCCGGCCTCCCGCGTGCTCGCGGGCTTCCTCCTGCTCGTCGTGGGCGTGGTGGCGCTCGTCGCGGTGGTGCCGCGGGCGTCGTCGGGCTGGTGGCTCGCGCTGCCGCTCGTCGTGGCGGGCGCCGGGCTGGGGCTCCTGATCTCCCAGCTCAACGCGTACACGCTCTCCCCCGTGCCGGAGGAGCGCGCGAGCGAGGCCGCAGGCGTGAGCTCGGCCGCCGGGTCGTTCGGCCTCTCGCTCGGACTCGCCGTCGCGGGCGCGGTCATGCTGGCGTCGCTCGCGGCGGGGTTCACGGCGCGGGCGGAGGCGAGCGACGTGCTGCCCCCGGACGACAAGGAGCAGGTCGCCCGGGTGCTCGAGGACGACGCCGAGATCATGAGCGACGCCCAGCTCGTCGAGCTCCTCGCCGACGAGCCGCCCGCGGTGCGGGCCGAGGTCGTGGCCATCAACGACGACGTGCGGGCGCGGGCGCTGCAGGTCGCGCTCCTCGTGCCGCTCGTCGCGGGGCTCCTCGGCGTCGTCGCGGCGCTGCGCATGCGCCGCCTGCCGGATCCCGAGGTGCGCGAGGGCGAGCCGCCGGTCCTCGGCTGACCCGCGTCGTCGGGATCGTGACCGGACCGAGACCCGGTTCGTTGCTCGTGCTAACCGTCGCGAAACGCCGGGGAAACAGCGACTTGTGAGCATCGCTGACGGCAGGGGGCCCCACCACACGACCGCCGGTCGCGCCGTACCTCCGCGCGCCCGGAGGAAGGACCGCTCGCCCATGACCCGTCCCGTCCCCCGCAGACGGCTCCGCGCCCGCGCCGCCCTCGTCGGCGGTCTCGCGGTCGCCGCGGCGGCCCTCGCCGCCCCCGCGCACGCCGCACCGTCCGTCGCCCAGGTCTCCCTCACGGCGCCCGCGTCGGTCGAGGTCGGCGCGGAGATCACCGTCACGGTCGCCGCGACCGGTGTCGTCGACCTCTACGCCTACGACCTCGCCGTCGCCTACGACCCCGACCTCGTCGCGCTCGTGGACGACTCCGTCGTGACCCCGGACGGCGGCTTCGCCGACGCGACCGACGACGCGGCCGGGACGGTCGCCGTCACGCACACGCGGCTCGGCACGTCGCCCGGCCTGGAGGGCGACGTCACCCTCGCGACCCTGACGTTCACCGCCGTGTCCGACGGCGCGGCGGCCTTCGCCGTCCCGACCGCCACGCTCGTGGGCGCCGACGCCGGGACGGCGACGCTCACCGACGCCGCGAGCGCCACGACGACCGTCACCGCGGCCGACGTCCCACCCACGGCGGAGCCGACGGACGGGACCACCACGCCGCCCGTCGACGACGGCGGCACCACACCCCCCGGGGACGACGGCGCGTCCGACTCGTCGTCGTCCCCGTCCGGGTCGGCCTCGGGCGGCGCGCTCGCGTCGACCGGGGCGAGCGTCGCGTGGTTCGTCGGGGCCGCGCTCCTCGCGGTCGCCGTCGGCACGGGCATCCTGCTCGCGCGGCGCCGGGCGGCCACGCGATGACCGGCCCGCTGCCCCGCCCCGACCAGCCGCTCGCGCACCTCGCGCCCGTCCCCTCGAAGGAGCCGTCCGTGACCACCACCCACCGGCGCGCCGCCACCGGCGGGCTCGCCGCCCTGACGATCGGCGGCCTCGTCCTCGGCGTCACGACGGCGCCCGCCGCGACCGGTGCCCCCAGCGCCGAGCCCGCGCCGCTCCTCGCCCCCTACTGGACCGCGCTCGACCTCACGGGCGACCAGCAGGTCACGACGGACGACCTCGCGGTCGTCGCCGCGGCCCTCGGCGCGACGTCGGCGGACGCGGTGTGGGACGACGTCGCGCCCGCCGACACGGACGGGGACGGCACGATCACCGTGACCGACCTCGCCGCCGTCTCGCAGCGCATCGTGTACGACGACGGCCCGTTCGAGCTCGTCGAGGCGTCCGTGCTCGACATGCAGGCCGCGATGAACGCGGGCACCACGACGTCGGTCGCGATCACCCAGGAGTACCTCGACCGGATCGAGGCGTACGACACGACGCTCGTCGACACGGGCGCGGGCGGGCGACCGCTGCACTCGATCATCAGCACGAGCGACGTCGCGCTGGAGGCCGCCGCGCGCGCCGACGCGGTCCGCGCAGCGGACGGCATGACGAGCCTGCTGCTCGGCGTGCCCGTCGCGGTGAAGGACAACTACGACACGAAGGACATGCCCACCACGGGCGGCTGCGGCTGCTGGGACGACAACCGGACGACGACCGACGCGACGATGGTCGAGGGCCTGCGCGCCGACGGCGCGGTGATCCTCGCGAAGGCCAGCCTGGACGAGTTCGCGTTCGGGTTCGCGTCGGAGTTCTCCTCGTTCCAGGACGCGGGCACGAGCACGCTCGTCGCGAGCCCGTACGTCACGAGCCGCACGGCCGGCGGGTCCAGCGGCGGTACGGGGGCGGCCGTCGCGGCGAACCTCGCCGGGCTCGGCCTCGGCACGGACACGGGCGGGTCGATCCGCGTCCCGTCGTCGTACAACCAGCTCGTCGGCGTGCGCCCGACGGTCGGCCTCGCGAGCCGCGACGGCATCATCCCGCTCGCGCTGAGCCAGGACACGGGCGGGCCGATGGCGCGCACCGTCCTCGACGCGGCCGTCGCGCTCGACGCCGTCGCGGGGGTCGACGCCGCCGACCCGGTGACGTCGCGCCAGGAGGGCGAGGTCCCGGCGTCGTACACGCAGTACCTGGACGAGGGGGCGCTCGACGGCGCCCGCATCGGCTACGTGCCGTCCATGCTCGGCAGCAACGCGGCGACGCTCCGCCTGTGGGCGCAGACCCGCGCGACGCTCGAGTCGCTCGGCGCGACCGTCGTCGAGGTCACGCCGCCGACCACGTGGTCGCCGGTCCTGCCGAACGGCTTCGCGAGCGTCCTCTCCGAGGGGTCGGGCTCGACGAACGAGTTCAAGCACGACCTCGACGCGTACGTGGCGACCCACCTCGCCCCGCAGGTCGAGGCCCGCACGCTCCAGGGGATCGTCGACTCGGGCCGCTACGTGCCGTCCCGCCGCAGCACGTACGTCTCGCGCGACGCGGTCACCGAGGAGGCGTACCAGGCGTGGGCAGGCCCCGAGGGGTCGCACACCAAGGTGCTCGCCGAGGGCAAGGTGCTCGTCACCGCGATGCTCGACGACGCCGACCTCGACGCGCTCGTCTACCCGAGCGCCAACCCGTACGGGACGATCGGCACCAACCTGCGGCTCAGCCCGAACACCGGGCTGCCCGCCGTGACCGTCCCGGTCGGCCAGGCGGTCGCGACCGACGGCACCGTCACCGGTGGCGGCGTCAACCTCGAGCTGCTCGGCCGCGACTTCGACGAGGGCCCGCTGCTCGGCCTCGCGTACGCGCTCGAGCAGGCCACGCAGGCCCGCACCTCCCCGGCGCTGTACGGCCCGCTCGGCTGAGCGGCCCACCACCAGCGCCGACGGCGGCCGTCCCCTCCCGGGGGCGGCCGTCGTCGTCGGTCAGGAGAGGTCGCCCACCGCGGCGACGACGCCTCAGCGGCGCGGTGTCCGACGGCGCTCGTCGTCGCCACCGAGCGCGGCACCGAGCGCCGCGAGCACGAGCAGGTCCACCACGAGACCCGCGACGCCGACCCACTGCAGCGCGCGGAACACGAGGAGCTGGGTGAGCAGGAGCGAGACGAGCACGCCGCGCCGGACCCACACGGCGCCGGCCCGGCGGTCCTCGGGCCGCCCCCGGCGGGACACCACGACGCCCACGACGACGCACGCGACCGTCGCGGCGACGCCCGCGGCGATGCCGGCCCCGACCCAGGGGGGCACGTCGACGTCGCCGACCAGCACGCGCAGCCCCGCGAGCAGCGAGCCCAGCGCCGTCCCGAGCACGAGCACGACCACCACGACGGCGGCCCAGCGGCGCTGGAGCGTCTGCGCGAACCAGGCCGACGAGCGCCGCACGAGGGCGCGCACCGGGTCGGGCACGTCCACGTCGTCGCGTGGCACGGCCTCGACGAGCGCCGCGACCTCGTCGGCCGTCGGCTCGCCGCGGCCCAGCGCGACGAGCGCGCGGGCCTCCTCGCGCGCGTCGTCGGTGAACCCGCCGGCGACGCCCGCGACGGCGCGGTCGGTCGCGACGGCCAGGTACTCGGCCGGGTGGTGGCGCCGCCACCCGTGCAGCGCCTCGACGACGAGGACGAGCACGACGACCGTCGCGTAGATGAGCGCCGCCGTCGGCTCGTAGAAGTAGTCGTTGTCCGCGGTGACGAACTTGCCGATCTCGTCGACGAACAGCCCGAACCCGATCCCGCCCACGAACGCGCCGAGCGAGCGCAGGGCCGGGCCGACGAAGGAGAGCAGCAGCACGAGGGCGAGCGCCATGCCGAGCCCGCCCCACAGCACGTGCGCGACGTGCAGGTCTCCCCCGCCGACCTGCGGGTACCCCGACGCCGCGAGGAAGAACCGCGTCACGAGCACCGTCGCGACGGCGACCACGAGGAACGTCACGACGTGCCGCACGGCCGCGGTGTCCCGGGCCGCGCCCAGGCGCAGGGCGCGGCTCCGCCGGGAGGCCCCGGCGGAGGCGCGCCCCGTGCCCGTGCTCACCGCTTGCGCTTCTCCCGCACGCGGACGCTGATCTCGATGGGCGAGCCCTCGAACCCGAACGTCTCGCGCAGGCGGCGCTCGATGAAGCGGCGGTAGCCCGCCTCGAGGAACCCGGTCGCGAACACGACGAACCGCGGCGGGCGCGTGGAGGCCTGCGTCGCGAAGAGGATGCGGGGCTGCTTGCCGCCGCGCAGCGGGTGCGGGTGGGCGGCGACGAGCTCGCCGAGGAACGCGTTGAGGCGGCCCGTCGGGATGCGCGTGTCCCAGGAGTCGAGCGCGCGCTCCATCGCCGGGGCGAGGCGGTCGGTGTGCCAGCCGGTGCGGGCCGACACGTTGACGCGCGGCGCCCACTGCACCTGCACGAGGTCCTTCTCGATCTCGCGCTCGAGGTACGGGCGACGGTCGTCGTCCATGAGGTCCCACTTGTTGTACGCGATGACGAGCGCGCGGCCCGCGTCCACGACCTGGGAGATGACGCGCGTGTCCTGCTCGGTGAGCGGCACGGATGCGTCCACGAGCACGACGGCGAGCTCCGCCTTCTCGATCGCGGCCTGCGTGCGCAGCGACGCGTAGAAGTCGGCGCCCTTCGTCTGGTGCACGCGGCGCCGGATGCCGGCGGTGTCGACGAGGACGTACGGGACGTCCTTGATCGTCACGAGCTCGTCGACCGGGTCGCGCGTCGTGCCGGCGATCTCGTCGACGACGACGCGGTCGGCGCCCGCGAGCTTGTTCAGCAGCGAGGACTTGCCGACGTTCGGGCGCCCGACGAGCGCGACGCGACGCGGTCCGGTCGGCCGCACCTGGCCGTGCTCGGACTCCGTGGGCAGCGCCGCCATCGCGGCGTCGAGCAGGTCGCCCGTCCCGCGGCCGTGCAGCGCGGACACGGGGTGCGGCTCGCCGAGGCCCAGGCTCCACAGGTACGCGGCGTCCGCCTCGCCCGACTGCCCGTCGACCTTGTTGGCGCACAGCACGACGGGCTTGCCCGACTCGCGCAGGAGGCGCACGACGCGCTCGTCCGTCGCGGTCGCGCCGACGGTCGCGTCGACGACGAAGAGCACCGCGTCGGCGAGGGAGATCGCGACCTCGGCCTGCTCGGCGACCTTGGACTCGATGCCCGCGACGTCGACCTCCCAGCCGCCGGTGTCGACGAGCGTGAAGCGGCGCCCGGCCCAGTCGGCCGGGTAGCTCACGCGGTCGCGCGTGACGCCCGGCTTGTCCTCGACGACGGCCTCGCGGCGGCCGAGGATGCGGTTGACGAGCGTCGACTTGCCGACGTTCGGGCGCCCGACCACGGCGAGCACGGGCAGGGGCGCCTCGGGCGCCGCGCCGTCGAGCGCGTCCTCGTCGGCGTCGAGCAGCGCGAGGTCGGCGTCCTCGAGCTCGTAGTCGTCGAGTCCGGCGCGCAGCGCGCGCTCGCGCGCCTCGTCGTCCGCGGCGTCCGCGGGCGCCAGGGGCTCCTCGGCCTGACCGACGGCGTCGGTCCGTCCGGGCGTGCCGGGCTGGGCGGGGTCGGGTGTGGTCATGGGGTCCATTCTCCCAGGCCGCGGGCCAGGCTCCGAACCGGCCCGCGGGCGCGTCGTGCGGGTGCCCGTCCGGGGCGCCCGGTGTCAGCCCGCGGCACCGTCCCGGCGGGCGGCGAGCCGCGCGACGACGGCCCGCACGACGTCGTCGGGCACGGGCTCCGCCAGCGGGAACCGCAGCGTGCCCTTGCCGTCCTGGTAGCGCGCGATGCGGCGCGCGAGCGCGTCGTCGACCTCGGGCACGGGGTAGAGCGAGACGTGGTGGGCCCAGCCCGCGAGGTAGACGACGTACCGGCCGTCGCGGGTGAAGGTCGGGATGCCGTAGCTGATGCGCTCGCCCAGGCCGGGCACCGTGTCGTGCACCACGGCGCGCAGGTGCGCGACGACCTCGCGCGCGTCCGGCGCGAGCGTCGCGAGGTACTCGTCGACGGTCGTGGGCTTGCCGGGCGGCTCGGC
Organism: Cellulosimicrobium sp. AB352; assembly: GCF_049538415.1. Lineage (NCBI taxonomy): Bacteria > Bacillati > Actinomycetota > Actinomycetes > Micrococcales > Promicromonosporaceae > Cellulosimicrobium > Cellulosimicrobium sp. AB352. Next base: position 287,089 of record NZ_JBMVFX010000001.1, on the reverse strand, counting down.
CATGCGTGCTCCCTCCCCCGCGGGCGGCGCCTGCCCGGCCCTGCGACGGGGCGTCGGCGCCTGAGCGCGAACCTACCGCGCGGCGGGCGTGCCCGCGAGGCGCACGAGCACGACCCCGGCGACGACGAGCACGCCGCCCGCGGCCTGCACGAGGCTCGGCACCTCGCCGAGCAGGAGCCACGCGATGGCGACGGCGAACAGCACCTCGGACAGCCCGACGAACGACGCGAGGCGCTCGCCCATGCGCACGGTCGCGGCGACGCCGGACACGTACGCGAAGGCCGTCGCGACGAGCACGACGACCGCGAGCGGGACGTACCAGGGCGCGGGCGAGCCGAGGAGCGTGACGTCGACGAGCGGGGCGGCGAAGGGCAGCACGCCCGCGAGCGCCGCCGCGCCGAGCGCGAGCGCCCCGACGCCGAGCCCGCTCGCGGCGAGCGCGACGGGCGGCAGGCGCGTCGGGCGCGCGGACAGCACGAAGTAGGCGCCCAGCCCCACCGCCGCGCCGAGCGCGAGGAGGACGCCGAGGAGGTCGGGGCGGGCGCCGCCCGGGTCGACGACGAGCACGAGCCCGAGGACCGCGACGGCGCAGCCCGCGAGCGTGAGCCGGGGCGGCACGTGGCGCGTGCGGGCCCAGGCGAGGCCGACGAGGAGCACGGGCGCGAGGTACTCGACGAGCAGCGCGATGCCGACGGGCATGCGCGCGACGGCCGCGAAGTAGCACAGCTGGGTCGCCGCGACGGCGACGAGGCCGAACCCGAGGACGAGCCGCCACTCCTCGCGCAGGAGGCGGTGGCTGCCCCGCAGGGCGACGGCCGCGACCGGGGCGAGGACGAGCGCCGAGCACAGGGCGCGCGCGAGGACGGCGGCGCCGGGCGTCCAGCCCGCCTCGAGGAGCGGCTTGACGAACGGGCCGCTCGCGCCGAACGCGAGGGCGGACGCGAGCCCGACGAGCAGACCCGTGCCCGGGCGGTCGCCCACGACGTGCGCCACCGGGCGGTCCGCCCTCACGGCGTCGGCCGGTCCCCGCGCGGGTCGTCCAGCGGCAGCGCCACGCCGGTCAGCGCGACGGTGTCGGCGACCAGCTCGGCGAGCGCGGTGCGGATGCGCTCGTTCGCGTCCTCGAGCGCCTGCTTGCCGCTCACCCCGGGCGCGCGCTCGACGGTGAGCGGCTCCCCGAAGCGGACGACGAGCCGACGGCGCAGCCCGGGGATCCGGTTGACGCCCTCGCCCGCGCGGCGCGTGCCGAGCACGGCGACGGGCACCACCTGCGCGTGGCCGTTGAGCGCGAGCCACGCGGCCCCGGCACGCGCGGAGGTGGCGTCGCCGCGCCCGCGGGCGCCCTCGGGGAAGACGCCGACCGCGCCACCGCGCCGCAGCACGCCGAGCCCGGCCGCGAGCGCGGGGCGCCCGCCGGTGCGGTCCACGGGGATCTGCCCGGCGGCGCGCAGCACCCAGCCGACCGGCCCGGTGAACATCTCCTCCTTGACGAGGACGTGCAGCGGGCGCGGCGCGACCCCGAGGACGAGCGGCCCGTCGACGACGCCGGTGTGGTTCGCGGCGAGCACGACGGGGCCGTCGGCCGGGACGTGCTCCGCGCCGACGACCTCGGTCGCCCACACGACGCGCGCGAGGAAGCGACCCACCCAGCGCGACCACGCCGGCCCGGCGGGCGACGGGACGCCGTCTCCCGTGCCGCGGCTCACGAGCCCTGGCGCGGGCCGACCACCCGCCCGGTGACCTGCTCGACCACGGAGAGCACCGCGTCGATCGTCTGCTCCAGGTCGAGGTCCGACGAGTCGACGGTCACGACGCCGTCGGCCGCGACCTGGAACTGCGAGACCGTCGCGTCGTCGCGGTCGCGCCGCAGCACCTGGTCCTTCGTCGCCTCGACGGCGGCCGCGTCGGCCGTCCCGTGCACGTCGAGCGAGCGGCGCGCGAGGCGGGCCTCCTCGCTCGCGGTGAGGAGCACGCGTACGTCGGCGTCGGGGGCGACGACCGTCGTGATGTCCCGGCCCTCCGCCACGACACCGCGACCGCCGGCGAAGCCCGCGGGCGTGCGCTCGGCCTCGATGACCCCGCGCTGGAGACGCCGCAGCTCCGCACGCACCGCGAGGTTGGTCGCGACGGCGCTCACGGCCGTCGAGATATCGGTCGAGCGGATCGCCTCGCCGACATCGGTCCCGTCCACGTGGACGGTCGGACCGGACGGGTCGAGGCCCATGACGAGCGGCATGACGCGCACGGCGTGCGCGACGGCGTCCTGGTCGGCGAGGTCCTCTCCGCGGTGCAGGCACCACCAGGTGGCGGCGCGGTACATCGCGCCCGTGTCGAGGTAGGCGAGGCCGAGGCGGCGCGCGACGCCCTTCGACACGCTCGACTTGCCCGAACCCGACGGCCCGTCGATCGCGACCGTCAGCGCGCCGTCGGCGCGACCCTCCCCCGCGCCCGACGTCCCCGCGCTCACTGGGCGAGGTCCTTGCGCAGCGCCGTCGCCCCGTGCAGGTAGACGTGCTGGACCGCCGCGCGGTCGACGTCGAGCTCCGCGTGCGCCATGAGGCGCACCACGCGCGGCAGCGCGCCGGGCACCGCGATCTCCGTCGCGCACATGAGCGGCACGTCGCCGAGGCCCATCTCGCGCGCCGCGGCGGCCGGGAAGTCGGCCACCAGGTCGGGGGTGCACGTGAAGAGGATCGAGATGAGCGCGCCGGTGTCGACGGCGTTCGCGTCGAGCACCTCCTGGACGAGCTCGCGCGTGCGCGCGAACAGGTGCTCGCGCTCGTCGGCGTCGAGCTGGGTCGCGCCCCGGATCGCCCGGACCGGCATGGATGGTGCTCCTTCGTGCGGGACGGCCCGCCTCGCGGCGGTCCGTCGGGGTGGTGGTGCGGGACGCGCGGGCCGGGCCTAGAGCCCGACGCCCGCCATGAGCGTGCCGAGCTCGGTGCGCCCGAGGACACGCGTCGTGCCGGGGCGCAGGTTGCCGAGCGCGATCGGCCCGATGCGCGTGCGCACGAGGCGCGTCACGGGGTAGCCGACCTCCTCGAACATGCGCCGCACGACCCGGTTGCGGCCCGAGTGGAGCACGACCTCGATCATCGTCTGGTCCGCGACCTGGTCGACGACGCGGTACGCGTCCGCCTGCACGACCCCGTCCTCGAGCTCGATCCCGTGCAGGAACTTGTTCGCGACGTTGCCCGCGACCTTGCCGCGCACCGTGACGAGGTAGGTCTTGGCGACCTCGTGCGAGGGGTGCGCGAGGTGGTTCGCGAGCTCGCCGTCGTTCGTGAGCAGCAGCAGGCCCTCGCTGTCCGCGTCGAGGCGGCCCACGTGGAACAGGCGCTCGGGCCGGTCGGCGACGAGCTCGGCGATGGACGGGCGACCGTCCGGGTCGTGCATGGTCGACACGACGCCGCGCGGCTTGTTGAGGGCGAGCGTCACGCGCGAGGAGTCGAGCTGCAGGCGCATCCCGTCCACGTGCACGACGGCGCGCGCCGGGTCGACCCGCACGCCCAGCTCGGTGACCCGCACGCCGTCCACCTCGACGCGGCCCTGCGCGATGAGGTCCTCGCACGCGCGGCGCGACCCGAGCCCGGCCGACGCGAGCACCTTCTGCAGGCGCACGCCGTCCTCGACGTGGACGTCGCGCTGGGGCTCGCTGGGCTTCCCGCGCACGGGACGGCGCGGCCGGGCCGCCGCCTGACCGGCGCGGGGTGCCGACGTGCCGCGACCCGCGGCAGAGCGACCCCGACCGGCGGCTGCGCCGCGGCCCGCGCCGGTCGCCCGACCGGTGCCCTGGCCACGACCGGCGCCCTGCTCCCGCCCGTCGCCCGCGCCGCGGCCCGCGGACGAGCCCTGCGCGGACGAGCCACCGCGCCGGGCCGCGCCGCCCGCGCGTGCGCCGTCGCCGCCCCGCGGGCCGCCACGACGCGCGTCGCCGTTCCCGCCGCGGCGTGCGTCGCCCGCCCCGTCGCGGGGCGTGCGCCCGCGCCCTCCGTCGCCGGAGCGGCGTCCGTCCTTCGAGCTCATGCGTGTCCTTCGTCCGTCGGTCCGTGCGTGACGTCGTGCGTCACGCCGGGTGTCGTGGCGGTCGGCGCCGGTGCGCCGTCCGCGTCGTCAGCCGCGACGTCGGGAGCGTCCGGCGGCGCCGCGACGCCCGTCGGCCGCGCGGGAGCGCGCAGGTCGGCGAGCCCGTCGAGGCCCTCGAGGTCGTCCATGTCCGGCAGGTGCGGCGCGAGCGGGGGGAGCTCGTCGAGCGACGTGAAACCCATGCGCTCGAGGAAGTACCCCGTGGTGCCGAAGAGGCCGGCGCCGGTGTGCGGGTCCTGGCCGACCTCGGCCACGAGCCCGCGCGCCACGAGCGTGCGCACCACGCCGTCCACGTTGACCCCTCGCACCGCCGACACCTGGCCGCGGCTGACCGGTTGACGGTACGCGATCACGGCCAGAGTCTCCAACGCCGCCTGCGTGAGCCGGGCCGTCTGGCCGCCCTGCACGAACCTCCCCACGACCTCGGCGTGCGCGGGCGCGGAGTACACGCGCCACCCGCCGCCCGCCGCGCGCAGCTCGAACCCGCGGGGCCGACCGCCGTCGTCGCCGCGGTACTCGGCCGCGAGCTCGTGCAGCGCGTCCAGCACCTCGTCGACCGGGACCGCGAGCGCCGCCGCGAGCTCGACCGGCGGGATCGGCTCGTCCGCGACCATGAGCACGGCCTCGAGCGCGGACGGCAGACCGCCCGGGAGGTCGTGCACGGCGGGCGGGCGGGCGTCGTCCGGGGCCGGGCCGTCGTGGGGCTGCGTCACGCGGGGACCTCCTGGTCGGTGTCGGCGAGGATGGCCGCCGGGTCGGGCTCGTCGCCCTCGTCGAACTCGCTGCCGACGTCGGCGAGCGGCGGCTCGGCCGCGTCGTCGTCGCCCGACCACCGCACGGTGAGCTCGCCGAGCGGCGTCACCTGGTCGAACGCGACGAGCGCCTGGCGGAACAGCTCGAGCAGCGCGAGGAACCGCGCGACGACCACGGCGGTCTCCCCCGCGTCCGCGACGAGGGCGCGGAACGTCGTCGTGCCGTGGCTGCGCACGCGGTCGACGACGATCCCCGCCTGCTCGCGCACGCTCACGGCGGGGGCGTGCAGGTGGTCGAGCGAGACGCCGGGCGGCGGCGCCTTGGGGGCGAGCGCGCGGGCCGCGAGCACGGCGAGCTGGTCCGGCCCCATGGTCCACACGAGCTCGGGCAGCAGCGCGGCGAGGTGCGGCTCGAGCTGCACGACGCGCGGGAACCGGCGCCCGGCGCTCTCGAACCGCTCGGCGAGCAGGCCCGACACGTCCTTGTACGCGCGGTACTGCAGCAGCCGCGCGAAGAGCAGGTCCCGGGCCTCCAGGAGCGCCAGGTCCTCGTCGTCCTCGACGCTGCCCGTCGGCAGCAGCCGGGCCGCCTTGAGGTCGAGCAGCGTCGCGGCGACGACGAGGAACTCGCTCGCGGTGCCGAGGTCCCAGCCGGGGTGGTCCTCCCCCCCGGCCCGCGCGACGGCGGCGGCGCGCTCGGCCGCGCGGATGTACGCGATGAAGTCGTCCGTCACGCGCGCGAGCGCGACCTCGGTGATGTCGAGCTTGTGCTTCGTGATGAGCGACAGCAGCAGGTCGAAGGGCCCGCTGAAGTTGTCGAGCCGGACCTCGAACCCGGCCCGCGCGGGCGGCTCCGTCGGTGGTGGCGGCTCAGGCGGCGTCGCCACGGGCGACCAGCTCCCGGGCGAGCTGCCGGTACGCGACGGCGCCCGGGTGGTTCGGCGCGTACACGGTGATGGGCTCGGCCGCGACGGACGCGTCCGGGAACTTCACCGTGCGCCCGATCACGGTGTGGAGCAGCTTGTCGCCGAACGCCTCGTGCACGCGCGCGACGACCTCGCGCGAGTGCAGCGTCCGCGAGTCGAACATCGTGGCGAGGATGCCGTCGACGTCGAGGCGCGGGTTGAGCCGGTCACGCACCTTCTCGATCGTCTCGACGAGCAGCGCGACGCCGCGCAGCGCGAAGAACTCGCACTCGAGCGGGATGAGCACGCCGTGCGCGGCGGTGAGCGCGTTCACGGTGAGCAGGCCGAGCGAGGGCTGGCAGTCGACGAGGATCACGTCGTAGTCGTCCACGACCGGGCGCAGGACGCGCGACAGGACGGACTCGCGCGCGACCTCGCCCACGAGCTGCACCTCGGCGGCCGAGAGGTCGATGTTCGCGGGCAGCAGGTCGAGGTTCTCGACGTCGGTGCTCACGAGCACGTCGTGGATGTCCGCGCCGCGCTCCATGAGCAGGTTGTAGACCGTGCGGTCGAGCTCGTGCGGGTTGACGCCGAGGCCGACGGACGCGGCGCCCTGCGGGTCGAAGTCGACGAGCAGGACCTTGCGCCCGTACTCGGCGAGCGCGGCGCCCAGGTTGATGGTCGTCGTCGTCTTGCCGACGCCGCCCTTCTGGTTGCACATGGCGATGATGCGGCCCGGGCCGTGCGCGGCGAGCGAGGCCGGGACGGGGAACTCCGGCAGGGTGCGGCCGACGACGTCGACGCGCGGCTCGGCGGCCGCGGCACGGTCCGCGGGCTGCTCGACGGGGAGGCCGGCGGGAGGCGCCGCGTCCCCCTCGGCGGACGTCTGCGGGACGACCGGACGGACGGCGTCGCCGTGCGAGCCGTGCGCGCCGCGCGTCTCGGGCTGGGTCTCGGCCTGGCTGCTCACGTCCGCCACGGTATCGCAGGACCTCGCCCGGGCCGGTGCGTACGCGCCCGCGCGCCGCGTTCCGGGACGACGTGGCGCGGCGGTACTGGCGGCGGTGCTGGGGGCGCTATGGCCCCGTCGCGGCGCGGGATCAGCCCAGCGCGCGGGGGTGCGCGGCCGCGTAGACCTCGCGCAGCGTGTCGGGCGTCACGAGCGTGTAGATCTGGGTCGTGGTGACCGACGCGTGGCCCAGCAGCTCCTGCACGACGCGCACGTCCGCGCCGCCGGCGAGCAGGTGGGTCGCGAACGAGTGCCGCAGCGTGTGCGGCGAGATGCGTTCGGGGTGCTCGATCCCGGCGCGCTCGGCCGCGGTGCGCAGCACGGCCCACGCGCTCTGCCGGGACAGGCGCGCGCCGCGCGTGTTGAGGAACACCGCGGGCGTCCCCCGCCCGTTCGCGGCGAGCGCGGCGCGCCCGCGCACGAGGTAGGCGTCGAGGGCGCGGCGCGCGAACGACCCGACGGGCACCACGCGTTCCTTGCCGCCCTTGCCCAGGAGGCGCACGGCGCCGCTGTCGAGGTCCAGGTCGTCGACGTCGAGGCTCACCGCCTCGGTGATGCGCGCACCGGTCGAGTACACGAGCTCCAGGAGCGCGCGGTCGCGCAGGGGGCCGGGCCCGTCCCCGGCGCCGGACGCCTCGAGGATGCGTGCGACCTCGTCGGTCGAGATGGCCTTCGGCAGCCGCCTGCCCTGGGCGGGCGGGCGGACGTCGGCCGACGCGTCGGCATCGGCCAGGCCCTCGGCCGCGCAGAAGCGGTGCCAGCCGCGCACGGCCGCCACCGACCGGGCGGTCGACGACGGCGACAGGGGCGCGCCGCCGTCGGCCCCGGTGCGCAGCGCGGTGACGTAGTCGGCGACGTCGTCCGCCTCGACGTCGCGCACGGCGTGGTTCCCGCGCGACGCGAGGAACGCGACGTAGCGCGCGAGGTCGCGGCGGTAGGCCGCGACCGTGTTGGCGGACAGCCCGCGCTCGACGGCGAGGTGCGCCAGGTACTCGCGCGCGGCGCGGTCCAGCGCCTCGGGCACGTGGGCCTCGCCGGGGCTCATGGCGTCACTGCCCTGCCGGGACGGCCGGGCTCACAGCGGGAGGAAGACGTCGACCGCCACCGCGACGAAGAGCAGGGTCAGGTACGTGATGGACGCGTGGAAGACCTTCATCTCCCCCACCTTGCCGCCCTTGCCGTCGGCCTTGTCGCGCGCCCGGCGCAGCATCGTCACGCACGACGTCAGGAACCAGGCGCCGAGGGCCGTGGCCACGACGCCGTAGACCCAGGTCATGCTGGCGAGCGGCCACAGCGCGAGGGACGAGGCGACCATCGCGACGCCGTAGAGGATCATCTCGCGCGCGACCCTGCTGTCGTCCGCGACGACGGGGAGCATCGGGACGCCCGCGTTCGCGTAGTCCCGCTTGAACTTCATCGACAGCGGCCAGTAGTGCGGCGGGGTCCAGAAGAAGATGACGAGGAACAGCGCGAGCGCCGCCCAGCTCAGCGAGCCCGTGACCGCCGACCAGCCGATGAGCACCGGCATGCAGCCCGCGATGCCGCCCCACACGATGTTCTGCGGAGTACGGCGCTTGAGGATCATCGTGTAGCCGACGACGTAGATCGCGATCGCCCCGAACGTCAGCCACGCGGACACGACGTTGACCAGCAGCGCGAACCAGACCAGCGACACCACGCCGAGGACGGTCGCGAACACGAGCGCCGCGCGCGGGGTGATCTCGCCCGTGACGAGCGGGCGCCGTTTGGTGCGGTTCATGACCTCGTCGATGTCGCGGTCGAGGTAGCAGTTGTAGACGTTCGCGGAGGCCGCGGCGAGCGTGCCGCCGACGAGCGTCGCCAGGATCAGCCCGATGCCCGGCAGCCCGCCCTGCGCCAGGATCATCGTCGGGACCGTCGTGACGAGGAGGAGCTCGATGATGCGCGGCTTGGTGAGGGCGACGTAGGCGCCGACCCGCTCGCGCAGCGCGCGGGTCGCGCCGGCGACCTCGGCCGTCGGGGCGACGGAGGTCGCGGGGGCCGTCGGAGAGGACGGCTGCTGGGTCGACGCGGCGCTCGACGGGCTTCCGGTCCCGTCGATCGGTGCCTGGCTCGTGGTGTGCACGCGCTTCGGTGTTCCGTTCTGAGGTGGGGGGCGAGCTGGGACGGACCGCCGGTCGTCCTCGCTCATCGTACGTCCCCGCCTGCGCGGGGGCCGACCGGACGGGCCGGGCGATTGTGTGACATCCGACCGAAATCCAGCACGTGGGCACCGCCCGGCCGGGAACGGCGCACGCGTATAGGCTGGTGCCCGCGACCGTCCCGCGTCGGACCGCCCGCCACGGACGTGGCCTCCGGGCCGCGCGACGGGCACCGGGCCGCCCCGCCCCCTGAGGCGCGAGGCCGGGAAATGTTCAACGGTTGCTTCGAGTTGTCGCGAGGATCCGGGGCGCGCGCTCCGGACGGGAATGAGGTTCGGTGAACGCGTTGTCCCCTGCTCACACGCCCCTGGACTGGACGGACCTGGACGACCGGGCCGTCAAGACGATCAAGGCGCTCGCCGCCGACGCCGTGGAGAAGGTGGGCAACGGCCACCCGGGCACCGCGATCTCGCTGGCCCCCGCCGCGTACCTGCTGTTCCAGAAGGTCATGCGCCACGACCCGTCCGACGACCACTGGGTGGGTCGTGACCGGTTCGTGCTCTCCGCGGGCCACTCGTCGCTGACGATCTACCTCCAGCTCTTCCTCGCCGGGTACGGCCTGGAGATGGAGGACATCGAGGCGCTGCGCACGTGGGGCTCCAAGACCCCCGGCCACCCCGAGTACAAGCACACCCGCGGCGTCGAGATCACGACCGGCCCGCTCGGCCAGGGCCTCGCGTCGTCGGTCGGCATGGCGTTCGCGGCGCGCCGCGAGCGCGGCCTGCTCGACCCGTCCACCACGCCGGGCGAGTCGCCGTTCGACCACCACGTCTACGTCATCGCCTCCGACGGCGACCTGCAGGAGGGCGTGACGAGCGAGGCCTCCTCGCTCGCGGGCCACCAGCAGCTCGGCAACCTCGTCGTGATCTGGGACGACAACAAGATCTCGATCGAGGACGACACGGACATCGCGTTCACCGAGGACGTCCTCGCGCGCTACGCCGCGTACGGCTGGCACACCCAGCGCGTCGACTGGACCAACGGCGGCACGGGCTACGCGGAGGACGTCGACGCGCTGCACGCCGCGATCGAGGCCGCCAAGGCCGAGACGGGCAAGCCGTCGATCATCGCGCTGCGCACGATCATCGGGTACCCGTCGCCCACGAAGCAGAACACCGGCGGCATCCACGGCTCCGCCATGGGCGCCGACGAGATCAAGGGCCTCAAGGTCGAGCTCGGCCTCGACCCCGAGGCGAGCTTCGCGATCGACGACGAGGTGCTCGCGTACACGCGCGCCGTCGGCGAGCGCCAGGCCGACGCCCGCGCCGCCTGGGACCGGGCGTTCGAGGCGTGGAAGACCGCCAACCCGTCCGGCGCCGAGCTGCTCGACCGCCTCTCGCGCCGCGAGCTCCCGGCCGGCTGGGAGGACGCGCTGCCCACGTTCGAGGCGGGCAAGGCCGTCGCGACGCGCTCCGCGTCCGGCAAGGTCCTCACCGCGCTCAAGGACGTGCTGCCCGAGCTCTGGGGCGGCTCCGCCGACCTCGCGGGCTCGAACAACACGACGATGGACGGCGAGCCGTCGTTCGTGCCGGCCGAGCACGCGACGAAGAAGTTCCCGGGCCACGAGTACGGCCGCACGCTGCACTTCGGCATCCGCGAGCACGCCATGGGCGCGATCCTCAACGGCATCGTCCTGCACGGCGGGACGCGCGCCTACGGCGGCACGTTCCTCCAGTTCAGCGACTACATGCGTCCCGCCGTCCGGCTGGCCGCCCTCATGGAGATCCCGACGACGTTCGTGTGGACGCACGACTCGATCGGCCTCGGCGAGGACGGCCCGACGCACCAGCCCGTCGAGCACCTCGCGGCGCTGCGCGCGATCCCGGGCCTCGACGTCGTGCGCCCGGCCGACGCGAACGAGACCGCGTGGGCCTGGCGCACCGTGCTCGAGAACACCGAGCGCCCGGCGGGCCTCATCCTCACGCGCCAGAACGTGCCGACGTTCCCGCGCGGGACCGACGGCTACGCCGACGCGTCCGGCACGGCGCGCGGCGGCTACGTGCTGCTCGACACCGAGGGCACGCCGGACGTCATCCTCATCGGCACCGGCTCCGAGGTGCAGCTCGCCGTCGAGGCGCGCGAGATCCTCGCGGCCGAGGGCGTGCAGGCGCGCGTCGTGTCGCTGCCGAGCCGCGAGTGGTTCGACGGCCAGGACGACGCCTACCGCGAGTCGGTCCTGCCGCCCGCCGTCCGCGCGCGCGTCTCGGTCGAGGCGGGCGTCGCGCAGGGCTGGCGCGAGCTCGTCGGCGACGCCGGCCGCTCCGTGAGCCTCGAGCACTACGGCGCGTCCGCGGACTACCAGGTGCTGTACCGCGAGTTCGGCATCACGTCCGAGGCCGTCGCGACGGCGGCGCGCGAGTCGATCGCCGCGGCGCGCGGCGGCGACGCCCCGGGCGCCGAGCCCACTCCCTCGGAGGGCGGCACTGGCGACCTGCGCTGACCCTTCGTAGATTCCGAGGTGGGGCCGTGCACGCGGCCCCACCTCGGGACACCCCGGACGACCGCCACGAGCGGCGACCCGGGCGCACGTCCGCAGCGAGAGCACCACGAGAGGAAGTCCGATGACGCAGCCCACCACCGTCCCCGGCCCCATCGAGCAGCTCACGGGAGCGGGCGTGTCGATCTGGCTCGACGACCTCTCCCGAGAACGGCTGCGCACCGGCAACCTCGCCGAGCTGGTGGCGACGCGCGGCGTCGTCGGCGTGACCACGAACCCCACGATCTTCGCGTCGGCGCTCGCGAAGGGCGACGCCTACGACGCCCAGCTCGCCGACCTCGCGGCCGCGGGCACCGACGACGCGGCCGTGGAGGCCGCCGTCGAGCGCATCACGACCGACGACGTGCGCGCCGCCGCCGACCTACTGCGCCCCGTCTACGACGCCACCGACGGCGTCGACGGGCGCGTCTCGATCGAGGTCGACCCGCGCCTCGCCCACGACGCCGACGCGACGGTCGTCACGGCGGAGCGCCTGTGGCGCACGATCGACCGCCCGAACGTCTACATCAAGATCCCGGCGACGGTCGCGGGCCTCGACGCGATCACGCGCACGCTCGCGCAGGGCATCAGCGTCAACGTGACCCTCATCTTCTCCCTCGCGCGCTACCGCGCGGTCATGGAGGCGTTCGCGATCGGGCTGGAGCAGGCGCGCGCCGACGGCGTCGACCTTGCGCCCGTGGGCTCCGTCGCCTCGTTCTTCGTCTCGCGCGTCGACACCGCGGTGGACGCCGCGCTCGAGAAGGTCGGGACGCCCGAGGCGCTCGACCTGCGCGGGCAGACCGCCGTCGCGAACGCGCGCCTCGCGTTCGAGGCCTACGAGGAGTTCCGCCAGACGGACCGCTGGCGCTCGCTCGTCGCGTCCGGCGCGCAGCCCCAGCGTCCCCTGTGGGCCTCGACGGGCGTGAAGAACCCCGAGTACCGCGACACGATGTACGTCGACGAGCTCGTCACGGACGGCGTCGTGAACACCATGCCCGAGGCGACGCTCCAGGCGTTCGCGGACCACGGCGTCGTGACGGGCGACACGGTCACCGGCACGGCGACCGCGTCGCGGCGCACGATCGAGACCGTCGAGTCGTTCGGCGTCTCCCTCGTCGAGGTCACCGACCAGCTCGAGGCCGAGGGCGTGCGCAAGTTCGAGGACAGCTGGACCGAGCTGCTCGCCACGACGCGCGACAACCTGCGCCGCCTCGCCTCCTCCTGACCCCGGCGCGCGGCCGGCGTCCCGGCCGCGCGTCCGACCTGCGGGAACGGCGGCGCACCCCGTCGCGACGCCCCTATGATCCGCAGACGCCCCAGTCCTTCTGCAGTCCTCCGACCCCTCCCCGAACGGAACGGTGCCACCAGGTGAGACCGGCCAAGATCACGCCAGAGCACAACCCTCTGCGCGACCCCCTCGACCTGCGCCTGCCCCGGATCGCGGGCCCGTGCGGGCTCGTCATCTTCGGCGTCACGGGCGACCTCGCCCGCAAGAAGCTCATGCCCGCGGTCTACGACCTCGCCAACCGCGGCCTGCTGCCGCCGGGCTTCGCGCTCACGGGCTTCGCGCGCCGCGACTGGGAGGACCAGGACTTCGCGCAGGTCGTGCACGACGCCGTCAAGGAGCACGCGCGCACGCCGTTCCGCGAGGCGACGTGGCGCCAGCTCTCCGAAGGCATCCGGTTCGTCCAGGGCTCGTTCGACGACGACGAGGCGTTCGAGCGCCTGCGCGAGACGGTCGAGACGCTCGACGCCGAGCGCGGCACGGGCGGCAACCACGCGTTCTACCTGTCGGTCCCGCCGAGCGCGTTCCCCGTCGTGTGCCGCCAGCTCGCCGAGTCGGGGCTGTCCCGCTCGGCGGAGGACGCGTGGCGGCGCGTGGTCATCGAGAAGCCGTTCGGCCACGACCTCGCGAGCGCGCGCGAGCTCGACGCCGTCGTGTCGGAGGTCTTCCCGCCCGACTCGGTCTTCCGCATCGACCACTATCTCGGCAAGGAGACGGTCCAGAACCTCCTGGCCCTGCGCTTCGCCAACCAGATGTTCGAGCCCATCTGGAACGCGAACTACGTCGACCACGTGCAGATCACGATGGCCGAGGACATCGGCATCGGCGGCCGTGCCGGTTACTACGACGGCATCGGCGCGGCGCGCGACGTCATCCAGAACCACCTGCTCCAGCTCCTCGCGCTCGTCGCGATGGAGGAGCCGGTGTCGTTCGACGCGCCCTCCCTGCGGGCCGAGAAGATCAAGGCGCTCTCCGCCGTGCGGCTGCCGCGCGAGCTGTCCCGGCACACGGCCCGCGGGCAGTACGCCGCCGGCTGGCAGGGCGGCGAGGAGGTCATCGGCTTCCTCGAGGAGGACGGCATCCCCGACACCTCCACGACCGAGACGTACGCGGCGGTCCGCGTCGACATCGACAACCGCCGCTGGGCGGGCGTCCCGTTCTACCTGCGCACGGGCAAGCGCCTGGGGCGTCGCGTGACCGAGGTCGCCGTCGTGTTCAAGAAGGCCCCGCACCTGCCGTTCGAGAGCTCGCAGGCGTCGGACCTCGGGAACAACGCGCTCGTGATCCGCGTCCAGCCGGACGAGGGCGTGACGATGCGCTTCGGCGCCAAGGTCCCGGGCACCGCGATGGAGGTCCGCGACGTGACGATGGACTTCGGCTACGGGCACGCGTTCACGGAGTCGTCGCCGGAGGCGTACGAGCGCCTCATCCTCGACGTCCTGCTCGGCGACCCGCCGCTGTTCCCCACGCGCGAGGAGGTCGAGCTCTCGTGGAAGATCCTCGACCCGATCACCGCGCACTGGGCCGCGAAGGGCAAGCCCGAGCCGTACCGGTCGGGCACGTGGGGGCCGGAGTCCGCCGACGCGATGCTCGCGCGCGACGGCCGCGCCTGGCGGCGCCCGTGACCGCGCCGGCGCCCGCCGAGCGGGCCGCGCGCACCCGAGAGACCCCCCGACCCCGTCGTGCGCCGGTACGCGGCACGACCCTCCGACCGGCGAGGACCCCGCGATGATCATCGACCTGCCCGACACGACGACGAACGCGGTGAACAAGCGCCTCGTGCGCCTGCGCGACGAGGGCGGCGCGATCGCGCTCGGCCGCGTCCTCACGCTCGTCGTCATCGCGCGCGAGTCCGACGTCGAGACGTCGATCGAGGCCGCGAACGACGCGAGCCGCGAGCACCCGTGCCGCGTCATCGTCGTCGCGCCGTCCGGGCGCAGCGCGACGCCGCACCTCGACGCGCAGATCCGCGTCGGCGGCGACGCCGGCGCGTCCGAGGTGGTCGTGCTCCGCACCGCCGGGCCGCTGCTCGAGCACGCGGACACGCTCGTCATGCCGCTCCTCCTGCCCGACGCGCCCATCGTCGTCTGGTGGCCGGGCCAGCCGCCCGCGTCCCCCGACGACGACCCGGTCGGCGCCATGGCCCAGCGGCGCATCACCGACTCGATCGCGGCGAAGGACCCCGAGGCGACGCTCGCGCAGCTCGCGCAGACGTACGGACCGGGCGACTCCGACCTCGCGTGGGCCCGCGTGACGCTGTGGCGCGGTCTCATCGCCGCGGCGCTCGACCAGCCGCCCTACGAGCCGGTGACGAGCGTCGTGGTCGAGGGCCAGGCGAAGCACACGTCTCTCGACCTGCTCGCCGCGTGGCTGGGCTCGCGGCTGCGCTGCCCGGCGCAGGTGGTGCGACGGCGCGGTGCCGAGGCGATCACGCGCGTGACCCTCGAGCGCAAGAGCGGGCCGATCGTCCTCGACCGCCCCGACGGCCGCACGGTGACGATCAGCCAGCCGGGCAAGCCCGACCGCCGCGTCGCGCTGCCCATCCGGACGCTCAGCGAGGCCCTCATCGAGGAGCTGCGCCGTCTGGACCCCGACGAGATCTACGGCGAGGTGCTCACCAAGGGCCTGCAGAAGGTGGGCGCGTGACCGCCGCGGGGCCGGGCACCCCGGCGCGCCTGGTCGTCGTGCACCCCGACGCCGGCGTGCTCGCCGAGGCGGTGGCGTCGCGGCTCGTGACCCGCCTGCTCGACGTGCAGTCGGTCCGCCGCCCCGTGCACGTCGTGCTGACGGGCGGGACCGTCGGGATCGCGAGCCTGGCCGCGCTCGCGCGCCACCCGGCGCGCGACGCCGTCGACTGGTCGGGTGTGCACGTGTGGTGGGGCGACGAGCGCTTCCTCGCGTCGGGCGACGGCGAGCGCAACGAGACGCAGGCGCGCGCGGCGCTGCTCGACCACCTGCCGCACCTCCCGCCCGAGAACGTGCACCCGATGCCGGCCGCGGACGCGGCCGCGACCCCCGAGGAGTCGGCGACCGCGTACGCGGCGACGCTCGCGGAGCACGCGCCGGACGGCGAGCGGGTCCCGGCCTTCGACGTCCTGCTGCTCGGCATGGGCCCTGACGGCCACGTCGCGTCGCTCTTCCCCGACCACCCCGGGCTCGACGTCACGGGCACCCCGACGGCGGGCGTCCACGGCTCCCCCAAGCCGCCGCCCGAGCGCGTCACGCTGACGTTCGAGGCGATCGCGCGGGCCCGTCAGGTGTGGGTCGTCGCGGCGGGCGCCGAGAAGGCACCCGCGGTCGCGTCGGCGCTCGCCGGCGCATCGCCGCGCGAGACCCCGGCCGGCGCGGTCGCGGGGACGGAGGCCACGCTGTGGCTCGTCGACGTCGCCGCGGCCGGCACCGGGACCCCGACCGAGACGGACGAGGGTCGGGCGTGACGACCGGCGGCGAGCACCCGGCGGACCCCGCGGCCACGTGGGACGCCGTCGACGCGTACTTCGCGCCCCTGGTGGCCGAGGACGACGTGCTCGCCGCCGCGTCGGCGCGCGCCCGGGACGCCGGTCTCCCCGAGATCCAGGTCTCCCCCGCCCAGGGCCGGCTGCTGCAGCTCCTCGCGCTCGCGTCGGGCGCGCGGCGCATCCTCGAGGTCGGCACCCTGGGCGGCTACTCGACGATCTGGCTCGCCCGGGCTCTTCCCGCCGACGGCACGCTCGTCACGTGCGAGATCGACCCGGCCCACGCCGCCGTCGCGCGCGAGTCCCTGGCCGCGGCCGGGCTCTCCGGAACGGTGGACGTCGTCGTCGGACCGGCCGCCGACACGCTGCGAGGGCTCGTCGCGGACGGCGCCGAGCCGTTCGACCTCGTGTTCGTCGACGCGGACAAGCCCTCGAACCCGGTCTACCTCGACCTCGCGCTGCGGCTCTCGCGCCCCGGGACGCTCCTCGTCGTGGACAACACCGTCCGCGGCGGGGCCGTCGCGGACGCGGCGAGCACCGACCCGAACGTGCTCGGCGTGCGGGAGATGGCGGATCGCGTCGTCGCGGACCCGCGCCTCGACGCCACGGCCGTGCAGACCGTCGGGTCCAAGGGCTACGACGGCTTCGTGCTCGCGCGCGTGCGCGGCTGAGCCGCTACCCGGACCGTCCCGGCCGGGTTCAGCGGCCGCGGCGGGCGCGCAGCGCGGCGAGCGCCTCGTCGAGGATCGCGACGCCGTCCTCGTCGCTGCGCCGCTCCTTCACGTACGCGAGGTGCGTCTTGTAGGGCTCGTTGCGCGACGGCGTCGGCGGGTGCTCCTGGTCCTGACCGGCCGGGAACCCGCACCGCGGGCAGTCCCAGGTCTCCGGCGCCTCGATGCCCGCCTCCGACGAGAAGCTGGGTCGCGTCTCGTGGCCGTTGGCGCACCAGTACGACACCCAGAAGCGCGGCGCGATCTCGCCGCGCTCGGACTCCCCGAGCGGTCCCGCCCCGACGCGCGACCCTCGGATCGCGTTACCACCTGCCACGTGCTCTCTCCCCCGTCCGTGCCGCCGTCGGCACTCGTTCCTGCCCGGACCGCGCGACCGTGCGCGGCTTGCCCCCTGCCGACTGCGGACTCTCCTGCCGTCCCGACGACGCCCCGGTGGGCGCGTGCGGTCAGACGACCTTCTGGAGGAGACCCAGGAGCACGATGACGACGGCCCAGACGAGGGCGAACGCCACGGTGATGCGGTTGAGGTTGCGCTCGGCGACGCCGGAGCTGCCCACGGAGCTCGAAATCCCGCCGCCGAACATGTCGGAGAGGCCGCCACCCTTCCCCTTGTGCATGAGCACGAGCAGGGTGAGGAAGGCGCTGGTCAGCACCAGCAGGATCTGGAGGATGATGCGCAGCACGTCCACGAGTACGTCCTTGAGGCTCAGGGCCGGCCCGACCGATGTCGGGACCGACCGCACGGTTGTCGTGCACGGGCGTGACCCGCGGCACAGGGGACAAGAGTAGGCGACGTGGGGCCGCCGCGGCCAACCCCGTCCGCCGCCGTCCCCGGACGGTGGCCGACGGCCCCGGGACGCGGTCCCGGGGCCGTCGGTGCGGGGTGCGAGGCGGAGGTCAGGCGCCGGTCGCGTGCGACTGGTATCGCGCGATCTTCGCGAACTCCTCGGGGTCGAGGCTCGCGCCGCCGACGAGCGCGCCGTCGACGTCCGGCTGGGCCATGATCGCGGCCACGTTCGACGACTTCACCGAGCCGCCGTACAGGACGCGCGTCGCGTTCGCGAGGTCCGCGTCGTACAGGTCGCCGAGGGCGCCGCGGATCGCACCGCAGACCTCCTGGGCGTCCTCGGGCGTCGCGACCTCGCCCGTGCCGATGGCCCACACGGGCTCGTACGCGATGACGAGCGTCGCGAGCTGGGGGGCGGGGATGCCCGCGAGGGCGCCCTCGACCTGGGCGAGCGTGTAGGGGATCTGCTCGCCGGCCTTGCGCACGTCCAGGCCCTCGCCCACGCACAGGATCGGGGCGATGCCCTGACCCACGGCGGCGACGATCTTCTCGTTCACCAGGGCGTCGGTCTCGCCGTGGTACTGGCGGCGCTCCGAGTGCCCGATGGCGACGTAGCTCACGCCGAGCTTGGCCAGCATCGACGCCGAGATCTCGCCCGTGTACGCGCCCTCGGCGTGCGCCGAGACGTCCTGCGCGCCGTACTTGAGCTCGAGCTTGTCCGCGTCCACGAGCGTCTGCACCGACCGGAGGTCGGTGAACGGCGGCAGCACGGCGACCTCGACGGCCGCGTAGTCGTGCTTCGCGTCCTTCAAGGTCCACGCGAGCTTCTGCACGGTGTGGGTCGCCTGGTGGTGGTCCAGGTTCATCTTCCAGTTGCCCGCCATGAGCGGGGTGCGGGTGTTCGCCACGGGTCCTTCTTCTCTCTGTGGGGCCCGCGCCGCCCGCGGGAGCGGGCGGCGCGGAGGGGTACGGGGGGCGGTCAGCCCTCGAGGACGGAGATCCCCGGCAGGTCCTTGCCCTCGAGGAACTCGAGGCTCGCGCCGCCACCGGTCGAGATGTGGCTGAAGCCCGCCTCGTCGAAGCCGAGGATGCGGACCGCGGCGGCCGAGTCGCCGCCGCCGACGATGGTGAACGCGCCGTTCGCCGTCGCGTCGACCAGGGCCTGGGCCACGGCGCGCGTCCCGCCCGAGAACGCCTCGAACTCGAACACGCCGGCGGGGCCGTTCCAGACGACGGTCTTCGCGTCGACGATCTTGCTCGCGAAGAGCTTGGCCGACTCGGGGCCGATGTCGAGGCCGATCTTGTCGGCCGGGATCGCGTCCGCGGCGACGACCTCCTGCGGCGAGTCCGCGGCGAACGCGTCGGCCACCACGATGTCCGTCGGCAGGACGATCTCGACGCCGTTCTTCTCCGCGTCCGCGAGGTAGCCCTTGACCGTGTCGATCTGGTCCTCCTCGAGGAGGGACTTCCCGACGCCGTAGCCCTTCGCCGCGAGGAACGTGAACACCATGCCGCCGCCGATGAGCAGGCGGTCCGCCTTGGTGAGCAGGTTCGCGATGACGCCCAGCTTGTCGGAGACCTTCGAGCCGCCGAGCACGACCGCGTAGGGGCGCTGCGGGTCCTCCGTCGCCTTGCGCAGCGAGTCGACCTCCTTGAGGACGAGCTCGCCCACCGCGGACGGGAGCACCTGCGCGACGTCGTAGACCGACGCCTGCTTGCGGTGCACGACGCCGAAGCCGTCGGAGACGAAGACGTCCGCGAGCTGCGCGAGGTCGCGGGCGAGCGCCTGGCGCTCCGCGTCGTCCTTCGACGTCTCGCGCGGGTCGAACCGGATGTTCTCCAGCAGCGCGACCTCGCCGTCGCCGAGCGCGGCGACCGTCTCGCGCGCCGAGTCGCCGACGACGTCCTGCGCCAGGTGCACCGGCACGCCGAGCAGCTCGCCCAGGCGGGCCGCGACGGGCGCGAGGGAGTACTTCGGGTCCGGCTCGCCCTTGGGGCGGCCGAGGTGCGCGGTGACGATCACCTTCGCGCCCGCGTCCGTCAGCTTCTTCAGCGTCGGGAGCGCGGCGCGGATGCGCCCGTCGTCCGTGATGGTCGTCCCGTCGAGCGGGACGTTGAAGTCGGAGCGGACGAGGACGCGCTTGCCGCGCAGGTCGCCCAGGGAGTCGATGGTCTTCATGCGGTCTCCTACGGTTCTGTCGCCGTCGTGCGGGACGCCGACCGGCAGCCGGCCCGGCCCGCACATGAGGACGTCCGCGTGCGCATCACCGGGCGGTGCCGGGACGCGCACGCGGACGCATGGTGCTACGCAGGGATGTGCTGCGTCAGCAGGTGGCTCAGAGCTTCTCGCCGACCAGGGCGGTCAGCGCGACGAGGCTGTTCGAGTAGCCCCACTCGTTGTCGTACCAGGAGACGACCTTGACCTGGTCGCCGATCACCTTCGTGAGCTTCGAGTCGAAGATGCTCTGGTGCGGGTTGGTGACGATGTCGCTCGACACGATCTCGTCGTCGACGTACTCGAGGATGCCCTTGAGCGGGCCCTCGGCCGCCGCCTTGAGCGCGGCGTTGACCTCGTCCACCGTGACCTCGCGCGAGGCGGTGAAGGTGAGGTCCGTCGCCGAGCCCGTGATGACCGGGACGCGCAGCGCGTAGCCGTCCAGCTTGCCCTTGAGCTCGGGCAGGACGAGCGACACGGCCTTGGCCGCACCGGTCGAGGTCGGGACGATGTTCTGCGCGGCGGCGCGGGCACGACGCAGGTCGCGGTGCGGGCCGTCCTGGAGGTTCTGGTCACCCGTGTAGGCGTGGATCGTGGTCATGAGACCACGCTCGATGCCGATCGAGTCGTTGAGCGCCTTGGCCAGCGGGGCGAGGCAGTTCGTGGTGCACGACGCGTTCGAGATGATGTGGTGCGCGGCCGGGTCGTACTGGTCCGAGTTCACGCCCATGACGAACGTGGCGTCCTCGTTCTTGGCCGGGGCCGAGATGATGACCTTCTTGGCGCCGGCGTCGATGTGCGCCTTCGCCTTGGTCGCGTCGGTGAAGAAGCCGGTCGACTCGATGACGATGTCGGCGCCGAGCTCGCCCCAGGGGAGGTTCGCCGGGTCGCGCTCCGCGAGCGCGCGGATCTTCTTGCCGTCGACGACGATGTTGTCGTCGTCGAAGTCCACGCTCAGCGGGAAACGGCCGAGGACCGTGTCGTACTTGAGCAGGTGCGCGAGCGTCTTGTTGTCCGTGAGGTCGTTCACGCCGACGATCTCGATGTCGGCGCCCGACTCGACGATGGCGCGGTAGAAGTTCCGTCCGATACGACCGAAGCCGTTGATACCGACGCGGATGGTCACAATGCCCTCCTCAGGGCGCGCCGGTTGTCCCGACGCACACGGTTGATGCCGAACGATCACGTACGCCGTCGTACGCAGGTGGTGATCGCGCCCGTGCCCCGCTGCCCGGATCCCGGCACAGCACCCTCCGTGCTCGTGGACCGTCACGGCGACAGCCGGGACCACCCACGCCCACGAGGGGTGTCAGCGAAGGAGCACGTCGTTGTCACCTGACACTGACGAGCCTATACCAACACCACTCCGTCATGTGACCTGAATCCCATGCTTCGGGACCATCGTCCCGCCGGTGCGTGACGTCCAGGGGACGGGCGCCGCGGCGTCGGGCGCGCGGCGCGACGGTCGCGGGCGGAGGGCCGCGCTCCTCAGAGGTCGAGCAGCTCCGGGCTCAGCCCCGCCTCGGTGTCCGGGATGCCGAGCTCGGCGGCGCGCTTGTCGGCCGTCGAGAGCAGGCGCCGGATGCGCCCCGCGACGGCGTCCTTGGTGAGCGGCGGGTCGGCGAGCTGACCGAGCTCCTCGAGCGACGCCTGCTTGTGCGCGAGGCGCAGCTCGCCGGCCTCGCGGAGGTGCTCCGGCAGGTCGGGCCCCAGGATCTCGAACGCCCGCTCGACCCGGGCGCCCGCCGCGACGGCGGCGCGCGCCGAGCGGCGCAGGTTGGCGTCGTCGAAGTTGGCGAGCCGGTTCGCCGTGCCGCGCACCTCACGACGCGCGCGCCGCTCCTCCCAGACGAGGACCGCCTCGTGCGCGCCGAGGCGCGTGAGGAGCGCGCTGATCGCGTCGCCGTCGCGGATCACCACGCGGTCGATCCCGCGGACCTCGCGCGACTTGGCGGACACCCCCAGGCGCCGGGCCGCGCCGACGAGCGCGAGGGCGGCCTCCGGGCCGGGGCACGTGATCTCGAGGGCCGACGAGCGCCCGGGCTCCGTGAGGGACCCGTGGGCGAGGAAGGCGCCGCGCCACGCGGCCTCGGCCTCCTCCACCCCGCCGGAGACGACCTGCGGGGGCAGCCCGCGCACGGGCCGGCCGCGCTGGTTGAGGAGGCCCGTCTGGCGGGCCAGGGACTCGCCGTCGCGCACGACCCGCACGACGTACCGGCTGCTCTTGCGCAGCCCTCCGGCGGACACCACGATCAGCTCGCTCGTGTGGCCGTAGACGTCGGCGATGGTCTCGCGCAGGCGCCGCGCGGCGATGGCCGTGTCGAGCTCGGCCTCGATGACCACACGACCGGAGATGAGGTGCAGGCCGCCCGAGAAGCGGAGCATCGCGGACACCTCCGCCTTGCGGCACGAGGTCTTGTCCACCCGCAGTCGTGCCAGCTCGTCCTTCACCTGTGCCGTGAGCGCCATGCGGGACATCCTGCCACCGATGGGAGCGTGTCGCGGCGGCGTCCCGGAGCGCGCGGGCGGCCGTCGCGGTGTCCGGCCGCGGGGGTTGGAGCAGGCGGCGAGGGCTCAGCGGGCGGGCGAGCCGACGTCCCCGAGGACGTCGTCGAACACGTCGCGGTAGGCGGCCGCGAGCCGCAGCGCGTCGTGCCGCGGCGTGCCGTCGCCCCGACGGACCTGGCGCAGCAGGAGCCGGGCGCCCATGCGCGCCGCGGCCTCCGCGAGCTGCTCGGTGTCCTCGACGGCGGACGGGTCGGCCACGACGGCGTCGATCCGCAGCTCCGGCGCGTGCTTGTGCAGCACCTCCAGGTGCTCCGTCGCCGTGAGCCCGAACGTCTCCCCCGTCTCGCTCGACAGGTTGAGCGTGACGCACCGGCGCGCCGAGGTCTCGTGCAGCGCGCGTGCGAGCTCGGGCACGAGCAGGTGCGGCATCACCGACGAGAACCACGACCCGGGACCGAGCACGACCCAGTCCGCCTCCTCCACGGCCCGCACCGCCTCCGGGCACGCGGGCGGGTCGGCGGGCACGAGCCGGAGCTGCTCGATGCGGTCGTGGGTCACCGCGACGCGGCTCTGCCCGACGACGGTCTCGAGCCGGCCCTCCGCCCAGACGTCCGCCTCGATCCGCAGCGGCACGGCCGCCATGGGGAGCACCCGGCCCCGCGCCCCGAGGAGCTTGCCCACCCAGTCGAGACCGGCCACCGGGTCGTCGAGCAGCTCCCACAGCGCGACGATGAGCAGGTTGCCCACCGCGTGGTTGTCGAGGTCGCCCTCCGACGTGAACCGGTGCTGCAGGAGCGCGCTCCACGTGCGGCCCCACTCGGAGTCGTCGCACAGGGCCGCGAGCGCCATGCGCAGGTCCCCCGGCGGCAGGACGCCGAGCTCCTCGCGCAGGCGCCCCGAGGAGCCTCCGTCGTCGGCGACGGTGACGACCGCCGTGAGGCGGTCGGACATGAGCCGGAGCGCCGACAGGCTCGCGGAGAGCCCGTGGCCGCCGCCCAGGGCGACGACGGCGGGGTTGCGCAGGCTGACCACGGCGCCGCTCACTCCTTGCCGAGGTCGCGGGCCGTGACGATGACGCGCTGCCCCTGGGCGCGCAGGCGTGCGGCGATCGCCTCGCTGATCGCGACGGACCGGTGCTTGCCGCCCGTGCAGCCGACGGCGATCGTCACGTACCGCTTCTCCTCCCCGAGGTACCCGGCCAGCACCGGCTCGAGCGCGTTCACGTACCGGTCGACGAACTCGAGCGCGCCGGGGCGCCCGAGCACGTAGTCGCGCACGGGCGCGTCCCGGCCGGTGAGGTGGCGCAGCTCGGTGATCCAGTAGGGGTTGGCGAGGAACCGGACGTCGACCACGTGGTCCGCGTCGAGCGGCAGCCCGTACTTGAACCCGAACGAGACGACGTTGATGCGCAGCGTCTCGGGGGTGCCGTCGGCGACGGCGGCGCGCACCTCGCGCGCGAGGTCGTGCACGGTGAGCTCGGACGTGTCGATGACGACGTCGGACCGCTCCTCCAGGCTCGCGAGCAGACGGCGCTCCTCGGCGAGACCGTCGAGGATGCGCCCCTCCCCCTGCAGCGGGTGCGGGCGCCGGACCTGCTCGTAGCGCCGCACGAGCACCTCGTCGGACGCGTCGAGGAACAGGATGCGGTAGAACACGCCGCTCTGGCGCAGGTGGTCGAGCACCTCGACGAGGTCGGTGAAGAACTCGCGCCCGCGCACGTCGACGACGGCCGCGATGCGCTCGAGCGTCGAGCCGGACCGAGTCATGAGGTCCACGAGCGGGACGATCATGCGCGGCGGCAGGTTGTCGACGACGTACCAGTCGAGGTCCTCCAGCACGGCGGCGGCCCGGGTGCGGCCGGCACCCGACATGCCCGTGATGATGAGCACCTCGGCCTCGCTCGGCTCGGGGGCGTGGGTCGCGGCCTCGATCGCGGGGATGCCGCTGGGGACGGTGGTCGGGGAGGGCTCCGGCACGCGGGCAGGCTGGCCCTGCGGGCTGAGGTCCGGGGTCGGCTCCGAGGTCATGCCCCCAGCATGCCAGCCGTCACGCGCGGGCCGCGGCCTCGTCCTGCGCCGGAGTGTCCTGGGAGGGCCGGTCGTCCGTGGTCCCGCCGCCGAGCGCCGCGACGACGGCCTGCGCCGTCCGCTCGCCCATGCCGCGGACGGACGCGATCTCCTCGACGCTCGCGGCGCGCAGCCGCTTGAGGGAGCCGAAGTGCTTGAGGAGCGCGGTGCGCCGCGCCGGGCCGAGGCCGGGGACGTCGTCGAGCGCCGAGGCCGTCATGCCCTTGCTGCGCTGCCTGCGGTGCTGGGCGATCGCGAAGCGGTGCGCCTCGTCGCGGACGCGCTGGAGCAGGTACAGGCCCTCGGAGGAACGCTGGAGGATGACGGGGTACTCCTCCCCCGGCAGCCAGACCTCCTCGAGCCGCTTGGCGAGGCCGCACAGCGCGACGTCGTCGATGCCGAGGTCGGCCAGGGCGCGCGCCGCGGCGGCGACCTGCGGCGGGCCGCCGTCGACGACGACGAGGTTCGGCGGGTACGCGAAGCGCGCGCGCCGGTCCACGGGCGCGTCGGGGTCGACCTCGCCGCTGCGCGGCACGTAGCCCGCCGCCTCCGCGGCACGCTCCGCCCGGCGCGCCGCGGCGTCGGACCCGTCGGCGACGTCGTCCGCCTCGAGGTCCAGCTCGACCTCGCCCGAGCGCGAGCGGTCGGACAGGTAGCGCTTGAAGCGGCGCGAGATCACCTCGTACATCGCCGCCGTGTCGTCGGCCGCGCCGTCGCCGTCCGGGCCGCGGACCGTGAAGTGCCGGTACTCGCTCTTGCGCGCGAGCCCGTCCTCGAAGACCACCATCGAGGCGACCTGGTACGTGCCCTGGTTGTGCGAGACGTCGTAGCACTCGATGCGCAGCGGCGCCGTCTCGAGCTCGAGCGCTTCCTGGATCTCGCGCAGCGCCTGGCTGCGGGTCGTGAGGTCGCCCGCGCGCCGCGTGCGGTGCAGCGCGAGCGCGTGCTCCGCGTTGGCCCGGACCGTCGCGGCGAGCTCCTTCTTGTCGCCACGCTGCGGCACCCGGACGTCGACCCGCGCGCCCCGCAGCCCGGAGAGCCACGTGGTGACCTGGTCGGTGTCCGGCGGCAGGACGGGCACGAGGACCTCGCGCGGCACGGCGTCGCGCGCGAGGTCGCGCCCGGCGCGCGTCCCGGCGTCCGCCGCCACGGCCTCCTCCGCCGCGCCGTACACCTGCTGGAGCAGGTGCTCGACGAGCTCGGCGTCCGTGACGTCCTCGACCTTCTCGACGATCCAGCCGCGCTGACCCCGGATGCGACCGCCGCGCACGTGGAACACCTGGACGGCCGCCTCGAGCTCGTCCCCCACGAGCGCGAACACGTCCGCGTCGGTGCCGTCGCCGAGCACGACCGCGTTCTTCTCCGTCGCGCGCTGGAGCGCGGCGATGTCGTCGCGCAGCCGTGCCGCGGCCTCGTACTCCATCGCGGCGGCGGCCTCGTTCATCTTGCGCTCGAGCCGGCGCACGAACCGCTGCGTGTCGCCCGCCATGAAGTCGCAGAAGTCCTCGGCGAGCGCCTTGTGGTCCTCGGGCGTGATGCGCCCGACGCACGGCGCCGAGCACTTGTCGATGTAGCCGAGCAGGCACGGCCGGCCCGTCTGGTGGGCGCGCTTGAAGACCCCCGCGGAGCACGTGCGCACGGGGAACACCCGCAGCAGGAGGTCGAGCGTCTCGCGGATCGCCCACGCGTGGCCGTAGGGCCCGAAGTACCGCGTGCCGGGCCGCTTCGCGCCGCGCATCACCTGGGCGCGCGGGAACTCCTCGCCCATCGTCACCGCGAGGTACGGGTACGACTTGTCGTCGCGGTACTTGACGTTGAACCGCGGGTCGAACTCCTTGATCCACGTGTACTCGAGCGCGAGCGCCTCGACCTCGGTGCCGACGACCGTCCACTCGACCGACGCGGCCGTCGTGACCATCGTCTGGGTGCGGTGGTGCAGGTTCGCGACGTCCTGGAAGTAGTTCGACAGGCGCGCGCGCAGGTTCTTGGCCTTGCCGACGTAGATCACACGGCCGTGCTCGTCGCGGAACCGGTAGACGCCCGGCGAGGTGGGGATCTCCCCCGGCGCAGGGCGGTACGTCGCGGGATCTGCCATGTTCTCCAGCCTAGGTCAGGCCACCGACGCCGGTGGCTCGGGTGTGGGGCGACGCGGGGACGCGGGACGACGGACGCGGTGGCGCGGGGACGGCGCCGTGTGACGCGCGTCACCGGCCGTTAGGGTGGCGGCCATGAGCGCACAGCACGGCTACGCCGCGACGACCCGCTGGACCGGCGCGGGCGACCGCGGCACCGCGTCCTACACCGCCTACAGCCGCGACCACGAGGTGCTCCTCGACGGGAGGCCGCCGCTGCCCGGCTCCGCGGACCCGGCGTTCCGCGGCGACCCGACCCGGTACAGCCCCGAGGAGCTGTTCCTCGCGAGCCTGTCGCAGTGCCACATGCTGTGGTTCCTCCACCTCGCGGCCGCGGCGGGCGTCGTCGTGCGCGAGTACGTCGACGACGCGACCGGCACCATGCGGGTCGAGTCCGGGGGCGAGGGCCAGTTCACGGACGTCACGCTGCACCCGCGCGTGGTGGTCGACGACGGACCCGGCACGGACGAGGCGGCGCTGGCGACCCTCCACCAGCGCGCGCACGACCACTGCTTCATCGCGCGCTCGGTGAACTTCCGCGTGCTCGTCGAGCCGGCGCCCGCCCGGCGCGCCGCCGCCTGACGCCGGGCACGGCGAGCGCGCGGCCCCGACGCGGCGAGCACCGAGCACGCCGCGCGGGTGCGGGCCCGCGCAGGTACGGGCCTGTTCGAGCCCGCACCCGCGCCGCACCGTCGTTACGCCGCGGACGCCTTGCGGCGCCCCGTCTTCGGCTTCTCGTCGGTCGCCCGACGCGCCGCCGCGGACCGGCCCTTCGTCGACTTGCCGGCCTTCGCCGCAGGCGCCGACGCCCCGGAGGACGCCGACGGCGCGGGCCCGACGGGCACGGGGTCGTGCCCCTCGAGGATCTCCGCGAGGAAGCGCCCGGTGTGGCTCGCCTCCACGCGCGCGACCTGCTCGGGCGTCCCCTGCGCGACGACCTTGCCGCCGCCGGAGCCGCCCTCGGGGCCCATGTCGACGACCCAGTCCGCGCTCTTGATGACGTCGAGGTTGTGCTCGATGACGAGGACGCTGTTGCCCTTGTCGACCAGCGACTGGAGCACGCCGAGCAGCTTGCGGATGTCCTCGAAGTGCAGGCCCGTCGTCGGCTCGTCGAGCACGTAGATCGTGCGGCCCGTCGAGCGCTTCTGCAGCTCGCTCGCGAGCTTGACGCGCTGCGCCTCGCCGCCCGAGAGCGTCGGGGCCGGCTGCCCGAGCCGGACGTAGCCCAGGCCGACCTCGACGAGCGTCTTGAGGTGCCGCGAGATCGCGGGCACGGCCGCGAAGAACTCGGACGCCTCCTCGATCGGCATGTCGAGCACGTCCGCGACGGTCTTGCCCTTGAAGTGCACCTCGAGCGTCTCGCGGTTGTAGCGCGCGCCGTGGCACACCTCGCACGGCACGTAGACGTCCGGGAGGAAGTTCATCTCGATCTTCAGCGTGCCGTCGCCAGAGCACGCCTCGCAGCGGCCGCCCTTGACGTTGAACGAGAACCGGCCCGGCGTGTACCCGCGCACCTTGGCCTCGGTCGTCTCCGCGAACAGCTTGCGCACGTGGTCCCACACGCCGGTGTACGTCGCGGGGTTCGATCGCGGCGTGCGCCCGATCGGGCCCTGGTCTACGTGCACGACCTTGTCGAGGTGCTCGAGGCCGGTGACGCGCGTGTGGCGGCCCGCGACCTGCCGGGCCCCGTTGAGCTCGTTGGCGAGGACGGTGTAGAGGATCGAGTTCACGAGCGTGGACTTGCCGGAGCCGGAGACGCCGGTGACCGCGGTGAACGTGCCGAGCGGGAAGCTCACGTCGATGCCCGTGAGGTTGTGCTCGCGCGCGCCGACCACCTTGATCTGACGGCCCGGGTCCGTCGGGCGCCGCTGCGCCGGCAGCGGGATGCTGCGACGCCCCGACAGGTACGCGCCCGTGACGGACTCCGGCGCCTCGAGCAGGCCCGCGTAGTCGCCCGAGTGCACGACGCGCCCCCCGTGCTCCCCCGCGCCCGGGCCGATGTCGACGACCCAGTCCGCGGTGCGGATGGTGTCCTCGTCGTGCTCGACGACGATGAGCGTGTTCCCGAGGTCGCGCAGGCGCGTGAGCGTCTCGATGAGCCGGCGGTTGTCGCGCTGGTGCAGGCCGATGCTCGGCTCGTCCAGCACGTAGAGCACGCCGACCAGGCCCGAGCCGATCTGCGTCGCGAGCCGGATGCGCTGCGCCTCGCCGCCGGAGAGCGTCGCGGCCGGTCGCTCGAGCGAGAGGTAGTCGAGGCCGACGTCGAGCAGGAACCCGAGGCGCGCGTCGATCTCCTTGAGGACCTCGGTCGCGATGGCGCGCTCGCGCGCGCCGAGCTCGAGCGAGCCGAGGAACGCCGCGGCCTCGCGCAGGGGCAGGCGGCACACGTCCCAGATGGACCTGCCGCCGACCTTGACCGCGAGCACCTCCGGCTTGAGGCGTGCCCCCTGGCACACGGGGCACGGGACCTCGCGCATGAAGGCCTCGTACTTCTCCTTCGACCAGTCCGACTCGGTCTCGGTGTGCCGGCGCTCGAGGAAGGTGATGACGCCCTCGAAGCCGGTCGAGTACTGCCGCTCACGGCCCCAGCGGTTCTTGTACCGCACGTGCACCTGGTGGTTCTGGCCGTGGAGCACGGCCTTCTTCGCGCGCTCGGGCAGCGCGCGCCACGGCGTGTCCATGGAGAAGCCCAGGTCGTCCGCGAGCGCCGTGAGGACGCGCTCGAAGTACTCCGACGAGATCTGCGCCCACGGCGCGACCGCGCCCTCGCGCAGCGACTTCTCGTCGTCCGGCACCACGAGGTCCGGGTCCACCTCGAGACGGAACCCGATGCCCGTGCACTCCGGGCACGCGCCGTACGGGGCGTTGAAGGAGAACGTGCGCGGCTCGATCTCGTCGAGCGCGAGCTCGTGGTCGTTCGGGCACGCGCGCTTCTCCGAGAAACGGCGCTCCCGGGCCGGGTCGTCCGCGTCCGCGTCGACGAGCTCGACGACGACGAGCCCGCCCGCGAGCCCGAGGGCCGTCTCGACCGAGTCGGTGAGCCGGCGCTGGACGCCCTCGCGCGCGACGAGGCGGTCGACGACCACCTCGATGTCGTGCTTGAGCTTCTTCTCGAGCGCCGGGACGTCCGTGAGGGTGCGCACCTCGCCGTCGACGCGGGCGCGGGCGAAACCCTTGGTCTGCAGCTCCTTGAAGAGCTCGGAGTACTCGCCCTTGCGGCCGCGCACGACCGGGGCGAGGACCTGGTAGCGCGTGCCCTCGGGCAGCTCGAGGAGGCGGTCGACGATCTGCTGCGGGGTCTGCGCGGTGACGCGCTCGCCGCACACCGGGCAGTGCTGCGTCCCGGCGCGCGAGAACAGCAGGCGCAGGTAGTCGTAGACCTCGGTGATGGTGCCGACGGTCGAGCGCGGGTTGCGGTTCGTGGACTTCTGGTCGATCGAGACCGCGGGAGACAGGCCCTCGATGAAGTCGACGTCCGGCTTGTCCATCTGGCCGAGGAACTGGCGCGCGTACGCGGACAGCGACTCGACGTACCGGCGCTGCCCCTCCGCGAAGATGGTGTCGAAGGCGAGCGACGACTTGCCCGAGCCGGAGAGCCCCGTGAAGACGATGAGCTTGTCGCGCGGGAGGTCGAGGTCGACGTTGCGCAGGTTGTGCTCGCGGGCACCGGAGATGACGAGGCGATTGCTCACCGCAGCATCGTACGGCGGACCACCCACACTCGCACAGGTGTTCGACGTCACCTCCGCACGGCACCCGGCGAACGCACACGAGCGCCCCACGTCCACGCGCTCCGCCGTGACCCGGGTCACCGCGGCCCGGGGTCGCGGCGCACCGCCCGCCGCGAGCGGACGGCACACTGGGCGCATGACGTACACCGGACAGGTCGCCGTGGGCGGCCCGCACGACCTGCGACGCCTCGACGAGGTCGAGATCCGCAAGCTCGCCGTCGGGCCGCTCGCGAACGACGTCTACCTCCTCACGTGCCGGCGCACCGGCGCCCAGCTCCTCGTCGACGCCGCCGACGCGCCCGACGACGTGCTCGGCCTCGTGCGGGCGGGCTCGCCGTCGGGACGGCTCGACGGCGTCGTCACGACGCACCGGCACGCCGACCATCTCCGGGCGCTCGCGCCGGTCGTCGGTGCGACGGGCGCGTGGTCGGCTGCCGGCGAGCCCGACGCGGACGCGGTCGCCGCGGCGTCCGGCGTACCCGTCGAGCGCCGCCTACGGCACGGGGACGTGCTGCGGGTGGGCGCGATCGACCTCGAGGTCGTGGCGCTGCGCGGGCACACGCCGGGCTCCGTCGCGCTCGCCTACCGCGAGCCGGACGACGTCGCCGAGGCCGACGCCGTGCCCGGCCGGGTGCACCTGTTCACCGGGGACTCGCTCTTCCCCGGCGGGGTCGGGAACACCGACCGCGACCCGGCGCGGTTCGCGAGCCTGCTGTCCGACGTCGTCGAGCGGGTCTTCGACCGGTTCGACGACGCCACGTGGGTCTATCCCGGTCACGGCGCCGACACGACGCTCGGTGCCGAGCGGCCGCACCTCGCCGAGTGGCGTGAGCGGGGCTGGTAGCGCGTGGCCGATGGCGCGGGACCGGTAGCGGGCGGCAGGCAGCACGGGGGCAGCCGAGGCGCGGACCGGGCCCCGCGCCGTCGGGCCGGCCTGGTTCACTGGCTCCATGCCGATCCACGCCGTCACCTACGTCTACGCCGACCGCAGCGCCGAGCTCGACGCCCTGCGACCCGAGCACCGCGCGTTCCTCGCCGACCTCCACACCCGGGGCACGCTGCTCGCCTCCGGTCCGCTTCCCGCCCACGAGGACGCGCCCGCCGGAGCGCTGCTCGTCCTCGACGGGGAGACGCCCGACGCCGTCGCCGCGGTCCTCGACGAGGACCCCTTCGCGCGCGCCGGGCTGGTCGCACAGCGCGCGGTCCGCCCGTGGTCGCCGGTGATCGGCGACTGGGCGGACCGCGTCTGAGCCGGGCCGCGCGCTCGCCGGCACCGCCGTCCCGGCCGGGCGCTAGCGCGCGGCGCCCCCACGAGGGACCCCGCCGCTCTGCGGCGGGGTCTCCCCCGCGGCGGGCGCCTCGTCGGTCACGGTCTCCGTGGCGTCCTCCGTGACGTCCTCCGTGGACGACGCCGCGGTCCCGGGCTCCTCGCCGTCCGCCGGCTCGCTCCGTGCGTGCAGCGCACGGGTGCGCAGCAGGCTCGCGACGGTCGTGACCGCGAGCGCCCCGACGATCACCACGAGCGAGAGCCAGATGGGGACCGTCGGCACCGCCTCGAGGTGCTCGCCGCCGTTGATGAACGGCAGCGTGTTCTCGTGCAGCGCCTCGAGGATGAGCTTGACGCCGATGAACCCGAGGATGACGGCCAGGCCGATCGGCAGGTAGACCAGCCGCTCGAGCAGACCGCCCAGCAGGAAGTAGAGCTGGCGCAGCCCCATGAGGGCGAAGACGTTCGTCGTGAAGACGATGAACGGGTCCTGCGTGAGCCCGAAGATGGCCGGGATGGAGTCGAACGCGAACAGCAGGTCGGTGCTGCCGATCGCGAGGAACACGACGACGAGCGGCGTGAACACCCGCTTGCCGTCCTCGACCGTGCGCAGCCGGCCGCCGTCGTACCGGGTGCCGAGCGGCAGGACCCGGCGCAGCGCCCGGACGGCGCGGTTCTCGTGGTACTCCTCGGGCTCGTCGCCGCCCGCCACGAGCTTGATCGCCGTGTACACGAGGAACGCGCCGAACAGGTAGAACACCCAGACGAACTGCGAGATGATCGCCGCGCCCGCCAGGATGAACCCTCCCCGCAGGACGAGCGCGACGATGATCCCGACCATGAGGACGCGCTGCTGCTGCTCCCGCGGGACCGCGAAGCGCGCCATGATGATGACGAACACGAACAGGTTGTCCACCGAGAGGCTGTACTCGGTGAGCCACCCGGCGTAGAACTCCCCGGCCGGTGCCGCGCCCCCCACCGCTCCGACGACCGCCCCGAAGACGAGCGCGAGCGCGACGTAGAACCCGACCCACAGCGCGCTCTCGCGCATGGACGGGACGTGCGGCCGGCGCCCGACGACGAACAGGTCGACGAGGAGCAGGACGGCGAGCGCCGACAGCGACGCCCACTCGAACCAGACGGGAAGTTCGTGAATCATCGGTGGCTAGCCCTCCGAGATCTCGGCCTCGCGTCGACGGTCGGCGCGGTCCTTGGCAAGGCTCGCGACCGTGGTGATCGTGAGCACGACGACGATGAACCCGAGGGACAGGGCGGTCGGGATCTCCGGGATGACGGTGATGTGCTCACCGCCGTTGATGAACGGCACCTCGTTCTTGTGCAGCGCGTGGATGAGCAGCTTCACGCCGATGAAGCCGAGGATCGCGGCGAGGCCGTAGGCGAGGTAGACGAGGCGGTCCAGCAGGCCGTCGATGAGGAAGTAGAGCTGGCGCAGGCCGAGCAGCGAGAACGCGTTGGCCGCGAACACGAGGTACGTCTCCTGCGTGAGGCCGAAGATCGCGGGGATCGAGTCGACGGCGAACAGCAGGTCGGCGCTGCCGATCGCGATCATGACGATGAGCATCGGGGTGATGAAGCGCTTCCCGTCGATCTTGGTCGTCATCTTGTCCTCGACGTACGTCTCCGTCGTCGGGAACAGGCGGCGGGTCAGCTTGAGCGCGCCGTTCTCGTGGAACTCCTCGTCGTGACCGGAGCCCGCCTTCACCTGCGTCCACGCGGTGTACAGCAGGAACGCGCCGAAGACGTAGAAAATCCAGCTGAAGTTCTCGATGAGCGCGGCGCCCAGGAGGATGAAGATCGTCCGCAGGATGAGCGCGATCGTGATGCCGATCAGCAGCACCTTCTGCTGGTACAGCCGCGGGACGCGGAAGCTCGTCATGATGAGCACGAAGACGAAGAGGTTGTCGACCGACAGGCTCTTCTCGGTGATGTAGCCGGCGAAGTACTCGCCGCCGTACGTCGAGCCCCAGACGGCCCAGACGATGCCGCCGAACAGCACCGCGACGGCGACGTAGCCCGCGGACCACCAGCTGGCCTCGCGCAGGCTCGGGGCGTGCGGCGTGCGCACGTGGCCGACGTAGTCGACGGCGAGCATCGCGAGGATCACGCCGATGGTGACGAGCCAGGCCCAGACGGGGACGTCCATGCAGAAACCTCCGGTACGTAGCACTGAGTACCGAAGGTCTCTTCCGCCACGCACCGCCATGCGCGCGCGTCCGAGACGCGGGCTGGTGGTTGCGGGACCGGTGACACCGGGCCGACGACTGCGCCGACCGTGATGACGACATCACCGCGGAGGAATACTCCCCTTCAACGAGGAGCCAGCATAGGCCATCGCTCCTGCTCGTGTGACAACACCACGCCACCGTGGACTGTTCCGCGGGCGCGCCCGCGGCGACCCCCGGCCGGTCCCCCCCAGGACCGGTCAGGCCGTCGCGGCGTGCATCTGGCGCAGCTCCTTCTTGAGCCCCGAGATCTCGTCGCGCAGCCGGGCTGCGAGCTCGAACTGGAGCTCGCCCGCGGCCGCGTGCATCTGGTCGCTCAGCTCCTGGATGAGCTCCGCGAGGTCGCTCGCCGCGGCGCCCGCGAGCCGGTTGCCCGACGATGCGCCCTCCTTCGGCCCGCCCGGCACCGGGGCCTTGCCCTTCGCGCCCTTGCCCGGCTGGCGGTAGCCACCGGCCAGGAGCTCGGCGGTGTCCACGTCCTCGCGCGCGAGCATGTCGGTCACGTCGGAGATGCGCTTGCGCAGCGGCGTCGGGTCGACGCCGTGCTCGGTGTTGTACGCGATCTGCTTCTCGCGGCGACGCTCGGTCTCCTCGATCGCCGCGGCCATCGCCGGCGTGATCCGGTCCGCGTACATGTGCACCTGGCCGGACACGTTGCGGGCCGCGCGGCCGATCGTCTGGATGAGCGACTTGGGCGAGCGCAGGAAGCCCTCCTTGTCGGCGTCGAGGATCGCGACGAGCGAGACCTCGGGCAGGTCGAGGCCCTCGCGCAGCAGGTTGATGCCGACGAGGACGTCGTACTCGCCGAGGCGCAGCTCGCGCAGCAGCTCGACGCGGCGCAGCGTGTCGACCTCGGAGTGGAGGTAGCGGACCCGCACGTCCTTCTCGAGCAGGTAGTCCGTGAGGTCCTCGGCCATCTTCTTGGTGAGCGTCGTGACCAGCACGCGCTCGTCGCGGTCGACCCGCTCGCGGATCTCGTGCAGGAGGTCGTCGATCTGGCCGGTGGTCGGCTTGACGATCACCTCGGGGTCCACGAGGCCCGTGGGGCGGATGATCTGCTCGACGACGCCGTCCGCCATCGAGAGCTCGTAGTCGCCCGGCGTGGCCGACAGGTACACGGTCTGGCCGATGCGCTCGACGAACTCCTCCCACCTCAGCGGGCGGTTGTCCATCGCGCTCGGCAGGCGGAACCCGTGGTCCACCAGGCTGCGCTTGCGCGACATGTCGCCCTCGAACATCGCGCCGATCTGCGGCACGGTCACGTGCGACTCGTCGATGACGAGGAGGAAGTCCTCCGGGAAGTAGTCGAGCAGGGTGTTCGGGGGCGACCCCGCCTCGCGGCCGTCGATGTGCCGGGAGTAGTTCTCGATCCCGGAGCAGGTGCCGATCTGGCGCATCATCTCGATGTCGTAGGTGGTGCGCATGCGCAGGCGCTGCGCCTCGAGCAGCTTGTTCTGCCGCTCGAGCTCGTCGAGCCGCTCCGTGAGCTCGGCCTCGATCGAGGAGATCGCGCGCTCCATGCGCTCCGGCCCGGCGACGTAGTGCGTCGCGGGGAACACGTGGATGCTCGGCTCGGAGCGGATGACCTCGCCCGTGAGGGGGTGCAGCGTCTGGATGCTCTCGATCTCGTCGCCGAAGAACTCGATGCGGACCGCGAGCTCCTCGTAGACCGGGATGATCTCGACCGTGTCGCCGCGCACGCGGAACGTGCCACGCGTGAACGCCATGTCGTTGCGCGTGTACTGCATCGTGACGAACTGCCGCAGCAGGTCGTCGCGCTCCACCTGCATCCCGACGTCGAGGCGCACCATCCGGTCGACGTACTCCTGCGGGGTGCCCAGGCCGTAGATGCACGACACGGACGCCACGACGACGACGTCCCGGCGCGTGAGCAGCGAGCTCGTCGCGGAGTGGCGCAGCCGCTCCACCTCGTCGTTGATGGACGAGTCCTTCTCGATGTAGGTGTCCGTCTGCGCGATGTACGCCTCGGGCTGGTAGTAGTCGTAGTACGAGACGAAGTACTCGACCGCGTTGTTCGGCAGCAGCTCGCGGAACTCCGTGGCGAGCTGCGCGGCGAGCGTCTTGTTGGGGGCCATGACGAGGGTCGGGCGCTGCAGCTCCTCGATCAGCCAGGCCGTCGTGGCGGACTTCCCCGTCCCGGTGGCACCGAGCAGCACGACGTCCTTCTCGCCCGCGCGGACGCGCTGCGAGAGGTCCGCGATGGCCGTGGGCTGGTCGCCCGACGGCTGGTACTCGGAGATGACCTCGAACGGAGCGGTGGCGCGCTGGAGATCGGTCACGGGACGCATGTGTCCACCGTACGTCCAGCCACCCACATCGTTCGCGGGAGCGCCTCGACGGCCGCGCACCCCATACACCCGACTTCACCCGCGCGCAATTTGGAAGGCGTGGTGCCGAACCCCTAGGGTTCCCTCGACCTGCCCGCTCCCCGACGCCCGTGGAGCTCCGGCGACCGGCCGGCCACGGGCGTGGAGGCCCGCGCGCAGCTCTCGTCAGCACGGCCAACGACCCCTCGACCTGGAGCCCTCATGCGCCTGCACCCCGCGCGCCCCCGCGGAATCCCCCTGATCGCCCTCACCACCCTGGCCCTGACGGCCGGCCTCGTCGCGCCCGCGAGCGCGACGCCCGCCGTCGGCGCCGACGACGTCTGCTCCGCGGACGCCACGACCCGCCCCGTCGGCGTCTACGAGCTCACCGCGGTGGAGGACGCGGGCGTCGGCATCTGGGCGGGCGGCGGGCTCACCGTCGCGACCGCGACGGAGCTCGAGGGCCGCGTCGTGGTCGGCGGGGACGCCGACCTCGCGGGGGCCGGCTCCCTCAACATCGGGACCGCGGGCGGCGGCGGGTCAGCGATCACCCCCGCGGGCGGGACGGACATGCTCGTCGTCGGCGGCGACCTCGCCACCGCGCGGAACACGCAGGTCGGGTTCCACGCGTCGCGCGGCGGCAACGTCGTCGTCGGGGGCACGATCACGGGTTCGGCGCCGAGCACCGAGAGCGCGAACGCGCTCGGCACGCACGGGTCCGTGCGCCAGGGCGTCGGCCGGGACGCGGCGCTCGCGCCCTACGACGAGCTCCCCGCGCTCGTCGCCGGCATCGCCGCCGACGCGACCGACGACGCCGAGCAGGTCGCCCCGGAGAACGGCGTCCTGACCGTCGAGGCGGGCGCGCGGTACGCGCTCACGGCGGAGGGAGCCGCGTCGCTCCGCGAGCTGCACGTCACGGGCACCGGCCCGGTGCTGCTCAGCGTCAGCGGGTCCACGGTGCGCATCCCGTCCCTTCAGTACGTCGCGTACGACGGAGTGCGCCTCTACCAGGCGACGCAGTACCTGTCGTCCCACTTCCTCTGGGCGTTCCCGGACGCGACGCAGGTCGCGATCGGCACGAACGACCAGTTCCCCGGCACGATCGTCGTCCCGCGCGCCGACGCGACGCTCACGGTGTCCACGTCGACGAACGGGCGCGTCCTCGCGAACGGCGCGGTCGCGTACACCGGCGGGGCCGGTATCGAGCACCACAACTACCCGTTCGCGGGCCCGTGCGAGCCGGTCCCGGTCGTCGCGGAGCCGGAGCCGGAGCCGACTCCCGAGAACCCGACCCCGGGCGGCACGGAGACGACGACGCCCCCGACGACCACCGAGACCCCCGACGCCGAGGTGCCGGGCGAGCCCGCCGCGGAGAGCACGCCAGCTCCGGAGGCGACGCCCGTGGCGAGCACGGACCCGACGCCGTCGGCGGCCCCCAGCAGCAAGTCCACGCCGGAGGGCGGGCTGGCCTCGACCGGTTCCTCGGTCGTCGTGCTCGCCGTGGTGGCGGCGCTCCTGCTCGCCGGGGGCGCGACGCTGCTCGTGGTCGTCGCCCGTCGCCGCGCGGCGAGCTGACGGTCTGCGGCGCCGGGGCCGGCGGGGCGACCTGCCGGCCCCCGGCGCCGCTCAGCTCTCGGTGCCCGCGGCGACCCGCGGCTCGGGGGCGCCGAGGAGCGCCTGCCGCACGACGGCCGCGACGGCGGTCACCTGGTCCTCGACGGGCACCGCGCCGGCGTCGGGCACGTGTACGAAGCCCGCGCGGCGGCCCGGCACGGAGCCCCAGTGGTGCATGAGGGCGTAGAACACGTCGTTGCACACGTACGTGCCGGCCGTCCCGGACACCTCTACGGGGACACCGGCCTCCCGGACGGCGACGAGCGACGCCTTGAGCGGGAGCGTGGACCAGTGGCCGACGGGCGCCCCCGGCACGACGGGCACGTCGACCGGCTGCGCCCCGGCGTTGTCGGGGATCCGGGCGTCGCGCACGTTGACGGCCACGCGCTCGAGGCGCACGCGCCCGGCGCCGCCCGCGAGCCCCAGCGCCACGACAACCGCCGGGTCGTGCTCCCGGACGACGGCGTCGAGCGCGGGCCACGCCCCGGCGAACGTCACGGGGAGCCGGACGGCGACCACGCGGTCCCCCACGAGCTCCTCGCCGCGCTCCGCGAGGAGCTGGGCGGTCTCCCACGAGGGGTTCGTCGCGTCGCCGCCGAAGGGCTCGAAGCCGCTCACCACGACCGTCACGCCTCGCGCTCCTCGAGCTCCGCGAGCGCCTCCGCGTCGACCTCCGCGCGCACGCGCGCCCAGAGCGCGTCGACCTGCGCGCGCAGCGCGTCGGGGTCGCCCGATCCGTCGAGGGTGACGTCCGCGGCCGCGAGGCGCGCCGCGTCGTCGGCCTGGGCGGCGAGCCGCGCGCGCGCCTCCTCCTCGCTCAGCCCCCGCGACGTCACGAGGCGGTCCACCCGGACGTCCTCGGGCGTGTGCACGACCACGACGCAGTGGAACCGCGCCGGGTCGCCCGTCTCGACGAGGAGCGGGATGTCGTGCACGACGACGGCTCGCGGGTCGGCCGCACCGGCCGCGGCCTCGCGCTCGGCGGCGAGCCGACGGACCTCGGGGTGGACGATCGCGTTGAGCCGCTCGCGCGCGGCGTCGTCCCCGAACACCACGCGCCCGAGCGCGGGCCGGTCGAGCGCGCCGTCCTCACCGAGGACCTCGGGCCCGAAGGCCTCGACGACCTCGTCGAGCCCGACGGTGCCGGGCGCGACGGCGTCGCGCGCGAGGGCGTCGTAGTCGACGACCACCGCGCCCAGCTCGGCGAAGCGGGCGAGCGCGACGGACTTCCCCGCCGCTATTCCTCCGGTCAGGCCGATGCGAAACATGCGTCCCATCCTGCCAGCCGGCGCACCGCCCCGCGTCGGGGCGCGGGGCGCCCCTCGACCAGCCGGCGCTCAGCGGGAGGAGATCGCCCCCGGGGAGCCCTCGGCCGCTTCGCCGTCGTCGGGCCGCTCGCCCGCGACCGCGCGCAGCAGCCGGAGCAGCTCGGCGCGCTCGTGCGCGTCCAGGCGGGCCAGCAGGGTGCCCGCGCTCGACGACCTCTCCGCCCCGACCTGCTCGACGACCTCGCGCCCGCGCGGCGTCAGCTCGACGAGCGTGGCGCGGCGGTCCTGCGGGTCGGGAGTGCGGCGCACGAGACCGGCGTGCTCGGCGTCGTCGACCTTCGAGGTGACCGAGCGCGGCGCGACGTCGAGCGCCGACGCCACCGCGCCGAGCCGGCACGGGCCGTCGCAGCGGGAGAGGAAGCGCAGCATCCGGAACTGGCCAGGCGTCGTGCCCGCGGGCTCGAGCCGCTCGCTCGCCTCGCGGCGCACGCTGCGCAACGCGGCGTGCAGGAGCGCGAGGAACTCCCCCGCCTCGTCGGTGGAGGTGGCTCGGCCGCCCGGGGGTGCGCCCGGCGTGGCAGGCTGGCTCGCGTCGGTCGTCACGAGGCCGAGCGTACCGGGCCCGGGCCCACTTGTGGTATCGGCTCATTGTGAGTTAGACTCACTATCGTTGTCGCGCGAGCGATCCTCGGACCGCGCCCGCCGGACGGCCACCGCCGCCGCGGACGACGCGCCCCTCCCCCACCCAGGAGGCCCCATGTCCTTCCCCTCATCCCTCCCCGGCGCCGGCGGCGGGCGCGGCATGCGCTCCTTCCGCCAGGACGCCTCCGTCACCTCCCGCCGGCTGCACCGCGGCACGATCCGCCGGGTCCTCACGTTCGCCCGGCCCTACCGGCGCCAGCTCGCCGCGTTCCTCGTGCTCATCTCCGTCGACGCCGCCGCCGGTGCCGTCACCCCGCTCCTCTTCCAGCGCATCATCGACGACGGCATCACCGCCGGCGACGTCGGCCTCGTCGTCGCGCTCTCGGCGGTCGCCGCCGGCCTCGCCGTGCTCTCCGGCGCGCTCGGCGTCGCGCAGCGCTGGTTCTCCTCCCGCATCGGCGAGGGGCTCATCGTCGACCTGCGCACCGCCGTCTTCGACCACGTCCAGCGCATGCCGCTCGCCTTCTTCAGCCGGACGCGCACCGGTGCGCTCGTCCAGCGCCTCAACGGCGACGTCCTCGGCGCCCAGCAGGCGTTCACGTCGACCCTGTCGAACGTGTTCTCCAACCTGCTCACCGTCGTGTTCGTGCTCGCCGCGATGCTCTCGATGTCGTGGCAGCTCACGCTCCTCGCGCTCACCCTCCTGCCCGCGTTCGTCCTGCCCGCCCGCTGGGTCGGCAAGCGCCTCGCCGCGATCACGCGGGAGAGCTACGAGCTCAACGCCGAGGCGGCGCAGACGATGAACGAGCGCTTCAACGTGGCGGGCGCCCACCTCGTCAAGGTGTTCGGCGACCCGGACCGCGAGTCGTCGCGGTTCGCCGCCCAGGCGCGCCGCGTCCGCGACATCGGGGTCCGCCAGGCCATGTACGGGACCGTGTTCCGCGTCGGGCTCACGGTCGTCGCGTCCGTCGCCGTCGCGATCGTCTACGGACTCGGTGGCGTCATGGCCATCTCGGGCTCGCTGACCGTCGGCACGGTCGTCGCGCTCACCGCCTACCTGGGCCGTCTCTACGGCCCGCTGACGGCGATGTCGAACGTCCAGGTCGACGTCATGACGGCCCTCGTCAGCTTCGAGCGCGTGCTCGAGGTGCTCGACCTCGAGCCCACCGTCACGGACGCCCCCGACGCCGACGACCTCGCCGCGGACGTCGCGCGCGAGGGCGCGAGCCTCGAGCTCGACGGCGTGACCTTCCGCTACCCGAGCGCGGCCGAGGTCTCCCTCGCCTCGCTCGAGTCCGTGGCGGTCGAGGGCACCGACCCGACCACCGACACGCTCCACGACGTCTCGTTCTCCGTGCCCGCGGGCGCGATGGTCGCGCTCGTCGGGTCGTCCGGCGCGGGCAAGACCACCGTGTCGCAGCTCGTGACGCGCATGTACGACCCGAGCGCCGGCCACGTCCGGATCGCCGGTCGCGACCTGCGCGACGTCACGCAGGAGAGCCTGCACGACGCCGTCGGCGTGGTCACGCAGGAGGCGCACCTGTTCCACGACTCGATCGCGGAGAACCTGCGGTACGCCAAGCCCGACGCGACCGACGCCGAGCTCGAGTCCGCGCTGCGGCGCGCGCACGTGTGGGACGTCGTCGCCGCCCTGCCGTCCGGCATGGACACCGTCGTGGGCGACCGCGGCTACCGGATGTCCGGCGGCGAGCGGCAGCGCCTCGCGATCGCCCGGGTGTTCCTCAAGGCCCCCCAGCTCGTCGTCCTCGACGAGGCGACGGCGCACCTCGACTCGGACTCCGAGGCGGCGGTCCAGGCCGCGCTCGCCGAGGCGCTGCGCGGGCGGACCTCGCTCGTCATCGCGCACCGCCTCTCCACCGTCCGCGAGGCCGACCTCATCGTCGTGCTCGACGCCGGCCGGGTCGTCGAGACGGGCACGCACACCGAGCTCCTGGCTCGTGGCGGGCGCTACGCCACGCTCTACCGGACGCAGTTCGCCGACTCGCCCGCGCCGTCGGGCACCGACCCGGCCACCGTCCCGGCCGCTGCCACGGCCCCCGAGCCCGCGCCCGCGACCGCCTGACGTCCGACCGCCGAGCAGGCGGTCCCGGGGCGTCGACCAGGTGGTCCTGGCTCGTCCGGGGCCGTTGACGGACCAGGACCACCTGGTCGGCGCCGTGAGTGCCCGGGCACGTGCCGGACATGGCGAAGGCCCGCCACCCCGAGGGGTGGCGGGCCTTCGTCTGCTCAGCGTGGCGTCCCGCGCGGGGCCGCCGGCCGGGTCAGTTGCCCGTGAGCTTCTCGCGGAGCGCGGCGAGCGCCTCGTCCGACGCGAGCGTGCCCGTCGCCTCGGCGGCCGGGGCCGACGAGTAGGACGTGCTGGAGGACGACGAGCTCGAGGAGCTCGTGGTCTCGCCCGACGCGGCGTCGTAGTCGGCCTTGACGGCCTCGGCGACCTGCTTGCGGTGCGCCTCCCAGCGCTCGTGCGCCTTGGCGTACTCCGCCTCCCACGCCTCGCGCTGCGCCTCGAAGCCCTCGAGCCACTCGTTGGTCTCCGGGTCGAAGCCCTCGGGGTACTTGTAGTTCCCCTGCTCGTCGTACTCGGCGGCCATGCCGTAGAGCGCGGGGTCGAAGTCGTCCGACTCCGGGTCCACGCCCTCGTTGGCCTGCTTGAGCGACAGCGAGATGCGGCGGCGCTCGAGGTCGATGTCGATGACCTTGACGAAGACCTCGTCACCGACGTTGACGACCTGCTCCGGCAGCTCGACGTGGCGCACGGCCAGCTCCGAGATGTGCACGAGGCCCTCGATGCCGTCCTCGACGCGCACGAACGCACCGAACGGGACGAGCTTGGTGACCTTGCCCGGGACGACCTGACCGATCGCGTGGGTCCGGGCGAACGTCTGCCACGGGTCCTCCTGCGTCGCCTTCAGCGACAGCGAGACGCGCTCGCGGTCGAAGTCGACGTCCAGGACCTCGACCGTGACCTCCTGGCCGACCTCGACGACCTCGGACGGGTGGTCGATGTGCTTCCAGGACAGCTCGGAGACGTGCACGAGGCCGTCGACGCCGCCGAGGTCCACGAACGCACCGAAGTTGACGATCGAGGAGACGACACCGGGGCGCACCTGGCCCTTCTGCAGGGTCTGCAGGAAGGTGGAGCGGACCTCGGACTGCGTCTGCTCGAGCCAGGCACGGCGCGAGAGGACGACGTTGTTGCGGTTCTTGTCGAGCTCGATGATCTTCGCCTCGATCTCCTTGCCGACGTACGGCTGGAGGTCGCGGACGCGACGCATCTCCACCAGGGAGGCCGGGAGGAAGCCACGGAGGCCGATGTCGAGGATGAGACCACCCTTGACGACCTCGATGACGGTGCCGGTGACGACGCCGTCCTCCTCCTTGATCTTCTCGATCGTGCCCCAGGCGCGCTCGTACTGGGCGCGCTTCTTGGACAGGATCAGACGGCCTTCCTTGTCCTCCTTCTGGAGGACGAGGGCCTCGACCGCGTCGCCGACGTTGACGACCTCACCGGGGTCCACGTCGTGCTTGATGGACAGCTCGCGGGAGGGGATGACGCCCTCGGTCTTGTAGCCGATGTCGAGGAGGACCTCGTCGCGGTCCACCTTGACGATCGTGCCTTCGACGATGTCGCCGTCGTTGAAGTACTTGATGGTCGCGTCAACGGCGGCGAGGAAGTCCTCCTCGGTGCCGATGTCGTTGACGGCAACCTGGGGTGCGGACTTCGCGGGGGTAGAGATGGTCATTGAGTTCGATGCTCCGATGCGGACAGGTGTAGTCGAGCGGGTAGGGTTTTCGGCGCGTCTCCCGCCGACGCCCCCGGGCGCTCCGGCGTCGTGGTCGACGTCGTGGCTCGGGATGAAGGCAGGCGCAGCGCACCGCCGTCCACCTTATCCGGGTGTCACCCCGGCGGTCAACGCGTCTCGCGCGCCCCGCCGGGGCGTCCCGACTACCGGATCCGCGTCACGCGAGCACGCGGGCGACCCGCAGCAGCTCCTCCGGGACCCGCTTCGGCCGGCCCGCGACCTCCGCGAGCGGCACGAGCTCGACCCGCTCGCCCCGCAGCGCCGTCATGACGCCCGACGTCCCCGCGCTCACGGCGTCCACGGCCGCGACCCCGAAGCGGCTGCCGAGGATCCGGTCGGTCGGCGTGGGCTCGCCCCCGCGCTGCACGTGCCCGAGCACCGTGAGCCGGGTGTCGAACCCGGTGCGCTCCGCGATCTCGGCGCTCACGCGCTCCCCGATCGAGCCGGCGACGATCTCGCCGAACC
Source organism: Cellulosimicrobium sp. AB352 (assembly GCF_049538415.1). Taxonomy (NCBI): domain Bacteria; kingdom Bacillati; phylum Actinomycetota; class Actinomycetes; order Micrococcales; family Promicromonosporaceae; genus Cellulosimicrobium; species Cellulosimicrobium sp. AB352. The sequence goes on along the minus strand of NZ_JBMVFX010000001.1, from coordinate 243,121 downwards.
GACCGAGCTGCTGCGTGAACTCCATCGACGACCCCTCGCGCGGCACGGCGCCCTCGGCCACGACGACGATCGAGAAGTTCGCGTGCGCGCGGTGCCGGTGGCGGAGGAACTTCACGACCTGGTCGATGTCGAACGGCTGCTCCGGCGCGAGCACGACCTCGGCGCCACCGGCGATGCCCGCGTTGACCGCGATCCAGCCGGCGTGGCGGCCCATGACCTCGACCACCATGACGCGGTTGTGGCTCTCCGCCGTCGTGTGCACGCGGTCGAGCGCCTCCGTCGCGATGTTCACGGCGGTGTGGAACCCGATCGACAGGTCCGTCCCCTCGACGTCGTTGTCGATCGTCTTGGGGATGGCGACGATCTTCACGCCCGCCTCCGCGACACGGCTCGCCGCGTGCAGCGTGCCGTCGCCGCCGATGCAGATCAGCGCGTCGAGGTGCTCGGCCTCGACCGTCGCGAGCACGGCGTCCATGCTGCCGTCCTCCTCGCGCGGGTGGAACCGCGCCGTGCCGAGCAGCGTGCCGCCCACGGGCAGGACGTTCCGGATGTCCTGGCGGCCGAGCGGGTGGACGTCGCCGTCGACGACGCCGCGCCAGCCGTTGCGGAAGCCGATGATGGTGTGCCCGTACTCCCCCGTCCCCTGCTTGACCACGGCCCGGATCGCCGCGTTCAGCCCGGGGCAGTCGCCCCCGCCGGTGAGAAGTCCGATGCGCACCTGTTCCTCCGTCTCGTCGTCGCGTCGCGCGGCCTCGCGCGCATGCCGGGCGTCGACGGAGGTGCCGACCTCCGCGGCACCGCGTCGCCCTCAACCCTAGCCACCCCCGCGCGACGGGTCACCGCCCGTCCCGGTCCGCGGGCACGCCGACGACCAAGGTCCCGACCGGACGGGCCGTGCGGCGGGGACCGGGAGAATGGGAGGCATGAGTGCGCCCTCCTCGCCCGAGCCGCCCGTCGTCGCGCCCTCCGGCGCGGCCCCCGGTCCGACCGCCGACGCCGGCTACCGCGACGTGCCCGCGACCGAGGGCGGCCGCGCCGGCCGCGGGTGGTGGGACGTCAACGCGCAGGAGTACCTCCACGAGCACGGGACCTTCCTCGGCGCGGCGGACTTCTGCTGGTGCCCGGAGGGCCTGCGCGAGCGGGACGCGCGTCTGCTCGGCGACGTCGCGGGACGCCGGGTGCTCGAGGTCGGCGCGGGCGCGGCACAGTGCTCGCGCTGGCTCGTGACGCAGGGAGCGGAGGTCGTCGCGACGGACGTGTCCGGCGGCATGCTCGCCGCGGGGGCGGCGCTGGACCGGGCGACGGGCGTGCGCGTCCCGGCCGTCCAGGCCGACGCGCGCCGGCTCCCGTTCGCCGACGCCACGTTCGACGTCGCGTTCACCTCGTTCGGCGCGATCCCGTTCGTGCCCGACGCGGCGGCCGTCCACCGCGAGGTCGCACGCGTGCTGCGGCCCGGCGGCACGTGGACGTTCTCGGTGACGCACCCGACGCGGTGGGCGTTCCCCGACGACCCGAGCGAGCGCGGGCTGACCGCGAACCGGTCCTACTTCGACCGCCGGCCCTACGTCGAGACCGACGCCGCCGGCCGTGTCGTCTACGCCGAGTACCACCGCACCCTGGGCGACCACGTGCGCGAGGTGGTCGCCGCCGGGCTGGAGCTGCGCGACGTCGTCGAGCCCGAGTGGCCCGCCGACAACACCGAGGTGTGGGGCGGCTGGGGACCGGTGCGCGGCGCCTACCTGCCCGGGACGGCGATCTTCCGCACGCGCCTCCCGGGCTGACGCGCCCGGGTCAGTGACCCGCCTCGTGCCACGTGGCACCGACTCCGACCGAGACGTCGAGCGGCACGTCAAGGTCCGCCGCCGCGCCCATCTGCGTGCGCAGCACCTCCTCGACCGCGTCGCGCTCGCCGGGGGCGACCTCGACCACGAGCTCGTCGTGCACCTGGAGGAGCAGCCGTGAGCGCAGCCCGCGCTCGTCGAGCGCCCGCTGCACGTTGAGCATCGCGACCTTGATGATGTCGGCCGCGCTGCCCTGGATCGGCGCGTTGAGGGCCATGCGCTCCGCCATCTGGCGGCGCTGCCGGTTGTCGCTCGTGAGGTCGGGCAGGTACCGGCGGCGCCCGAGGATGGTGGCCGTGTAGCCCGTGGCCCGCGCCTCGTCGACGACGCCCGTGAGGTAGTCGCGCACGCCGCCGAAGCGCTCGAAGTAGTCGTCCATGAGCTTCTGGGCCTCGCCCACCTCGATGGTGAGCTGCTGCGAGAGCCCGAACGCCGACAGCCCGTACGCGAGGCCGTACGACATCGCCTTGATCTTCGAGCGCATCGCGGGCGTGACCTCGGCTGCCGGGACCTCGAACACGCGCGACCCGACGTAGGAGTGCAGGTCCTCCCCGGACCGGAACGCCTCGATGAGACCCTCGTCGCCCGAGAGGTGCGCCATGATGCGCATCTCGATCTGGCTGTAGTCGGCCGTCATGAGCGTCTCGTAGCCCTCGCCGACGACGAACGCGCGCCGGATGCGCCGGCCCGCCTCGGTGCGGATCGGGATGTTCTGGAGGTTCGGGTCGGTCGAGCTGAGCCGGCCCGTCGCCGCGATCGTCTGCTGGAACGTCGTGTGGATACGGCCGTCGTCGGCGACGGACTTCAGCAGCCCCTCGACCGTCTGGCGCAGCCGCGACGCGTCGCGGTGGGCGAGCAGGTGCTCGAGGAACGGGTGCTGCGTCTTGACGAAGAGGTCCGCGAGCGCCGACGCGTCGGTCGTGTAGCCCGTCTTGATCTTCTTCGTCTTGGGCATCCCGAGCTGGTCGAACAGCACCTCCTGGAGCTGCTTGGGGGAGCCCAGGTTCACCTCGCGCCCGATGACGGCGTACGCCTCCGACGCGGCGGTCGCGACGAGGTCGCCGAAGTGCTGCTCGAGCTCGCGCAGGTACGTGACGTCCGCCGCGATGCCGCGCTGCTCCATGCGCGCGAGCACCTGGGACAGCGGCAGCTCGAGGTCGGCGAGGAGCGTCGTGGCCCCCCGGTCCTCGAGCTCGCCCGCGAGGACCTCGCCGAGCTGGGCGACGGCGAGCGCACGGACCGCGTCGCGCTCCTGCTCGCCGCTGCCGTCGAACGAGAGGTCGAGCGCGCCCTGCGCGTCGTTGACCGCCTCCGTGTCCGCGCGGAGCTCGCGGTGCAGGTGCCGCACGACGAGGTCGCCCAGGTCGTAGCCCCGCTGGTCGGGGTGGCACAGGTACGCGGCGAGCTCGGTGTCGAACGTGACGCCCGCGAGGTCGTAGCCGCGCGCCGCGAGCTCGTGCCAGGCCGACTTCGCGCCGTGCACGACCTTGGGCCGCTCCGGGTCGGCGAGCCACGCGGCGAGCGCCTCGTCGTCGGCGCCCGCGACGTCGGCGAGCTCGAGCGCGACGGCCGCCCCGGCGTCGTCGGACACCGCGAGGCCCCACGCGTCCCCGCCGCCCGGCACGACCTTGCCGGCCACCTCGACGCCCAGCGGGCGCGTGCCGTGCTCGGCCAGCCAGGCGCCCAGGCCGCCCGGCAGGACGTCGGCGAGCGCGACGTCGAACCCCGCCTCGGCCTCGACCTCGCCCTCGGGGGCGATCGCGAAGAGCCGGTCGCGCAGGGCGCGGAACTCCAGGGCGTCGAGGACGCGGTGGGCGGCCTCGCGGTCCCAGGGACGGGTCGCGAGGTCGTCGGGGCCGACGGGCAGCTCGAGGTCGCGCAGGAGCGCGTTGAGCTGCCGGTTGAGGCGGACCTGGTCGAGGTGCGCCCGCAGGTTCTCCCCCGCCTTGCCCTTGATCTCGTCCGCGTGGTCCAGCAGGCCGTCGAGGTCGCCGTACGCCGTGATCCACTTGGCGGCCGTCTTGGGGCCGACGCCGGGGATGCCCGGCAGGTTGTCGGACGTCTCGCCGACGAGGGCGGCGAGGTCCGGGTAGCGCTCGGGCGGCACGCCGTACTTCTCGACGACGGCGGCGCTGTCCATGCGCGCGAGCTCCGAGACGCCCTTCTTCGGGTAGAGCACCGTGACGTCCGGGCCGACGAGCTGGAACGAGTCCCGGTCCCCCGAGCAGACGAGCACCTCCATCCCGGCGGCGGCGCCCTGCGTCGCGAGGGTCGCGAAGATGTCGTCGGCCTCGTAGCCCTCGCGCTCGAGCGTGGGGATGTGCAGCGTCTCCAGGATCTCCTTGATGAGCGGCACCTGGCCCCGGAAGGGCTCGGGCGTGGACTCCCGCGTGCCCTTGTAGCTGGGCAGGATCTCGGTGCGGAAGGACTGCCGCCCGGCGTCGAACGCGACGGCGACGTGCGTGGGCTCCTCGTCCCGCAGGAGGTTGATGAGCATCGAGGTGAACCCGTAGACCGCGTTCGTGTGCTGCCCCGTGGTCGTCGAGAAGTTCTCCGCCGGGAGCGCGAAGAACGCGCGGTAGGCCATGGAGTGTCCGTCGATGAGCAGGAGGCGAGGTCGCGCGGAGGTCGTCACGGGTGCCAACCTATCGCCCATGACCCACACGCACGGTTCCGACCAGAACGCCGCCCCGACCGGGACGCCGACCCACGCCACCCCGTCGACACCCGACGCCCCGCGTCACGCCTACGAGGCGATGGGCCTGCGCACCGAGGGGACGCTCATCGAGCGCATGGGCATCGAGCTGGGCGAGGTGGGGGCCGACCGCGTCACCGCACGCATGCCCGTGGCGGGCAACACGCAGCCCGCGGGGCTGCTGCACGGGGGCGCGTCCGTCGTCCTCGCCGAGACGCTGGGATCCATCGCCGCGCAGCTGCACGGCGGGCCCGGGCGCGCGGCCGTCGGCATCGAGGTGAACGCGACGCACCACCGGGGCGTGCGCGACGGCTGGGTGCACGGCGAGGCGGTCGCGGTGCACCGCGGGCGCACGACGGCGAGCTACGAGATCGTCGTGTCCGACGACGAGGGTCGCCGCGTGTGCACGGCGCGCCTCACGTGCATGATCCTCGCGCAGGGCTGACCGGGGCGACGCCGGTCGCGGGGCGCGGGAGCCCGGCTCAGCCGGGCAGGGTCTCGCGCGTGTCGGCCGGCGTCACCACGCCCGCACGGCGGTTGTACTCGGCCTGGAACTCGCGCAGGTCGACCGGCCCCGACATCGTCTCGGTGCGGGCGCGCCGACGGCGCGCGATGAGGTCCTCGAGAGAGCGGGTGCCCCGGCGGGCCGGGGTGAGGTCGGCCGCGAGCCGTCGCTGCAGGACCGCCGTCGAGACGACGCGGTGCCCGGCCACCGGGCCGAAGCCCAGTCGCGCGAGGAAGCGCTGCACGCCGCGGGAACCGGGGATGGGCACGGAGTAGACGTGCGTCGCGCCGGACGACGCGGCGAGCTCGGCCGTCGCGCTGAGGAGCGCGTGGCCCACGCCGCGGCGCCGGGCGTCCTCCCCCACGTACACCGCCTCGACGTACAGGCTCGGCTCGTCCGCGAACAGGTGCGGGTCGAGCACGCGAGCCAGGACGAACCCGACGGGGCGGCCGTCGTGCAGGGCGACGAGCACGTTGCCGCCGGGCAGGGTGAGCAGCACCGACAGGTGCCGGACCAGGCGGTCCTCGTCGGGCGCGCAGATCTGCGCCCCGGACGCCGACTCGCGGCGTGCCTCCGAGCACAGCACAGCGATCCCCGGCAGGTCGTCACCGACCGCGGGCCTGACCTCCACTGCTGGGCGCACTGCGCTCCTCCTCGTTCGCACCGTGGGACCGGCGGCGGCACCGAGGGACGTGGGGCGTGAGAAGGTCCACGTCGCTCGGACAGCACCGTCGGCCGTCGACATGAGCACTACGTGGCGACCGTGTTCACCGCCCCGGAACTGCTGGACGCCAGTCCAAGACGATAGCCCGCCCGGAGCCCCGTGACAAAGGTCCTGATCAGGACCCCCGCGCGGCGCACCGGGCGCGGCGGGCGGCTCAGGCGCCGCCGACCTGCTCGATGACGGCGTCCGCGACCTCGCGCATCGTGAGACGGCGGTCCATCGACGTCTTCTGGATCCAGCGGAACGACTCCGGCTCCGACAGGCCCATCTTCGTCATGAGCAGGCCCTTCGCGCGGTCGACGCGCTTGCGCGTCTCGAAGCGCTCCGCGAGGTCGGCCACCTCGGACTCGAGGGCCGAGATCTGCGAGTAGCGCGAGATCGCGATCTCGACCGCAGGCAGCAGGTCCGCCGGGGTGAACGGCTTGACGACGTACGCCATGGCGCCGGCGTCGCGCGCCCGCTCGACGAGCTCCGCCTGCGAGAACGCCGTCAGCAGGACGACCGGGGCGGCGTGCGCCTTGCCGATCTGCTCCGCCGCGGAGATGCCGTCGAGCTCGGGCATCTTCACGTCCATGACCACGACGTCGGGCTTGAGCTCGAGCGCCAGCTTCACCGCCGTCGCACCGTCGCCGGCCTCGCCGACGACGTCGAACCCGGCGTCCCGCAGCGTCTCGACGACGTCGAGACGGATCAGGGCCTCGTCCTCCGCGACGACGGCGCGGCGCGCGGCGCGACCCGACGGAGCGGGGGTGGCGGCGGGCTCGGGCTCGATCATCGGGGGCAGGTCGAGCGGCTGCTTGTCCTCGGGCTGCGCTGTCTGGTCACTCACGGGACTCATCGTAGTGCGCCGCACCGGGTGCCGCCCCCGCGTTTCACCCTCCGAGGAGTGTGATTCTCGTGAAGGCGCGCGCGTGTGGTTCGATGGTGCCCGCGCGGCGGAGCCCGGCTGGGCCCTTCCGCGCGCGGCCCCGGTAGCCCAACCGGCAGAGGCGTTCGGCTCAAACCCGATCCAGTGTGGGTTCGAATCCCACCCGGGGCACCCCTCATCTCGGCAGGCGTACGGTGCTCGACGTCACGGCTCCTCGCGGTCGAGGAACTCCCGCGTCGTCGTGACGAAGGACTCCACGCTGGAGTACGGCAGCCCGTGCGGAGCCCCCGGGACCGTGACGAGCCGCCCGTCGGGCAGCGCGTCGACGAGTCGGCGGGCCCACGTCCCCGAGACGAGCGGGTCGCGGTCCCCGACGACCACGAGGACGGGCTGCGTGATGCTCTGCACCAGGTGGCTGACCTCGGCGCGGCGCGCCTGCTTCAGGGCCCGCACCGCCGCGACCGGACCGGCACGCAGGTAGTCCACGACGGCGATCGGCAGCAGCGACCACCTCTCGCGCGGGCCGTCGAGGAGCAGGCGCCACGCGCTCTGCCACCACCGGGGGTGCTCCGGGTCCCGGGAAGGGCCGACGAGGACGACCCGCCGGACCAGGTCGGGCCGCTCCGCGGCGAGATGACTGACGATCTGGCAGCCCAACGAGTGCCCGACGACGTCCGCGCCCGTCATGCCGAGCCCGTCCATCCAGCGGGCCACGACGTCCGCCATCTCGGCCATCGACGGCAGGTGCGGCGGACGACCGCTGCGCCCGACGCCCGGCAGGTCCAGTGCGGCGGTGCGGCGGTCCGTCCCGAGCCGGCGGACGCCCGGCTCCAGGTACCGGGTCGACAGCGCGAGCCCGTGCACGAGGACCACGTCCGCGGGTACGGTGCGACCCTCCGGGCGCTCTGCCCGGTCCGGCTCCGCGACGACGGAGTAGACCCGCACCCCGTCGATCAGGTCGTACCGCTCCTGGAGGGCCGGAAGGACCGTGCTCCCCGAGGAGCGCCCGCGCCGGTGCGCTCGGGCCACGACGGACCTCGCTCTCCCACCGTCCACCGGTGGCTGGATGGTCAGCACCGAGCGGACGCCGAGCGCTGGGCCCAGGGTAGAGGGCGAGGACGAGCGGTGCCGCGGGACTCGGGACGGCACGGACGGACCGCGGGGCCCCGCGCACGGACCGACGCCGTCTAGAGCTCGGGCCGCGCCGTGTCCAACACGACCGCCTCGCGCGCGGCCTCCCGGGCGGCGGCGCTCGCGTCGCGCGCCGCCTGCCGGGCGATCGCCTCGTCGCCGAGGAGAGCGGCGGAGTGCGCGACGGTCGCGGACGTCAGCGCGTCCTGCGCGCTGCGTGCGGCGGCCTCCGCCACCTGCTGGACCTGCTCGCACACGGTGGCGGCCGCCTCCGCGGTCTCGCGCGCGTCGCGGCGCGCGACGAGCGCACGGAAGGTCGCCTCGCGCGCGGCGGCCGCCGCGCCGTCGGCGTCGGGGTCGCTCGCCGCCGCGTACAGGTCCTGGTCGACGTCCTCGATCTGGTCGCTGGTCACCCACGTGAGGGTAGGGCCGACCCGCCGCGCTCGCTCGAGCGAGGCGCGCGCCCGTCGGTCACCGCCACTCCCCCGACGCGGCGCCCGGCGCGCCCGCAGCCGTCGTCGACCGCGACCCCGCCGGGCCGTACCGCGCGACCGCCGACCGGAAGAACTCCCCCGCCACCGAGCGAGCGGTCAGGGCCCCGGCCCCCGCCACCGTCACGGCCGCCGTGGCGGCGGCGAGCTCGTCGTCGACGAACCGGCGGAGCACGGCCGGGACGGGGCCCGCGCCCATCTCGCGCGAGACCGCCTTGAGCGCGACGAGCCCGGACGCCTCCTGCACCACCGCGCTCGGTGCCTCGCCCTCGTCGAGCAGCGTCGCGAGGCGCATGGGCGGGACGGCGTCCGGCCGCACGCGCAGCCAGCGCAGCGTCGCGGCCGGGCGCAGGACGTAGAAGAGCTTCTTGAGCGGCACGTCGTCCGCCGTCCACCAGCGCTCCCGCTGGCCGAGCGCGACGTGCAGGTAGTGGCGCCGCACGGTGTCGCGGTCGACGACCCGCTCGGCGAGCGCGAGCAGGTCCGCGCGGAACGCGGGGTCGCCGCGGTAGACGATCGGCGAGCGCAGCCACTCCAGCAGCGTCGCGTTCCCGCGCACGAGCAGCCGCACGGCCTTGACGAGGTCCCACCCGTTGACGTCCAGCACCGCGTCGAGCGGCGTCTCGACGACGTCGCGCCGCGGCCAGGGGTCGAGGTAGTCGGCCCCCGGGCGCACGTACACGAAGCGGCAGTCGTAGTCCGAGTCCGGCGACGGGAACCCCCACGCGCGGCTGCCGCTCTCCACCGCGAGCGGGACCGCGACGCCCTCGTCGCGCACGACGGCGTCCAGCCGCGCGTCGACCCGACGCACGACCGCGGGGTCCAGGGACGCAGGCACGGCTCGCATCCCGCGAGGGTAGGGGCGCGCCGGGGGCCGTGTCGCGGGCTTTCCCGGGCGCGCAGGACGACCGACGGCGGCGCCCCCGCGCAGGGGGCGCCGCCGTCGGGCAGCACGAGCGCCCGTGGCGGGCGCGCGGCGTCAGCTCCGGTGAGAGCTCCGGACGTCAGTTCCGGGTGTCGGAGTGGTCGCCGATCTTGTGCACGAGGATCGAGTTCGTCGTGCCCGGCTGGCCCACGGGGGCGCCGGAGACGACGACCACGAGGTCGCCGACCTCGGCGAGGCCGTTGGCCTGCAGGGTCGTGTCGACCTGGCCGACCATCGCGTCGGTGTTCTCCACCTCGGGCACCTGGTACGTCTGGGTGCCCCACGTGAGCGACAGGACGTTGCGCACGTGCTCGCGCGGCGTGAACGCGAGCAGCGGGATGGACGAGCGCAGGCGCGACATGCGGCGCGCCGAGTCGCCCGACTGCGTGAACGTCGCGAGGTACTTCGCACCGAGGATCTCGCCGATCTCGGCCGCCGCGCGCGTGATGGCGCCACCGCGGGTGTGCGGCGTCGAGCCGAGCGGCGCGATGCGCTCGCGGCCCGCCTCCTCCGTCGCCTCGATGATCCGGGCCATCGTCTGGACCGTGAGGATCGGGTACTCGCCCACGCTCGTCTCGCCCGAGAGCATGACCGCGTCGGCGCCGTCGAGGACGGCGTTGGCGCAGTCGGACGCCTCGGCGCGCGTCGGGCGCGGCGAGTTCGTCATGGACTCGAGCACCTGCGTGGCGACGATGACGGGCTTCGCGTTGCGACGCGCGAGCTCGACGATGCGCTTCTGGACGAGCGGCACCTGCTCCAGCGGGAGCTCGACCGCGAGGTCGCCGCGGGCGACCATGACGCCGTCGAACGCGTCGACGATCTCCGCGAGGTTCTCGACGGCCTGCGGCTTCTCGATCTTCGCGACGACGGGGACCGTGCGGCCCTCCTCGTCCATGATCCGCTTGACGTCCTCGAAGTCCTTCGCGGACCGCACGAACGACAGCGCGATGATGTCCGCGCCGAGCGCGAGGGCCCAGCGCAGGTCGTCCTGGTCCTTCTCGGAGAGCGCCGGCACGGAGACCGCGACACCCGGGAGGTTCAGGCCCTTGTTGTTCGACACCGGGCCGGCGACCTCGACGCGCGTGACGACGCGCGGGCCCTCGACGGCGGTGACGCGGACGAGCACCTTGCCGTCGTCGATGAGGATCGGGTCGCCGACGCGGGCGTCGCCCGGCAGGCCCTTGTGCGTCGTGGAGACGAGCTCCTTGGTCCCGACGACGTCCTCGGTCGTGATCGTGAAGGTGTCACCCTCCTCGAGCCAGTGCTTCTCGTCGCCCGCGAAGCGGCCCAGACGGATCTTCGGCCCCTGGAGGTCGACGAGGACGGCCACGGAGCGGCCCGACTCGGCGGCGGCCTCGCGCACGCCGTGGTAGACGGCCGCGTGCTCCTCGGCGCTGCCGTGGCTGCGGTTGATCCGCGCCACGTCCATGCCCGCGTCGACGAGCGCGCGGAGCTGCTCCTTCGACTCGGTCGCGGGTCCGATGGTGCAGACGATCTTTGCTCTGCGCATATCTCCAGCCTCTAGTCTTCCGACCGGCCAGGAGCCGGTCGTCGCGGGGTGCCCCTCCCTAGGATGCCCCGCTCATCGTCCCGGCGCCGGACATCCGACGTCGGGGTGCACGTCAAGCGCGCAAGGACACGGTGTTCGCGCGCACGGGCGCGGGCAGCTCGGTCCCTCCCTGAAGGTAGGCGTCGACGGATGCCGCCGCCGCCCGCCCCTCGGCGATCGCCCACACGATCAACGACTGCCCACGACCGGCGTCGCCGGCCACGAAGACCCCGGGCAGCGAAGACGCGAAGTCGTCGCCGCGCGCCACGAGGCCGCGCCCCGTGAGGTCCGCGCCGGTCTGGGTCGTGAGGGCAGCCGTCTCCGGTCCGGTGAAGCCCATCGCGACGAGCACGAGGTCCGCGGGGATCTCGCGCTCGGTGCCCTCCTTGGGCACGCGACGGCCGTCGGGCAGGTACTCGGTCTCCGCGACGCGCAGCGCGCGCACGGCTCCGTTCTCGTCGCCGAGGAACGCGACGGTCGACGCGAGGAACTCGCGCTCGCCGCCCTCCTCGTGGGACGAGGACACCTCGAACACGATCGGGTCGGTCGGCCACGGCTGGGTCGCGGACCGCTCGAGCGGCGGCTGCTTGCCGATCGCGAGCGTCGTGACGCTCGCCGCGCCCTGGCGCAGCGAGGTGCCGAGGCAGTCCGAGCCCGTGTCGCCGCCACCGATGACGATGACGTGCTTGCCCGTGGCCGTGATCTGGTCGGGCACCTCGTGCCCCGCCACGACCGCGTTCGCCTGGTGCAGGAAGTCCATCGCGAAGTGGATGCCGCCGAGCTCGCGCCCGGGCACCGACAGGTCGCGCGGCACCGTCGCGCCGGTCGCGACCACGACCGCGTCGTAGCGCGCCCGCAGGTCGTCCCACGTGATGTCGACGCCGATCTCGACGCCGGGGCGGAACCGCGTGCCCTCGGCCTCCATCTGCGCGACGCGGCGGTCGATGTGGTGCTTCTCGAGCTTGAAGTCGGGGATGCCGTAGCGCAGCAGGCCCCCGACGGCGTCGTCGCGCTCGTACACCGCGACGGTGTGCCCGGCGCGCGTGAGCTGCTGCGCGGCGGCGAGCCCGGCAGGACCGGACCCGACGACCGCGACCGTGAAGCCCGTGAGCCGCTGCGGCACCTGGGGCGTGACGTACCCGCGCTCGAACGCCTCGTCGATGATCGAGACCTCGACGTTCTTGATCGTCACGGGCGGCTGGTTGATGCCGAGCACGCAGCTCGACTCGCACGGCGCCGGGCACACGCGACCGGTGAACTCCGGGAAGTTGTTCGTCTCGTGGAGGCGGTCGATCGCGTCGGCCCACTGCTCGCGGTAGACGAGGTCGTTCCACTCGGGGATGAGGTTCCCGAGCGGGCAGCCCTGGTGGCAGAACGGGATGCCGCAGTCCATGCAGCGGCCCGCCTGCTCCTTGAGGAACGGCTGACCCTCCTCGAGGTGCGCGTGCACGTCCTTCCAGTCCCGCAGGCGCACGGCCACCGGGCGGTTCGGCGGGAGCTCGCGCTCCCGCACCTTCAGGAATCCGCGGGGGTCAGCCACGGGCCACCTCCAAGATCTGGTCCCACACGCCGGGCGCGGCCGGGTCGAGACCGGCCGACTCGGCCTTCTCGAGCGCCGAGCGCATGCGGGCGAAGTCGGTCGGCAGGACGCGCGTGAAGCGCTGCACCGCCGTGGCGAAGTCCTCGAGCAGCTCGGCCGCGAGCGGCGATCCGGTCTCCTCGTGGTGACGGCGGACGAGCCGCTCGACGAGCGCGACCTCGGCGTCCTCGAGCGGGCTCAGCCCGAGCTCGCCGGTCGCGAGCGCGCTCGTGTTCACGGCGCTCTCGCGCAGGTCGAGCACGTACGCGGTGCCGCCGGACATGCCGGCGCCGAAGTTGCGCCCGGTCGGGCCCAGCACGACGACCGTGCCGCCCGTCATGTACTCGCACCCGTGGTCGCCCACACCCTCGACGACGAGCGTCGCGCCCGAGTTGCGGACGCCGAAGCGCTCCCCGACGCGGCCGCGCAGGAAGATCTCGCCCGACGTCGCGCCGTAGCCGATGACGTTCCCGGCGACGACGTTGCTCGACCCGGTGAGGACCGCGTTGCGGTCCGGCCGCACGACGATCCGCCCGCCCGACAGGCCCTTGCCGACGTAGTCGTTCGCGTCCCCGAACAGGCGCAGCGTGACGCCGCGCGGGAGGAAGGCCCCGAGCGACTGGCCGGCGGACCCCGTGAGGGTCACGTCGATCGTGTCGTCCGGCAGGCCCTCGCCGCGGAAGCGCTTGGTCACCTCGTGGCCGAGCATCGTGCCGACCGTGCGGTTGACGTTGCGGACCGGCAGCGAGATCCGCACCGGCTCACGCCGCTCCAGCGCGTCCTCGGCCAGCGCGACGAGCTGGTTGTCGAGCGCCTTCTCGAGGCCGTGGTCCTGCGTCGTCGTGTTCCGCAGCGACGCGCCCTCGACGGGGACGGGCTTCTCGAGGATGGGCGCGAGGTCGAGACCCTGCGCCTTCCAGTGGTCGATCGCCTGGCGCGTGTCGAGGTACTCGACGTGGCCGATCGCCTCCTCGATGCTCCGGAACCCGAGGCGCGCCAGGTACTCGCGCACCTCCTCCGCGATGAACTCGAAGAAGTTCACGACGAACTCCGGCTTGCCCGTGAAGCGGGCCCGCAGCTCCGGGTTCTGCGTCGCGACGCCCACCGGGCACGTGTCCAGGTGGCACACGCGCATCATGACGCAGCCCGAGACGACCATCGGCGCGGTCGCGAAGCCGAACTCCTCGGCCCCGAGCAGCGCGGCCACGACGACGTCGCGCCCGGTCTTCATCTGCCCGTCGACCTGCACGACGATGCGGTCGCGCAGGTTGTTCAGCACGAGGGTCTGCTGCGTCTCGGCGAGGCCGATCTCCCACGGCGTGCCCGCGTGCTTGAGCGACGTCAGCGGGCTCGCGCCCGTGCCGCCGTCGTGGCCCGAGATGAGGACGACGTCCGCGTGCGCCTTGGACACGCCCGTCGCGACCGTGCCGACGCCGAACTCGGAGACGAGCTTGACGTGGACGCGCGCCGCCGGGTTCGCGTTCTTCGCGTCGTGGATGAGCTGCGCGAGGTCCTCGATCGAGTAGATGTCGTGGTGCGGCGGCGGCGAGATGAGGCCGACGCCCGGCGTGGAGTGCCGGGTCTTCGCGACCCACGGGTACACCTTGTGGCCCGGCAGCTGACCGCCCTCGCCGGGCTTGGCGCCCTGGGCGAGCTTGATCTGGATGTCGTCGGCGTTCGTCAGGTACTCGCTCGTGACGCCGAAGCGGCCCGACGCGATCTGCTTGACCTTCGAGCGACGCTCCGGGTCGTACAGGCGCTCGGGGTCCTCGCCGCCCTCGCCCGTGTTCGACCGACCACCGAGGCGGTTCATCGCGATCGCGAGGGTCTCGTGGGCCTCGGCCGAGATGGAGCCGTACGACATCGCGCCGGTGTTGAAGCGCTTGACGATCTCGCTCACGGGCTCGACCTCGTCGAGCGGCACCGCGGGGCGCTCGCCCTCGCGCAGCTCGAGGAGGCCACGCAGGGTCATGAGCCGCGAGGACTGCTCGTCCACGCGGTGCGTGTACTCGCGGAAGATGTCGAACCGACGCTCGCGCGTCGAGTGCTGGAGGCGGAACACCGTCTCCGGGTCGAACAGGTGCTCCTCGCTGTCGCGGCGCCACTGGTACTCGCCGCCCGTGGTCAGGCGGACGTGCGGGCGGTGGTTGCCGGAGCGCGGGTACGCGTCCACGTGGCGCGCCGCGACCTCGGCCGCGACGACGTCGAGCCCGATGCCGCTGAGGCGCGACGTCGTGCCCGTGAAGAACGCCTGCACGAGGTCGTGCGAGAGACCCACGGCCTCGAAGACCTGGGCGCCGCGGTAGGAGGAGATGGTCGAGATGCCCATCTTGCTCATGACCTTGAGGACACCCTTGCCGAGGCCCTTGATGAGGTTCGCGACGGCCTTGGCCGGGTCGACCGCGAGGTAGCCGCGGCGCGCGAGGTCCTCGACGGTCTCCATCGCGAGGTAGGGGTTCACCGCGGCGGCGCCGTAGCCGATGAGGAGCGCGACGTGGTGCACCTCGCGCACGTCCCCCGCCTCGACGACGAGCGACACCTGCGTGCGCGTGTGGCGCCGCAGGAGGTGGTGGTGCACCGCGCTCGACAGCAGCAGCGACGGGATCGGCGCGTGCTCGGCGTCCGAGTCGCGGTCCGACAGCACGATGAAGCTCGCGCCGGCCGCGACGTGCGCGTCGACCTCGGCGAAGATCTCCTCGAGCCGCGCGAGCAACGACTCGCCGCCGCCCGCGACGCGGTACAGGCCCTTGATCGTCACGGCGCGGAAGACGCCCGCGAGGTTCGGGTCCTTGTCGACGCGGATGATCTTCGCGAGCTGGTCGTTGTCGAGCACCGGGAACGGCAGCATGAGCTTGCGCGCGTGCTCCGGGGTGTCGACGAGCAGGTTCGGCTCGGGGCCGATCGCCCCGCCGATCGACGTGACGAGCTCCTCGCGGATCGCGTCCAGCGGCGGGTTCGTGACCTGCGCGAACATCTGCGTGAAGTAGTCGAAGAGCAGGCGCGGGCGCTTCGCGAGGACGGCGATGGGCGTGTCCGTGCCCATGGCGCCGAGGGGCTCGGCGCCCGTGTTGGCCATCGGGGTGAGGATGACCTTGAGCTCCTCCTGCGTGTACCCGAAGGCACGCTGGCGGCGCTCGACCGACGCGGGGCTGTGCGCGACGTGCTCGCGCTCGGGGAGCTGGTCGAGGTAGACCGCGTTCTCCGCGACCCACCGCGCGTACGGGCGCTGCGCCGCGAGCTGGGACTTGATCTCCTCGTCCTCGATGATCCGGCCCTGGCCGGTGTCGACGAGGAACATGCGGCCCGGCTCGAGACGGCCCTTGCGGACGATCGTCGCGGGGTCGAGGTCGAGCACGCCCGCCTCGCTCGCGAGCACGACGAGGCCGTCCTCGGTGACCCAGTAGCGCCCGGGGCGCAGACCGTTGCGGTCGAGGACCGCGCCGATGAGGGTGCCGTCGGTGAAGTTGAGGCACGCGGGGCCGTCCCACGGCTCCATGAGCGTCGAGTGGTACTCGTAGAACGCGCGCAGGTCCGGGTCCATCTCGGCGTGGTTCTCCCACGCCTCCGGGACCATCATGAGCACGGCGTGCGGCAGCGAGCGGCCCGACAGGTGCAGCAGCTCCAACACCTCGTCGAAGCTCGCCGAGTCGCTCGAGCCGTCGGAGCACACCGGGAGCAGCGGCGCGAGGTCGCCGAGGGCGTCGCTCGCGAGCGTGCCCTCGCGCGCGGCCATCCAGTTCCGGTTGCCGCGCACCGTGTTGATCTCGCCGTTGTGCGCGATCATCCGGAACGGCTGCGCGAGCGGCCAGGACGGGAACGTGTTCGTCGAGAACCGCGAGTGCACGAGCGCGATCTCGCTCGCGTACCGCGGGTCGGACAGGTCCGGGAAGAACGGCTCGAGCTGCGCCGTCGTGAGCATGCCCTTGTAGGTGAGCGTGCGCGCCGACAGCGACGCGAAGAAGAGTCCGAGCTCGTTCTCCGCGCGCTTGCGCAGACGGTACGTCCGGCGGTCGAGGTCGACGCCGGCCAGCTCGCGCGACGGGTCGGCCACGACGACCTGACGGAACAGCGGCATCGACGCGCGCGCGCTCGGGCCCACGAGGTCGGCCGTCACGGGGACGTCGCGCCAGGCGAGGACCTCGAGCTTCTCCTCGGCGGCGATCGCCTCGACCGCGCGGGCCGTGGTCGCGGCCGCCTCGGGGTCCTGCGGGAGGAACGCCATGCCGATGGCGTAGTGCCCGGCGGGCGGGAGCTCGGCGTCGACCACGTCGCGCACGAAGGCGTCGGGGATCTGCGTGAGGATCCCCGCGCCGTCGCCGCTGTTCTCCTCGGCGCCCACCGCGCCGCGGTGGTCCAGGTTGAGCAGGGCCGTGAGCCCCGCGTCCACGATGTCGCGTCCGGGCGTGCCGCGGAGCGTCGCCACGAAGGCGACGCCGCACGCGTCGTGCTCGGCGGCGGGGTCGTACAGACCGGATGCCGTGGGAGGGGCGGACAGGGCGGGTGCCCGGTGCGCGTCCCGATACTGCGGCGTGGTCATCAACACCGTCCTCACAGGCGCCCGACCGAGACGGCCGGGCTGGTTCCAGCTGGGGGGGTTCGGGACGTCGTCGGCCCTGGTGGACATGACGGAACCACCGGGCGGTCGCCCGGCGGATTCGCCGTTGAGTGACGGAGGCTCAGCGACCGGGGTCTGGTCGCGCGGCATCTGCCTGCTCGGACTCCTCCGAGTCGTCGGAGTCCGCGGTCTTCTCGGGGTCCGCGGCGTCGGTCGACTCCTCGACCGGCTCCGTGGGCTCCGTGGCGGGCGCCTCGCCCGGCGCGTCGAGGGACACCGTCTCCTCGCGCCCGGGGTGGCGACGCCCGACAACGATAAACGCTACCAACGCACCGACACCGACCAGGATCGAGGTCCAGACGTTCAGCCGGAGACCGAGGACGAGCTCGGCCTCGTCGATGCGCAGCATCTCGATCCACACCCGACCGAGCGTGTAGACGAAGACGTAGAGCCAGAATACCCGACCGTGACCGAGCCGGAACCGACGGTCCAGGTAGATCAGGAGCAGGGCAGCGGCGATGTTCCAGACCATCTCGTAGAGGAACGTCGGGTGGAACAGCGTGCCCGGCGGGTAGCCGGCCGCGGCGGCGACCGAGTCGTCGACCCGCAGGCCCCACGGCAGCGTCGTGGGCGAGCCGAACAGCTCCTGGTTGAACCAGTTGCCGAGGCGGCCGACGGCCTGCGCGAGGAGCAGCCCCGGGGCGAGCGCGTCCGCGAACGCCGGGAAGCTCACGCGCTGGCGACGGCACCCGATGTACGCGCCGACCGCGCCGAGCGCGACCGCGCCCCAGATGCCGAGGCCGCCCTCCCACACGTACAGCGCGCGGACGGGGTCCCCGTTCGGGCCCCAGTACGGGTCGGGCGTCGAGAAGACGTGGTAGAGCCGCCCGCCGACGATCCCGAACGGGACCGCCCAGAACGCGATCTCCAGGACGTCGTCGGCCTCTCCCCCGCGCTCCACCCAGCGACGCCGCGTGAGCCACAGGGCGACGCCGATCCCGGCGAGGATCGCGAGCGCGTAGGCGCGGATCGGGAACGGCCCGAGGTACCAGGTGTGCTGGGGCGGGCTCGGGATCGCCGCGGGCAGGACGCCCGCGGCCTCCACGAGCTGCCCGACGGCGAGCGCGGCGCTCATGCGACCACCCCGCCGGGCGCCGTCGTGCCGGGCTGCTCCTGACGGGCGGACCGCACCCCGGCCGCCAGCGAGGCGGCGACCGTGCGGAGCGCGGCGAGTCGCTCGTCCCACGGGGCGTCGCCCAGCAGGGGCCGGACGAACGCCGAGCCGACGATGACGCCGTCGGCGTAGCGCGCGACCTCCGCGGCCTGCTCGGCCGTGGAGACGCCGAGGCCGACGCACACGAGCTCGGCGCCCGCCGCGCGCGTGTCGGCGACGAGCCGCGCGGCCTGGGGCCCGACGGCGGCGCGCACGCCCGTGACGCCCATCGTCGAGGCCGCGTAGACGAAGCCGCGCGACGCGCGCGCGGTGAGCCGGAGGCGCTCCGGCGTCGAGCTCGGCGCGACGAGGAACACGCGGTCGAGACCGTGCGCCTCGGCGGCGTCCAGCCACGCGCGACCCTCGTCGGGGACGAGGTCGGCCGTGATGAGCCCGGCTCCCCCGGCCGCCGCGAGGTCGCGCGCGAACGCGTCGACGCCGTAGCGCAGCACGGGATTCCAGTACGTCATGACGAGCACCGGCACGCGCCCGCCCGTGCGCTCGGTGACGGCCGCGACGACGCGGAAGACGTCCGCGACGCGCGCACCGCCGTCGAGCGCCGCCTGGGCAGCGGCCTGGATGACCGGTCCGTCCATGACGGGGTCCGTGTACGGGATGCCGAGCTCGAGCACGTCCACGCCCGAGTCCACGAGCGCGAGCGCCGCCTCGACGGAGCGGTCGACCGTCGGGAAGCCGACCGGCAGGTAGCCGACGAGCCCCGCGCGACCCTCCGCGCGCAGCTCGAGCAGGCGGCGTGCGGTGGCCGACGCCGTCCCCGGCGTCGACGCCCCGGGTGCGTCCTGGGTCTGGGCGGCGCTCACAGCTGTCCCTCCGTGCCCGTCGCCGTCTCGGCGATCGCGTCGTCGTCCACGAGGTCGAACCACCGGGCGGCGGTCGCCACGTCCTTGTCCCCGCGCCCCGAGAGGTTCACGAGGATCACGTGGTCGGTGCGGCCCGCGGCCGCGGCCTCGCGCCCGATCCGCAGCGCGCCCGCGAGGGCGTGGGCCGACTCGATCGCGGGGATGATCCCCTCGGTGCGGCACAGCAGCCGGAACGCGTCCATCGCCTCGGCGTCGGTCACGGGCAGGTACGTCGCGCGGCCGAGGTCGTGTAGCCACGAGTGGGCCGGCCCGACGCTCGGGTAGTCGAGACCCGCGGACACCGAGTGGCTCGGCAGGGTCTGGCCGTCCTCGTCCTGGAGGAGGTACGAGCGTGCGCCGTGCAGGACGCCCGGCGCGCCGCCGCTGAAGCGGGCCGCGTGGCGGCCCGTCTCGATGCCCTCGCCCCCGGCCTCGAAGCCGAAGAGCTCGACGCCCTCGTCGTCGAGGAAGGCGTTGAAGAGCCCGAGCGCGTTCGAGCCGCCGCCCACGCACGCGGCGAGCGCGTCGGGCAGGCGCCCGATGCGGTCGAGGATCTGCGTGCGCGCCTCCTCGCCGATGACGCGGTGGAACTCGCGCACCATCTCGGGGAACGGGTGGGGCCCGGTCACGGTGCCGAGCAGGTAGTGCGTCGTGTCGACGTTGGCGACCCAGTCGCGCAGCGCCTCGTTGATCGCGTCCTTGAGGGTGCGCTGGCCGATCGTCACGGGGACGACCTCGGCGCCGAGGAGGCGCATGCGCGCGACGTTCAGCGCCTGGCGCCGCGTGTCCTCCTCGCCCATGTAGACGACGCACTCGAGGTCGAGCAGGGCGGCGGCCGTCGCCGTCGCGACGCCGTGCTGGCCGGCGCCCGTCTCGGCGATCACGCGCTTCTTGCCCATGCGCTTGACGAGCAGCGCCTGGCCCAGGACGTTGTTGATCTTGTGCGAGCCGGTGTGGTTGAGGTCCTCGCGCTTGAGGAAGACGCGCGAGGCGCCGGCGTGCTCCGCGAAGCGGGGCACCTCGGTGAGCGGGCTCGGGCGGCCGGTGTACTCGCGCTGCAGGCGCGCGAGCTCGGTCACGAACGCCGGGTCGTCGAGCGCCTTGCGGTACTCGGTCTCGAGCTCGTCGAGCGCGGCGACGAGCGCCTCGGGCACGTAGCGCCCGCCGAACTCGCCGAAGTAGGGACCCTCCTGGGTCGCGAGGGAGCGCGTCAGGTCGGCGCGGACGGAGTGCGCGCCGCTCGGAGGGGTGGTCGATGGTGTCGAGTCGGGCACGGGGCCGGTCCTCCTGCGTGGTGGGGTGTGCTGGGCCGGGGCGCGGCGCCTGCGACGTGACGGACGGTGCCGTCGTGCCTCAGGGCCGCACGGACCACAGCGACGGGTGCGACCCGGCCGCGACGAGGTCGGCGACGGACGAGCGCGGCGCGTCGTCGGTCACGAGCGCCTCGCCGACCAGCACGGCGTGCGCGCCGGAGCGGGCGTAGTCCATGACGTCGTGCGGCCCGCGCACGCCGGACTCGGCCACGCGGACGACCTCGTCGGGGATCGCGGGCGCGAGGCGCGCGAAGGTCGTGCGGTCGACGTCGAGCGTCTTGAGGTCGCGCGAGTTGACGCCGACGACCCGCGCCCCGGCGTCGAGCGCGCGCGTGACCTCGTCGAGCGTGTGGACCTCGACGAGCGCGGTCATGCCGAGCGAGTGCACGCGCTCGACGAGCGACGTGAGCACCGTCTGCTCGAGCGCCGCGACGATGAGGAGCACGATGTCCGCGCCGTGGGCGCGCGCCTCCCACACCTGGTACGGCGTCACGACGAAGTCCTTGCGGAGCACGGGGACGTCGACCCGCGCCCGGACGGCGTCGAGGTCGGCGAGGCTCCCGTTGAACCGCCGCTGCTCGGTGAGCACCGAGATCGCGGCCGCGCCGCCCTTCTCGTACTCCCCCGCGAGCTCGGCCGGGTCGGAGATGGACGCGAGCGCGCCCTTGCTGGGGCTCGACCGCTTCACCTCGGCGATGACGGCCACGGCGTCGTCCGCCTTGAGGCGGCTCACGCACTCGAGCGCACCGGGGACGCGGGCGGCTCGTTCCTTGAGCTCGTCGAGCGAGGTCGTCGCCTGGCGTGCCGCGAGGTCCTCGCGCACACCCGCGACGATGTCGTCCAGCACCGTCATCGTCCCACCACTCCCCGTGTCGTCCCGCCCCCTGCCGGGCCGGTCGGCCGGCGTGCACCCACAGGTTCGGGCCGACCCGTTGACAGGGAGGTACCTGCCATCGTAGAGCCGCCCCCGAGTGACGATGACCACGGCCCAGCCCCCGAGACGCGCGCGGCGCGGCCGGTCGCAGTCACGGCCGCCGGCTCAGGCGGCCACCGGGCCGAGCCACGGGGCCAGAGCGGGCACGTTGCGCAGCACCCCGAAGAGCACGAGCACGGCGAGCGACGTCCACGCCACCCCCGCGGGCACACGCGGCGCGGGGCGGCCGCGCCACGCACGGGCGAGCCACAGGCCCCACAGCACGACGAGCAGGGGGGCGACGACGACCCACAGCGGGTTCATGGACCAGGCCGCGGCCAGGTCGAGGTGCACGAGGTCGTGCGTGGCGCGCAGGCCTCCGCACCCGGGGCACGCGAGGCCCGTCAGGGCGAGCAGCGGGCACGTGACGTAGTGGCCCGGGCGGTTCGGGTCGACTGCGCCCACGTACGCCGTCGCGGCCGCGACGAGCGCACCGACGGCGAGCGGCGCCACGGCCTCGCGCGGCACCAGCCGTCGGCGCACCGCCTCGGACGTCACGTGACCGCCCCGTCAGTACTGGTCGGGGATCGTGCCGACCCAGGCGAGGACGGCGGGGAAGAACACCAGCAGGAGCAGCAGACCGATCGCGGACAGGCCGATCGCGACCCAGCCGAGGATGATCCCCGCCGTCGCCATGCCGTCGTTGTCCGCCTGGCCCTCCGCGACGGCACGCTTCGCCGCGTTGCCCACGATGACCGCGGGGATGCCCGTGAAGAAGCCGCAGCTGAGCACGAACGCGGCGATGCCCAGGACGAGGGACCAGATCGCGAGGTTGTTCTTCGGGTAGTACGGCGGCGGCGCGTACGCGCCGGCCGGGTACTGCTGACCGGGGTACTGCTGGCCCGGGTACGCCTGCGCCGGGTGCTGCTGCTGGCCCGGGTACGGCTGGCCGGGCTGCTGCTGACCCGGGTACGGCTGGCCGGGCTGCTGCTGACCGGGGTAGCCCTGGTCAGGACCCTGCGGGCCGGGGTGCTGCGCGCCGCCGGGCACCGACGAGCCGTACGGCGCCTGCGACCCGTCCTGCGGGGGCGTGGCGTCGTGCGGGCCCGGTTCCGGCGGCTGCGTCACCGCGCGTCCTGCTTCTTCTGCCCGTAGCCCATGTTGCGGAGCACGAGGCCGCCGACGAGCGCCACGGCCACGACGCCCATGCCGACCCAGAACAGCCAGACGGCGGCGACCACGACACCGATCGCGGCCACGAGGGCGCCGACCATGATGCCGATCATGGTGAACCACGCGGCGACGGTGTGGCCGTGGTTCGTGGGCGGTGCCGCGGGCGGCAGGTAGGCGATCTCGGTGGTCTGCTGGTTCTCGGCCATGAGGGTCGTGCCTTTCGTCAAGATGTGGTCAGAGCCTATCGGACCGGGCCGGGGCCCGTCCCGTCGCGGGACGTCGGCGGACGTCGCGTGGGACACGTCCGCGCTGCTCAGCGGTCCGTGGGGTCCTCGCCGCGGGAGAGCGCGTCCCACGCGTCGTGGTCGGAGACGTCCTCGGCGTCGGCGGGGCCGGCCGCGCCCTTGGCCTCGGGCGTCCCGTCCGCGGGCGTGCCGGCTGCCGTCGCGGGCGCCGCCCCGGCCCGCTCGTGCCGCGTCGAGGCGCTCGCCCACGACCGCGCGCCGCGCGCCACCCACACCACCACGAGCACGGTGAGCACGCCGAGCACGGCCGCCACCCAGGGCGCCGCGGTGAGCTCGACCGGTGCGATCAGCTCCGTCACGCCCGTCGCCTCGGCCACCGCCGACCGGGCGGTCGGTTCCGGGTCGATCGCGACGCTCAGCGCCGACACCGTCGCGACGACGCCGCTCGCCGCCGCGACCGCCAGGACGACCCACCGGCCGACCCGTCCCACGAGGCCGAGCGCGAGCGCGGCCGCGACGAGCACGAGCGCGGCCGCGCTCACGCCGGGTGCGGCCGACGTGCCGGCCACCGCGACGTCGATCTGCGGGTCGAGCGCGGTGGCCCCCGTCGTGCGCAGCCACGTGGGCACGGCCGCCGCGAGGGTCGCGCCCCCGAGGAGCAGCAGGACCCAGATGGCCGTGCGGCGGGCCGGGCCGCCGGGGCGGCTCACGCGAGCCCCCGCAGCCGCGCCGCGACCTGCACGGCGCGGACCGCCGCGGCCGCCTTGTTGCGCGACTCCGCGTACTCGAGCGCCGGCACGGAGTCGGCGACGATCCCGCCCCCGGCCTGGACGCTCGCGCGCCCGTCGCGGATCAGCGCCGTGCGGATGGCGATCGCCATGTCCATGTTCCCGTCGAAGTCGAAGTACCCGGCCGTCCCACCGTAGATCCCGCGCGAGGCGGGCTCGAGCTCGTCGATGAGGGCGATCGCGCGCGGCTTGGGCGCGCCCGAGAGCGTCCCCGCGGGGAACGTGGCCCGGAAGGCGTCGAGCGCCGTCGCGCCGTCGCGCAGCGTGCCGACGACCGTCGAGCACAGGTGCATGATGTGGCTGAACCGCTTGGTCGCCATGAACTCCACGACCTCGACCGACGTCGGCTCGCAGACCTTGACGAGGTCGTTGCGCGAGAGGTCGACGAGCATGATGTGCTCCGCGAGCTCCTTGGGGTCCTCGCGCAGCTCCTCCCCGAGCGCGACGTCCTCCTCGGGCGTGGCGCCGCGCGGCCGCGAGCCCGCGATGGGGAACGTCGTGACCCGCCCGTCCTCGACCTTGACCAGCGTCTCCGGGCTCGACCCGACGACCGCGAAGTCGCGCCCGTCCGCGTCCGTGAGCTGGAAGTAGTACATGTACGGGCTCGGGTTGATCGTGCGCAGCGCCCGGTAGACGTCCAGCGGGTCCGCCGGGCAGTCGAGGTCCAGGCGCTGCGAGAGGACGACCTGGAAGACCTCGCCCTCGCGGATCGCGTCCTTGCCCGCCACGACGGACGCCTCGAACTCGTCGCGCGTCGAGCGGAACTCGAGCTCCGGCTCGACGGCGTCGGCGGCCACGACCGACGCGACGTGCGCACCGCCCGCGACGAGGCGCGCCTGCATCGCGTCCAGGCGCCGCACCGCGTCGGCGTACGCCTCGTCGACCCGTTCGTCCGTGTCGTCGAAGTTGATCGCGTTCGCCACGAGCCACACGCTGCCCTCCGCGTGGTCGACGACCGCGAGGTCCGTCGCGAGGCACAGCGTGAGCTCCGGCACGCCCAGCTCGTCGGGCGCGTGCGCCGGCAGCGTCGGCTCCCAGTGCCGGATGACGTCCCACCCGATCGCGCCGGCGAGCCCGCCCGTGAGCGGCGGGAGGCCGTCGACCGCGGGCGTGCGCAGCACGTCGAGCGTCGCCTCCAGCACCTCGACCACGTCGCCCTCGCGCGGGACGCCCGCGGGCACGTCGCCCGACCACACCGCCCGGCCGTCGCGCGCCGTGAGGGTCGCGCGGGACGCGACGCCGACGAACGAGTACCGGGCCCAGCGCCCGTCCGACTCCGCGGACTCCAGCACGAAGGTGCCGGGCCGACCCTGCGCGAGGGTGCGGTAGAGCCCGACGGGCGTGACGTCGTCGGCCAGGAGGCGCCGCACGACCGGGACGACCCGGCGGGAGCGGGCGAGCGCGCGGAAGCCGTCGAGCACGGGCCACGTCGTGCCCCACGCGGGCCCGCCCGCGGGGACGGTGGTGGTGCCGGCCGGGTCGACGGTCGTGCTCACTGGTTCTCCTCCTCGGGGTCCGGTCCGACGGCGGGCGCGGCCCCGGCGTCCGGGGCACCGGGCGCGGACGGCAGCTCGCCGACGACGGCGCCCAGGTCTCCCCCGGCCTCGAAGCACGTGCGGGTGCCCGTGTGGCACGCGGCGCCGACCTGGTGCACGCGCACGAGGAGCGCGTCGCCGTCGCAGTCGAGCGCGACCGAGCGCACCACCTGGACGTGGCCCGACGTGTCGCCCTTGCGCCAGTACTCCTGGCGCGACCGGCTCCAGAACGTCACCCGCCCGGTGGTCAGGGTGCGGTGGAGCGCCTCGTCGTCCATCCAGCCGAGCATGAGCACCTCACCGGTGTCGTGCTGCTGGACGATCGCGGCGACCAGTCCGGCGTCGTCGCGCTTGAGCCGCGCGGCGACCTCGGGGTCGAGCGCGGACGGGGTCGTGGTCTGCGGGCCGGTCGTGGAGTCGGGCACCCGAGAATCCTGCCAGACGCCGGGCCGCCGCCGGTCCCCCGTCTCGCCCGACCCGGCGTGACGTCGGTCGCCCGGCCGGGCAGGTCAGCGGGTCTGGGAGACCCAGGCGTCGTGCATGCGGGCGTAGACCCCGCCCGCGCGGGCGAGGTCGTCGTGGTGGCCCACCTCCACGACGTGCCCGGCGTCGACGACGACGACGAGGTCGGCCGCCTCGGCCGTGGAGAGGCGGTGCGCGATCGTCAGCGTCGACCGGCCCGCGGTGAGCGACGCGAGCGCCCGCGCGATCCGGACCTCGGTCGCCGGGTCGACGGCGGACGTCGCCTCGTCCAGGACGAGCAGGTCCGCCTCCGCGAGGTACGCCCGGACGAGCGCGACGAGCTGCCGCTCGCCCGCGGAGAGGGACTCGCCCCGCTGGCCGACCGAGGAGTCGAGCCCGTCCGGCAGGTCCGCGACCCAGTCGGTGAGGCCGAGCCGCTCGACGGCCGCCTCGATCCGAGCACGACGCGCGGCAGCCGGCTCCTCCTCGGCGGCGCCCCGGAGCCCGTAGGCGACGTTGTCGGCGAGCGTCCCGTCGAACAGGAAGCCCTCCTGGGGCACGAGCACGACGCGCTCGCGCAGGGACGCCACGGACAGGTCGCGCAGGTCCGTGCCGTCCAGGAGCACACGCCCGCCCGTCGGGTCCATGAGCCGCGTGACGAGCTTCGCGATCGTCGTCTTTCCCGAGCCGGTCGCGCCGACGACGGCGACCGAGGCGCGCGCCGGGAGGTCGAGATCGACGCCGTGCAGCACCTCGGGCCCGTCGGGGTAGGCGAACCGGACGCCCTCGAGGCGCACGTGGGCCGGGCCGCGCGGGCTGCGCACGCCGTCGGGGCCCTTGTCGACGACCTCGACCGGCGTCTCCAGGACCGCGAGGACGCGGCGCCAGCCCGCCACGGCGTTCTGCAGCTCGTTGAGGATCTCCGTCGCCATCTGGACCGGCCCGGTGAAGAGCTGGACGAGGAAGAGGAAGGCGAGGAGCTGGCCCACCGAGATGTCGCCCGCCACGCCGAGCAGCGACCCGACGACCACGACGACCGCGAGCACGAGGTTCGCCACGAGCACGCCGCTCGAGAACACGACGGCGACCAGCTTCTGCGCCCGGACCATCGCGCGCCGCGTCGCGTCGACCGCGGCGTCGACGCGGCGGGCCGTCCGGGCTCCGGCGCCGTACGCGCGGATGGTCTCCGCGCCGACGACGGACTCCGAGATCGCGCCGAGCATCGCGCCGACCCGCGCGCGGACCTGAGTGTAGGCGTCGTTGACCCGCGCCTGCGCGGGGCGCAGGACGAGGAACAGCGGCACGAAGCACGCCCACACCACGAGCGTGAGCTGCCACGAGTACACCGCCATGAGCGCCGTCGCGACGCCGATCTGCAGCACCGAGACGAGCAGCATGATGCCGCCCCACTGCACGAACAGCGAGATCGTGTCGACGTCGCTCGTGACGCGCGAGACGAGCGACCCGCGCCGCTCGGAGTTCTGGGTGAGCACCGACAGGTCGTGCACGTGCCGGAACGCGCGTACGCGCAGCGCGGCGAGGCCGGCCTCGGTCGACCGGAACAGGCGCACGTTGACGAGGGCCGAGCACAGCCCGGCGACGACGAGGATCACGGCGGCGACGCCCACGAGCACCGCGACGCGCGTCGTGTCCGGACCGCCGTCGGCGAGCACGCCCGTGTCGATGGTCTGCTGCACGGTCACGGGCACGACGACCCGGCCCAGCGCCGCGGCGACGGCGAGGCCGAGGGTCACCCAGATGCCGGCGAGGATCTGCGGCGAGACCTGCACGCCGCGACGCAGCGTCGCGAGGACGCCCAGGGAGCTCGCCGAGGCGATGCGCGCGTCGCCGGTGCGGACGTCCGCGCCGCCGTCGACGGCGGGGCCCGCGCCCCGGCGGGTCGACCGCCCGGGTCGTTCGGTCGTGGTCCGGGTCATTCCTCCAGCGCCCCCGTCTCGACGTGCCGCACGACGTCGTCCTCCTCCGTCTCCTCCTGGCGCGCGAGGTCGTCGTCCCGGCGACCGTCGCGGACCTGGTCGTCCTCGCCCGCGTCGCGCACCGAGTCGTCCGTCGCGTCGGCGCGCTCGTTCTCCCGGCGCTCCGCCTCGCGCGCGTACGCGGTCGCGAGCTCGCGGTACCCGGGATCGCGGGCGAGCAGCTCGTCGTGCGTCCCGACGTCCACCACCCGCCCCGACTCCACGTGCACGACGACGTCCGCGAGCGCGACGCTCGACATGCGGTAGGCGACCATGACGACCGTCGGGCGGTCGTCGCCGCCCCGCGCGACGCCCGCGAGGATCTCCTGCTCGACCCGCGGGTCGACGGCCGACGTCGCGTCGTCGAGGACGAGCAGGCGCGGACGCCGGACGAGCGCGCGCGCGATCGCGAGACGCTGGCGCTGGCCGCCGGACAGGTTGGCCCCCCGCTCCCCGAGCGGGGCGTCGAGGCCCTCCGGGAGCCGCTCGACGACGTCGTCCACGCGCGCGAGCCGCAGAGCCGCCCAGACCTCCGCGTCGTCCGGGCCGGGATCGCCGTCGTCGACGAGCGTGACGTTCGCGCGCACGGTGTCCTCGAACACGAACGCCTGCTGCGCGACGAGGGCGACCTGCGTCGTGAGGTCCGCCGCGCGCACGTCGCGCGCGTCGGTGCCGTCGAGGAGCACGCGCCCGCGCGTCGGGTCCGAGAGCCGCGCGAGGAGCGAGACGAGCGTCGTCTTGCCGGCGCCCGTCGGGCCGACGACGGCGACCGTCGTCCCCGGCGCCACGGTGAGGTCCACGCCGTCGAGCAGCGTGAGCTCGCGGCCGCCCGCCCGGACGTCGACACCGATGCCCTCGAGCCGCACGCCCAGCCCGGCACCCGTCCCGCTCAGGGCCGACGTCCCGGGACGCAGCACGCCCCCGGCGTCGACGACGCGGCTGATGCGCTCGTACCCGACGAGCGCGCGCGGGAGCTCGCCGAGGACCCAGCCGAACGCGCGGACCGGCACGGCCATCACGGTCAGGAGGTACGCGGCGGTGATGATGTCGCCGGGCGCGACGTCGCCCGCGGTGAGGCGCACGGTCCCGACGCCCAGCACGAGGAGCGTGCCGAGCGACGGCAGGAGCTCGATGACGGGGTCGAAGAACGCGCGCACGACACCGACCCGCACGTTCGCGGCGCGCAGCTCGTCGGTGCGCTCGGCGAAGCGGCGCTCCTCGCGGTCCGCGGTGCCGAGCGACGTGACGAGGAGCGCGGCCTCGAAGCTCTCGTGCGCGACGTCGGACACCTCGGCGCGCAGCTGCTGCGCCCGCGTGATGGCGGGCGACATGTAACGCTGGAACACGATGTTCACGGCGACGGCGACCGGGATGACCACGAGCGCCGCGCACGCGAGCCAGACGTCCACCCGGAAGAGCATCACGGCGGCGACGCCGATCATGACGACGACGCCCAGCGCGAACGGCAGCGGGTTGAAGACGCCCGTCGCGGCCTCGACGTCGGAGTTCGCGTTCGACAGGAGCTGCCCGGCCGGGTGCGAGCGGTGCCACGACATCGGCAGGCGCAGGTACTGGCGGGTCACCGCGGTGCGGTGGCGCGCCTGCAGCGCGGCGTACCCGTTGCCCGCGAAGATGCGCCGCGCGGCGACGCTCACCGCGAGCGAGAGCGCGATCCCGGCGAGCACGAGGCCCGCGACCCAGATGCGGCCGCGCGCGGCCTCGTCGCCCGCGAGCGCGGGCACCACGACCTCGTCGGTGACCCGGCCGACCGCGCCGCTCACGGCGACGGTCAGCGCGCCGAAGAGCGCGGAGGACCCGATCGCCAGCACGTACGTGCGGGGCTCGTCGCGGATGCCGCGCCCCATGAGCGCGAGCGAGCGGCGGACGCGGGAACCGGTGAGCGCGTGCGGTCGCCGGACCGACGGCTCGGCAGGGAGCCGGTCGCGGGGGCGGTCGTGCCGGGCGGCGGTGGCCGGCGGGTCGGTCGGGGCGGGCGGGGCGTCGGCGCCGGTGGGGCGCGTCCTGCTGCCGGGCACGGGACGGTCCTCGTCTTTCGTTCAGGGGGTGGCCCGATCCTCTCACGGGCTCCCGACACCGCCGCCGGGCGTCCGCGCCGGTCAGCGCACCTGCACGCCCTCGGCCCGCATCGCGTCCTTCACCTGACCGACGGTGAGGGCGCCGAAGTGAAAGACGCTCGCGGCGAGCACCGCGTCAGCCCCGGCGCGCGCCGCCGCCACGAAGTGCTCGGGCGTCCCCGCCCCGCCGCTCGCGATCAGCGGCACGCGCACCTCGGAGCGCACCGCGGCGAGCATCTCGAGGTCGAACCCGGCCGTCGTGCCGTCCGCGTCCATCGAGTTGAGCAGGATCTCGCCCGCGCCCAGCCCCGCGGCGCGCGACGCCCACTCCACGGCGTCGATCCCCGTGCCGCGACGCCCGCCGTGGGTCGTCACCTCGTAGCCGGACTCCGTCCGCACGTCGCCGGTCGTGCGGCGGGCGTCCACCGAGAGCACGAGCACCTGGCTGCCGAAGCGGTCCGCGATCTCCGCGATGAGCTCCGGGCGAGCGATCGCCGCCGTGTTCACGCCGACCTTGTCCGCGCCCGCGCGCAGGAGACGGTCCACGTCGTCCGCCGAGCGGACCCCGCCGCCGACCGTGAGCGGGACGAAGACCTGCTCGGCGGTCCGCCGCACGACGTCGTACGTCGTCTCCCGGTTGCCGGAGGACGCGGAGACGTCGAGGAACGTCAGCTCGTCGGCGCCCTCGGTGTCGTAGCGGGCGGCGAGCTCGACGGGGTCGCCCGCGTCGCGCAGGTTCTCGAAGTTCACGCCCTTGACGACGCGTCCCGCGTCGACGTCGAGGCACGGGATCACGCGGATCGCGACGGTCATGGGGAGTCTCCTCGGTCGGCCGGCGCTCCGCCGGTCGTGTCGGTGCCGGCCGTGCCGGTCGTGTCGGTGCCGGTGTCGGTGCCGGCTGTGTCGGCGGCCGTTCCGGTGTCGCCCGCGCTCTCCTCGGTCACGGGGAACTGGGCGTCGAGGATGTCGACGACGTAGACGAGCGTCTCGCCGGCCAGCGGGTTGGCGGTCGCGCCGTAGGCGAGGTCGGGCGGCACGACGAGGAGCACCTGGCTCCCCACCGACTGCTCGAGGAGCCCCTGCTCCCACCCCTCGATGACCTCGCCGATGCCGATCATCACCGACAGGGGCGCCGCGCCGTCGGTCCACGTCGAGTCGAAGACCTCGCCGTCGGACCAGCGCACGCCCGAGTACCGGACGGTGACCACCTGACCGACCTCGACCTGGCGCCCGTCGCCCCGGACGAGCGGCTGCACCACGAGGCCCGCGGGCGCCGCGGCCTCCGACGGGACGGTGACGCTCGGTGCGCCCTGCTCGTCGAGCGTCACCGTGGGCAGGCCGTCGACCGGCTCGACCGGCTCCCCGGACGCACGCGTCGGCAGGACGTCGACGACCAGGGCGACGGGGACGCCGTCGTCCACCTCGAGGCGCAGCAGGCGCGCTCCCACGCGCTGCCCGCGCAGGAGGTCGCGCAGCTCGCGGCCGACGGACTCGTCGGTCAGCGTGCGCCAGCGCGGCGCGTCCGTGTACGTGTTCTGCAGGACGGTGCCGTCGCGCAGGTCCTCCGCGTAGAGGTTGAGCAGCAGCGGGCCGCCGTCGACGAGCTCCGCCCCGGCGCCCGGCCACACGACCTCCGACCGCGCGTCCGGCACGTCGAGCGGCGCGCGGTACTCCAGCGCGGGCGGGGCGCCGGACGAGCCGGCGACCGTGAGGTCGGTGTTGAGCGGCGTCTCCGTCGCGTCCTCCGGCTCCGTGCACGCACCGAGCACGAGCGCCGCGAGGAGCGCCACGAGCAGCACGAGCGCGGCCCGGGACGCGGGCGCACGACGAGCGCGCCGGACGCCCCGAGGGCGCCCGGCCGCGAGGGCCAGGTTCGTCACATCACGTCCTGCATCACATCGACTCGATGAGGCGCTCCACGCGCTCGTCGACGTTCCGGAACGGGTCCTTGCACAGCACGGTGCGCTGCGCCTGGTCGTTGAGCTTGAGGTGCACCCAGTCCACCGTGTAGTCGCGGCGGGCCTCCTGCGCGGCGCGCACGAAGTCGCCGCGCAGCTTGGCGCGCGTGGTCTGCGGCGGCACGGCCGTCGACTCGAACACCTCGAGGTCGGTGGTGACGCGCTCGACCATGCCGCGCGCCGCGAGCAGGTTGTACAGCCCCTCGGTGCGCGAGATGTCGTGGTAGGCGAGGTCGAGGCGCGCGATCCGCGGGTCGTCGAGCTCGAGACCGTGCTTCGCCTGGTAACGCTGGATCAGGCGGTACTTGATGACCCAGTCCAGCTCGCGGTCGACGAGCGAGAGGTCGCCCGTCTCGAGGGCGCGCAGCCCGCGCTCCCACAGGTCGAGCACCTGCTTGACGACGGGCGTCGGCGCGACGTCCTGCTCGACGAACTCGCGCACGCGCTGGAGGTACTCGCCCTGGAGGTCGATCGCGGTGACCGTCCGGCCGCTCGCGAGCTGGACGGGCTGCTTGCCCGTCATGTCGTGGCTGATCTCGCGGATCGACCGGATGGGGTTCTCGAGCGCCAGGTCCCGCATGGGGACCCCCGCCTCGACCATGCGCAGGATGAGGTCGGTCGAGCCGACCTTGAGCATGGTCGTCGTCTCCGCCATCGAGGAGTCGCCGACGATGACGTGCAGGCGCCGATAGCTCTCGGCGTCGGCGTGCGGCTCGTCGCGCGTGTTGATGATCGGGCGCGACCTGGTCGTCGCGCTCGACACCGCCTCCCAGATGTGGTCGGCGCGCTGGGACAGGCAGTACACGGCGCCGCGCGGCGTCGCGAGGACCTTGCCGGCGCCCGTGAGCACCTGGCGCGTGATGAGGAACGGCACGAGGACGTCCGAGAGGCGCGCGAAGTCGCCCTGGCGTCGCACGAGGTAGTTCTCGTGGCAGCCGTACGAGTTGCCCGCCGAGTCGGTGTTGTTCTTGAACAGGTGGATCCGGCCGGGCAGTCCCTCGTGCTCGAGCCGCTGCTGCGCGTCCGCCACGAGGCCCTCGAGGATCCGCTCGCCGCCACGGTCGTACGCGACGAGCTGACGGACGTCGTCGCACTCCGCCGTCGCGTACTCGGGGTGCGAGCCGACGTCCAGGTACAGCCGCGAGCCGTTGCGCAGGAACACGTTCGACGACCGGCCCCAGGCGACCACCTTGCGGAACAGGTACCGCGCGACCTCGTCCGCCGAGAGCCCGCGCCCGTCGTCGGACGCGCACGTCACGCCGTACTCGGTCTCCAGCCCGAAGATCCTGCGGTCCATGCGGCGCTACCCCTCGTCCGTCGGGCCGGCGCCCGTCGTGTCGTCGGGCGCGCCCTCGGCGGTCCCGTCGGTGGTGGACGCCGCGTCGTCGTCCGCGAGGAGGCCCTCGAGGACGGAGCCCGTGAGACGGCGGAACGCGCGCCGGGGCCGGGTGCGGTCCAGGACGGCCACCTCGAGCTGCGCGGCCGGGATGGTGCGGGCG
Organism: Cellulosimicrobium sp. AB352; assembly: GCF_049538415.1. Lineage (NCBI taxonomy): Bacteria > Bacillati > Actinomycetota > Actinomycetes > Micrococcales > Promicromonosporaceae > Cellulosimicrobium > Cellulosimicrobium sp. AB352. The sequence goes on along the minus strand of NZ_JBMVFX010000001.1, from coordinate 210,248 downwards.
TCGTCCCCCTCGCCGCCGGACGCGAGCGCGTGCACCGCCAGGCGCAGCACCTCGGCGAGCCCGAGACCGGGCCGCCACGCGTCCTGGAGCACGCGACCGAGCTGGTCGGCCTGGCCGCCCATGACGACCACGCCCTGCTCGTCGGCGACGGAGCCGTCGTAGGAGATGCGGTAGAGCTGGTCCTGCTCCGCCGTGCGACCGACCTCCGCGACGACGAGCTCGACCTCGAGCGGCTTCGACTCCGTGGTGAACACCGTGCCGAGCGTCTGGGCGTACGCGTTCGCGAGACCGCGCGCGTTGACGTCCGTGCGGTCGTAGGAGTAGCCGCGCAGGTCCGCGTACCGCACCCCGGCGACGCGCAGGTTCTCGAACTCGTTGTACTTGCCCACCGCGGCGAACGCGATGCGGTCGTAGATCTCCGAGATCTTGTGCAGCGCGCGCGACGGGTTCTCCGTCGCGAACGCGATGCCGTCCTCGTAGGCGAGGACCACGACCGACCGGCCGCGCGCGATGCCCTTGCGCGCGAAGTCCGCCCGGTCCTTCATCAGCTGCTCGGGCGAGACGTAGAAAGGCATGTTCACGCGTCGTCACCTCCGGTCGGGCCGTCCTGCGGGCGGTCGTGCGGGACGGCCTCGGCGTTCGTCACCGGGGGACGGCCGCGCTCCACGCCCGCCCCGGAGCGCTCCGCCACGATCTGCTCGACGACCGCCGCGAGCTCGTCGTCCGGCACGCGCTCGTAGCCGTCGGCCGTGACGACCGCGACCACCGGCCAGATGCGGCGGACCGGGTCCGGGCCGCCGGTGGCCGAGTCGTCGTCCGCCGCGTCGTAGAGCGCCTCGACCGCGACGCGCACGGAGGCCGCCCGGTCGAGACCGGTGCGCCACAGCTTCTTCAGGGAGCCGCGCGCGAAGACCGAGCCCGACCCCACCGAGTGGTACGCCCGCTCCTCGTACCGCCCGCCCGTGACGTCGTACGAGAAGATCCGGCCGGCACCGCGGTCGAGGTCGAACCCGGCGAAGAGCGGCACGACCGCGAGGCCCTGCATGGCGAGGCCGAGGTTCTGCCGGATCATCGTCGACAGGCGGTTCGCCTTGCCGTCGAGCGAGAGCAGCGCGCCCTCGATCTTCTCGTAGTGCTCGAGCTCGAGCTGGAACAGGCGCACGAGCTCGACGGCGATCCCCGCCGTCCCGGCGATGCCCACGGCCGAGTACTCGTCGGCCGGGAAGACCTTCTCGATCTCCCGGTTCGCGATCATCGAGCCCATCGTCGCGCGGCGGTCCCCCGCCATCACGACGCCCGCGCCCACGCCCTCGGCGCCGAACGTCAGCGCCACGATCGTGGTGGCGTGCGGCGCGTCCGGAAGCGTGCCGGACGCCGCGTGCCCGGCCACGCGGTGCGACGGCAGCAGGTCGGGGGCGTGCCCGGACAGGAACTCCAGGAAGGACGACGACCCGGGGGTCGTGAACGCGTCGGGCAGGCGCCCGGGCTGGTCCGTGCTCATCGGGTTGCCGTCACCCTTCCTACTCGCCGCCCTTCTGCACGAAGCCCCGGACGAAGGACTCCGCGTTCGTCTCCAGGACCTCGTCGATCTCCTCGAGGAGCGCATCCACCTCGGCGTCGCGCGACTGCGCCTGCGGCGCGACCGGGGTCGCCGGGGCCTCGGGCTCGTCGTCGGGACGCCGGTCCTCGTGCGACGCGTGCGTGCGTTCGGTACCCGCCATGGCTGCCTCCTCGTCCGTCGGCCGGCCTCGCGCCGACGCTCTGTCCGTTCCAACCCCGTCCGGGCTCGCGCCCTTCCCGGCCCTGCTCGCACGCGGCGCCCCTCCCACGGAGGGCGGGCGCCGTCGTGCGTCCAGCCTAGTCGCCGCCGGTCACGACGGGCCTGCCAGACCCGCCAGCAGCACGGCGGCGTCCGGGCTCGCGTCGAGCAGCGCCCCGATGTGGGCGCGCGTCCCGCGCAGCGGGTCCATCATCGGGACGCGCTGGAGCGACGGCGCGCCCGGCACGTCGAAGATCACCGAGTCCCAGCTCGCCGCGGAGACCTCGTCGCCGTAGCGCGCCATGACCTCGCCGCGGAAGAACGCGCGCGTGTCCTCGGGCGCGTGGTGCACCGCCGCGCCGACCTCGCGCTCGGTGACCACCCGGTCCACGGCGTCGGCGGCGAGGAGGCGGTGGTAGATGCCGCGCTCGGGCCGCACGTCGGACCACTGGAGGTCCATCGCCGCGAGACGCGAGTGGCCCCAGTCGAGGCCGTCGCGCTCGCGCAGGCGGTCGAGGAGCCGGAGCTTCGCGACCCACTCGACGTCGCGCCCGCACGCGTCGCGGTCGGTCGCCAGGCGGTCGAGCACCGAGCGCCACCGCGCGAGCACGTCGCGCGTCGGGGCGTCGACCCCGTCCGGTCCCGCGAGGCGCTCCGCCGCGTCGGCGGCGACCTCCAGGTACTCGCGCTGGACCTCGAGCGCCGTCAGCTCGCGCCCGTCGGCGAGGGCGAGACGACGCGTCAGCTCGAGGTCGCGGCTCACGCGCTGGACGTCCGCGACCGGGTCCGCGAGGCGCAACCCGGCCAGGCGGGCGCGCACCTCCGGGCCGAGCTCCTCCAGGTGCTCGACGACGAAGAGCACGAGCGACGTCGTGCCCGTCTTGAGGTAGGTCGCGGTCTCGAACATGTTCGCGTCGCCGATGATGAGGTGCAGCCGGCGCCAGCGCTGCCGGTCCGCGTGCGGCTCGTCGCGCGTGTTGACGATGGGACGGCGCAGCGTCGTCTCCAGCCCGACCTCCGCCTCGACGTAGTCGGCGCGCTGGGAGATCTGGAACCCGTGCTCCTCCCCCGCCGGGCCGAGCCCCACGCGCCCCGAGCCGGCGAACACCTGCCGGGTCACGAGGAACGGCGTGAGCATCTCCACGAGGACGCCGAACGGCACCTCGCGGTCGACGAGGAAGTTCTCGTGGGTGCCGTAGCTCGCGCCCTTGCCGTCGACGTTGTTCTTGTAGAGCACGACGCCGCCGCCCGGCACCTGGGCCAGCTCGCGCGACGCGGCGAGCATGACCCGCTCCCCCGCCACGTCCCAGCACACGACGTCGTGCGGCACCGTGACCTCGGGCGAGGAGTACTCGGGGTGCGCGTGGTCCACGTAGAGCCGGGCGCCGTTGGTGAGGATGACGTTCGCCGCGCTCGGGTCGTCGTACTCCTCCGTCGTCGGTCGCGCCACCTCCTGGAGGGAGGCCTCGGCGCTGCCGCCCTCCGCGGCCCGGTCGACCGGACCCGACGGCGCGGGCCGCGACGGGTCGTCCGTGAGGAGGGACGGGTGCGCCGACGCGCGCGGCACGTGGAACCCCCGCGCGTCCTGCAGCGGGTCCTCGTCGTCGTAGTCCCAGCGCGCCCGGCCCCGGGCGCCGTCGCTGCGCGCGGCGAGCGCCCGGTACGTGGTGACGACCTGGCTCGACATGAGCATCGGGTTCGCCATCGGCTTCCCCGGCTGCAGGACGCCGTACTCCGTCTCGATCCCCATGACCCGTCGTACGCTCACGCGCTCACCCTATGTCCGCCCTCCGACGCCGCGCCGCGCCGTCCACGGGGCGGCGCGACCACGCCCCGCTACAGGTACTGGCCGGTGTTGGTGACCGTGTCGATGGTGCGCGGCGAGCCGCCCTCGCCCTTCTTCTGCACGATCGTGCGGATGAAGACGATGCGCTCGCCCTTCTTCCCGCTGATGCGCGCCCAGTCGTCGGGGTTGGTGGTGTTCGGCAGGTCCTCGTTCTCCTTGAACTCGTCGACGCACGCGGCGAGCAGGTGGTCGACGCGGATGCCGCGCTGTCCCGTGGCGAGGAGGTCCTTGATCGCCGACTTCTTCGCCCGGTCCACGACGTTCTGGATCATCGCGCCCGAGTTGAAGTCCTTGAAGTACAGGATCTCCTTGTCGCCGCTGGCGTAGGTGACCTCGAGGAACTGGTTCTCCTCCTCCTCGGAGTACATGCGCTCCACGACCGAGCGGATCATCGCGTCGAGGGCCTCGCGCTGGTTGCCGCCGTGCTCGGCGAGGTCGGCCGCGTGGATCGGCAGGTCCTCCGTGAGGTACTTGGCGAAGATCTCCTTGGCGCCCTCGGCGTCGGGCCGCTCGATCTTGATCTTCACGTCGAGGCGCCCCGGCCGCAGGATGGCGGGGTCGATCATGTCCTCGCGGTTCGACGCACCGATGACGATGACGTTGTCCAGCCGCTCGACGCCGTCGATCTCGGCGAGGAGCTGGGGCACGATCGTCGTCTCGACGTCGGACGACAGCCCCGTCCCGCGGGTGCGGAACAGCGACTCCATCTCGTCGAAGAACACGACGACGGGCGTCCCCTGCGACGCCTTCTCCCGAGCGCGGGCGAAGATCAGCCGGATGTGCCGCTCGGTCTCCCCCACGTACTTGTTGAGCAGCTCGGGGCCCTTGACGTTGAGGAAGTAGCTGCGCGCCGCGCCCGAGCCGTCCTCCACCTGCTCGCCGCGCGCCCGCGCCACCGTGTGCGCGAGCGAGTTGGCGACGGCCTTGGCGATGAGCGTCTTGCCGCACCCGGGCGGCCCGTACAGCAGCACGCCCTTGGGCGGGTGCAGGCCGTGCTCGCGGAACAGGTCGGGGTGCGTGAAGGGCAGCTCGACGGCGTCGCGGATCTGCTCGATCTGGGGCCCGAGACCGCCGATGTCCTCGTACTCGATGTCCGGGACCTCTTCGAGGACGAGCTCCTCGACCTCGGACTTCGGGATGACCTCGAACACGAAGCCGCTGCGCGTGTCGATGGTGAGCGAGTCGCCCACGCGGAGCGTCGTGCGCGCGACCGACCCGGCGAGCCGCACGACCCGCTCCTCGTCGGCCCGGCCGACGACGAGCACGCGGTCGGCGTCGAGGATCTCCTTGACCGTGACGATCTCGCCCGTGCGCTCGTAGCCGCCCGCGGCGACGACGGTCATCGCCTCGTTGAGCTTGACCTCCTGGCCCGGGCGCAGGCGCTGGACGTCGAGGCTGGGGCTCGCGCCGACGTGCATCTTGCGCCCGGCGGCGGACACGTCGACCGACCCGTCCGGGTGCGCGGCGAGGAACACCGCGTACGTCCCCGGGGGCTTGGCGAGGTCGTCGATCTGCCGCTTGAGGTCGAGGATCTGGTCCCGGGCCGCGCGCAGCGCCTCGGCGAGCCTCTCGTTCTTCGCGGACAGCAGCGCGAGCTCGCGCGCGCCGTCCTGCGGGGCCTGGTCGCTACGGCCGAATGTCTCGCTCATCGGGTGTCCCTCTCGCCGCCGGCTCGCCCGACCACGGGTGGACGGCGGACGACGGGCCTCGCGAGGCGCCCGTGCCGACCATCGTCCGGCGGTCGGGTGTAGACCTTAGGCACAAGTCTCGCCCGTGCACACGGACGACACCCAGGGTGAGACGGCGGCGCCCCGATCGTTACCGGACCGTCACGCGCCCGACACGTCGGGCGCCCCGTCGGCGTCTTCCGCGCCCTTCTGCACGCCGTGCTCCGCGCCCGGACCGGTCGTCTGCTCGGGGCCCTGGCCGACGTCGCGCCGCACGCGCCGGATCTTCTTCTCGGAGACCGGGCGCTCGCCCAGCTCCTCGGGCGACCACTGCTCGGCGTCGGTCGGGTACGCGCCCTTGGCCGGGCGGCGCTTGCGCTCGGGCGGCGCGACGCCGTCTGCGAGGCGCCGTGCGGTGAGCAGGAACCCGGTGTGCCCGATCATGCGGTGCTGCGGCCGCACCGCGAGACCCTCGAGGTGCCAGCCCCGCACCATCGACTCCCACGCGACGGGCTCCGCGTAGCGGCCGTCGGCCCGCAGGTCCTCCGCGAGGCGTGAGAGCTGGGTCGTCGTGGCGACGTAGCACACGAGGACGCCGCCGGGCACGAGCGCGCGCGCGACGACGTCGAGGTTCTCCCAGGGCGCGAGCATGTCGAGCACGACGCGGTCGACCGTGCCGTCCTCGGCGACGGTCGGGAGCACGTCGGCGAGGTCGCCCACGGAGAGCGTCCAGGCCGGGTGCTCGCCACCGAAGAACGTCTCGACGTTGCCGCGCGCGATCGCGGCGAAGTCCTCGCGCCGCTCGATCGAGTGGAGCTCGCCCGCGTCGCCGACGGCGCGCAGCAGCGACATCGTCAGCGCGCCCGACCCGACGCCCGCCTCGACGACGCGCGCGCCCGGGAAGATGTCCGCCATCGCGACGATCTGGCCGGCGTCCTTCGGGTAGACGACCGCCGCGCCGCGGGGCATCGAGAGCACGTAGTCCGCGAGGAGCGGACGCATCGCGAGGTACTCGATCTCGGCGGTGTTGCGCACGACGCTGCCCTCGGGGCGGCCGATGAGGTCGTCGTGCCGCAGGTAGCCCTTGTGCGTGTGGAACGTCGCGCCCGGCGCGAGCGTGATGGTGTGCAGGCGACCGCGCGGGTCCGTGAGCTGGACCTTGTCCCCCACGCGGAGCGGGCCGCGGCGCTCGTCCGCGCCCGTCGCACCGGGGCGGTCGGACGCGCCGTGCGCGGGGGCGGCTGCGCCGTCCCCACCGGGCTGCGGGGTCGGGTGGCCGGGCGTGGTGGCGGGCTCGGAGGTCACGGGCGACCATCCTACGGGCCGCCCGCCCCGCGCCCGACGCCGGTCGGTCGTGCGCGCGGACGACGCGCCGGTCACCGCCCGCGCCGGGCGTCCCGCAGCGCCGCGACGACCCGGGCGACCTCGAGCGCGCCGACGACGCGGCCGCCGTCGGTCACGACGACGACCGCCGCGTCCCGCCCGACGCGCGAGAGCTCGGCGAGCATGTCCTGCCCCGCGCTGTGGGCGTCGATCGTCGCGGCCCCGGGCAGGGGCACGGCGACGGCGCCGACCGGGGTCGTCTCGGCGGCGTCGGGCGGCACGGCCGCGGCCGCGGCGGGGTCCACGTACCCGAGGGGCCGGCCTGCGCCGTCCACCAGGACGGCCACCACGTGCGGGCCGCCCGCGAGCGCCACCGAGCGCCCGACCGCGCCGACCGTCGCCGTGGACGGCACGGCGACCGCGGGGCGCGCGAGGCTGCGGACGGTGAGCCCGGACACCGCCTCGCGGGTGCGCCCGACGGTGATGGCCTGCCCCGCGCCGCTCCACAGGAACGCCCCGATCAGCGCCGCCCAGGCGACGGTCCACAGGTCCGGCCGTCCGCCGTAGGCCAGCGGCCAGATGAGCGCCCACGCGACGACCCCGACGGCGACCGCGCGCCCGACCCATCCCGCTGCGACCGTGCCCTTCGTCCGCGACCCCGTCGCGGCCCACACGGCGGACTCGAGGATCTGGCCGCCGTCGAGCGGGAGGCCGGGCAGGAGGTTGAAGAACCCGACGAACGCGTTGGAGAACGCGCCCGCGTACAGCAGGAGGGCGGGCACGGAGAAGGTCGGCTGCGCCTGGAAGGTCACCCAGAACACGACCGCGAGCGCCAGGTTGGTCAGCGGGCCGACGACCGAGATGAGGAAGCCGTCGAGCGGGCGCGCCGACGTCCCGGAGTACGCCGTGTGGCCGCCCCAGAGCGTCACCGCGAGCTCGGTCACGTGCTGGCCCCGGGCGCGCGCGACGAGCGCGTGCGCGACCTCGTGCAGGAAGACGGACGCGAACAGCAGCAGCACGAACGCGAACGACACGAGGTAGATCTCGGGGCCGAGGTGCGGGGCGAGCCGCTGCACCGTCGGCGCGAACAGGACCGTGAGGATCGCCGCGGCGAGGAACCACGACGGTGTGAGGATCACCGGTGCGCCGACGACGCGGCCGATCACCCAGCCCTTCGTGCGCGGGCCTGCCGGTGCGGGCGTGCGGGGTGCTCGAGGTTCGGGTCCGTCCACCCTGAGAGCCTATGCGCTCGGCGGCTCCGTCCCGACGGCCCGCGCACCGTCGGGCAGGCCGTCCGGGCGCCTCAGGCGGCGTCGTCCTCCATGAGGTCGACGACGTCGCCCGCGACGAGACGCGACAGGAGCGCGACGTCGACGAGCTCGAGCGACGGCGTCCGGCTCAGGCCCGGCGCCGGGAGCACCGGGACCACGGCCTCGACGCCCAGGGTCGCGGCCCCCGCGGCGCGGGCCGAGGCGATCCCCGCGGGCGAGTCCTCGATCGCGACGCAGCGCGTGACGTCGACGCCGAGGCGCTGCGCGGCGAGGAGGTAGGGCTCCGGGTCGGGCTTGCCGCGCTCGACCTCGTCGCCGCAGACCAGCACCTGGAACGCGTCCGGCGGCGCCATCTCGGCGACGGGCTGGGCGAGCTCGCGGTAGGACATCGTGACGAGCGCGCACGGCACGCCCGCCTCGCGCAGCGCCGTGAGGAGCTCGCGCGCGCCGGGCTGCCACGGCACCTCGACGCGCACCTGCTCGATCACGCGCCCGATGAGGAACGCGACGATCTCGTCCACCGGCAGGTCGACACCGCCGCGCTCGCGCAGGATGCGCGCCGACTCGCGCAACGGGTTCCCGACGAGCGACATCGCGTCCTCGTGCGTCCACGTACCGCCGTGCGCGGCGACGAGCTCGTGCTCCGCCGCGATCCAGTAGGGCTCGGTGTCGACGAGCGTCCCGTCCATGTCCCACAGGACGGCCTCGGGCAACGCGGGGACCTCGGGACGCTCGGCAGAGCGCTGACCTGCGGACGTGCTGTCAGGACGAGAAGGCAAAGCGGTCTCCATCAACGGTCGTACGACGTACCCCTGCACCCTCGACCCTAACCGGGCGGCTCCGCCGCGAGCGCGCGCCGGAGTCACGGCGTGCGGTGGCGCGCGACGGCTTCTGGCGACGCCGATCCCGAACCCGCGCGCCGGTCGACAGAAGCGTGCGGCTTCCCTAGGCTGCTGAGCGCCCGCCACCGCCGTCGGGCCCGACGAAGGAGTCGCCATGTCCGCACCCCCCGTCCGCCGCCCGCTCGCGCTCGCCCTCGCCGGGGTGCTCGTGCTCGCCGGGACCACGCTCCCCGCGAACGCCGCCGTCCCCGACCCCGTGGTGACCGGCCCCGTGCCCACGACGACGGCGCCCGGCGACCCTGCCCACGGGTATCCCTTCCTCGCGACGGACTACGACCTGGCCGCGCGCGGCTACGTCGAGGAGGAGTTCTTCGTCGAGGGCGAGGCGACCCGCTACCAGGCGGACGGCGTGACGGACGCGACGGTCCTCAGCACCGGTCACGCGTTCCGCACGCGCGTCGTGGTGCGCCGGCCCGTCGACCCCGCGACGTTCAACGGCACGGTGATCGCCGAGTGGTACAACGTCTCGAACCAGTGGGACCAGGAGGTCGACTGGTTCCAGACGCACGAGCACCTGGTGCGCGAGGGCTACGCGTGGGTCGGGGTGTCGGCGCAGCGGGCGGGCGTGCACTCCCCCACCGGCCTGCGGGCCTGGAGCCCCGAGCGCTACGGCACGCTCGACCTCACCGACGGCGGCACCGTGACCGACGACACCCTCTCGTGGGACGTCTTCAGCCAGGCCGTGGCCGCGGTGCGCGACCCCGCGGGCACGGCGCCGCTCGGTCCGCTCGAGGCGGAGCGCGTGGTCGCGACCGGGCACTCGCAGTCGGCGGGGCGGCTGTGGTCGTACGTGAACTCGGTCGACCCGCTCGCGGGGGTCGTCGACGCCGTCGTGCTGCACGGCGGGGGCGGGCTGCTGCGCGACGACCTCGAGACGCCGGTGTTCAAGATCAACAGCGAGACCGACGTCGCGATCGACCTCCTCGGGGCGGCGCAGCGCCAGCCCGACACCGACGTGCGGCGCACGTGGGAGGTCGCGGGCGCGTCGCACGGCGACTGGAAGCTCATCACCGACTACGGGCGGCTGCGGATCCGCGACGTCGGCTCCGCGCCCGGCGGCTACCCCGGGACGCCGCAGACGTGCGAGGAGCCGTCCGGCTCCCGCGTGCCCCAGCACCTGGTCCAGGCGTCGGTGTACGACCACGTGGCCGCGTGGGTCGCGGACGGGACCACCCCGCCGTCGGCGGTCCCCATCACGCTGTCCGACCAGGCGCCGCGCCAGGTGGTGCGCGACGAGCGCGGCCTGGGCCTGGGCGGCGTCCGGCTCGCGCAGCAGGACGTCCCGACGCGGATCAACTCCGGCGCCAACGCCGGGCCCGGGTTCTGCTTCCTCGACGGCGGCTCGCGCCCGGTGGACGACGCCACGCTCGCGGCCTGGTACCCGGACGCCGAGGACTACCGCGACGCCGTCGTCGCGTCGACCCGTGCCGCGGTGGAGGCGGGCTTCGTGGGTGCCGACGTCGCGGCCGACCCCTCCTGGTACACCGACGTCGTCGACCTCGTCGACGAGCGCGTCGCCGCGGGCACGGTCGAGCCGGAGGCCGGGGCGCAGGTCCAGGTCCGGATGCGGCGCGCGCTCGAGGCCGCGGACCGGCGTGACTGGGACGCGGCGCAGACCCTGGTCCAGGAGGCGCTCGCTCTCGGCTCCACGGCGATCGAGGACGCCGGCGCGTCGGCGAGCGTCGTGCGCTCGACCACGGCCGTGCTCGGCGTCCTCGCGCTGTCCGCCGCACTCGACGGCCCCGACGTCTCCGCGACCGCCGTCCCGCGGTGCCTGGCCGGGCGGGCGTACGTCGCGGTCCGCGCGACGAACGACGGCGCGGTGCCCACGGACGTCACGCTGAGCACGCCGTTCGGCGAGCGCACCGTGGCGGGCGTCGCGCCCGGCGCGTCCGCGTACCAGTCGTTCTCGGCGCGCTCGGACACGCTCGACGCGGGCAGCGCGCGGGTGACGGCCACGGGAGACGGGCGGTCGTCGTCGGACGACGTCGCCTACCCGGCGCTCGACTGCGGCTGAGGCGGCTACGCCGGGCGCGAACCCGCCCCGACGCCGTCGGGCCCGGCCGCATAGGCTGGGGTGATGACCGAGAACGCGACCGAGGGCACCCGCCAGACCGTGATGATCGCGGCGTTCGAGGGCTGGAACGACGCCGGGAGCGCCGCCACGGCCGCCCTCCAGCACCTGCACGAGGTGTGGGGCGCCGAGGACGTCGACGAGCTGGACCCGGAGGAGTACCACGACTTCCAGGTGAACCGCCCGGTCGTCACGACCGACGACGACGGCCGCCGCGAGATCACGTGGCCCACGACGACGATCGCGTCGGCGGTCCTCTCGCCGACGGGTCGCCGCGTGGTGCTCGTGCACGGCATCGAGCCGTCCATGCGCTGGCGCCGGTACTGCCGCGAGCTGCTCGACGTCGCGGAGGAGCACGGCGTGCGCACGGTCGTGACGCTCGGCGCGCTGCTCGCGGACGTGCCGCACACGCGGCCCATCCCCATGACGGCGACGTCGGAGAGCGTGGGCCTGCAGGCCGTGCTCGACGTCGAGCCGAGCACGTACGAGGGACCGACGGGCATCGTCGGCGTCCTCCAGCACGCCGCGGCCGAGCGCGGGATGCAGTCGGTGTCGCTCTGGGCGGCCGTGCCGCACTACGTGGCGCACCCGCCGTCGCCCAAGGCGACGCTCGCGATCCTCGCGCGCATCGAGGAGCTGCTGTCCGAGCCGATCCCGCTGGGCGACCTGCCCGAGGACGCCGAGGCGTGGCAGCACGGCGTCGACGAGCTCGCCGCGGAGGACGCGGAGATCGCGGAGTACGTCCAGCAGCTCGAGGAGGCGAAGGACACGGCCGAGCTCCCCGAGGCGAGCGGCGAGGCCATCGCGCGCGAGTTCGAGCGCTACCTGCGCCGCCGCGACCGCGGCAACCCGGGCAAGGGCCCGACCGTCTGACGCACGGCCCGCGTCGCGGGCGGCGGTGTCAGCGCGGGGCTGCTCGTCAGAGCCGGACGCCCAGCAGGGCGTTCACCGCGCGCGCGACGACGCCCGGGGCGCCCTCCTCGTCGTGCGACGTGTCACGACCGGGGCGCAGCGACTCCGCGGCCCAGGCGTCCACGGCGGCGAGGGCCGTCGGGGCGTCGAGGTCGTCGGCGAGCGCGGCGCGCACGGCCGCGAGCGTCGCGGTCGCGTCCGGGCCACCGTTGCCGGACACGGCGTCGCGCCACGTCTCGAGACGTCGCACCCCCGCGGGCAGGTCGTCGTCGGTCCACTCCCACTCGCCGCGGTAGTGGTGCGCGAGCAGCGCGAGGCGGATCGCCATCGGGTCGACGCCCGTGGCCCGCAGGTTCGACACGAGCACGAGGTTGCCGCGCGACTTGCTCATCTTCTCGCCCTCGTACGCGACGAGTCCGGCGTGCACGTGCGCGCGGGGCGCACCGCCGCCCGCGAGCATGCGGTCGTGCGACGACGACATCTCGTGGTGCGGGAACAGCAGGTCGGCTCCCCCGCCCTGCACGTCGAACGGCAGGCCGAGCCCGTCGCGCGAGATGACCGCGCACTCCACGTGCCAGCCGGGGCGGCCGGTGCCGAGCGCGCCGCCGTCCCACGCGGGCTCGCCCGGGCGCTCGCGGCGCCACAGCAGCGGGTCGAGCGCGTCCTTCTTGCCCTCGCGGTCGGGGTCGCCGCCGCGCTCGGCGAAGAGGTGCTCCATGACGTCGCGCGCGAGGCGTGAGACCGAGCCGAACGCGCGGTCGGCAGAGAGGTCGGCGTAGACGTCGCCCAGCCCGGGGTCCGTGCCGCCGGCACCGGGCTCGACCGGGACGCGGTACGCGAGGCCCGCGTCGAGGAGCTGGGTCACCGCGTCCACGACGGCGGGGATCGTCTCCACCGCGCCCTCGTAGACGTCGGGCGGGACGACACCGAGCGCCGTCATGTCCTCGGCGAACAGCGCGGTCTGCTCGACGGCGAGCGCGCGCCAGTCGACGCCGGTCGCGGCGGCACGCTCCAGCAGCGGGTCGTCGACGTCGGTGACGTTCGACGCGTAGCGCACGCGGTGCCCGGCGTCCGTCCACGCGCGCACGAGCAGGTCGAACGCGACGTAGGTGGCCGCGTGGCCGATGTGCGTCGCGTCGTAGGGCGTGATGCCGCACACGTACAGGGTGGCGTCCTCGCCCGCGGCGGCGGCGACGACGAGCTCACGGGTCGACGAGTCGTGCACCCGGACCGGGAGGCCTCGTCCGGGGAGCTCGGGGATCTGCGGGGCGGGCCAGCTGTGCACGCGTCAACCTTAGCCGCCGGGGCGCCGCCGTCGGACCGCCGTCCGGCACGCGGGCGAGGCGCGGCGCCGCGCCCGACGGCGACCGGGCAGGTCCGTGCGGGGCGCGGGACAATGCGGACGTGACGAACCCCACCGAGCCGCGGACGGGCACCCCGCCCGACGGCGCGCCCGCCCCCGCGCCCCGACGACCGACCGTGCGCGCCGTCGCGGCGTGGACGGTCGAGCCCGGCGCCGACGGCGTGCACCCGGCCGATCCCGGCACCCTGGACACGCCTGGCGACCGGCACGCCGCCCGCGCCACGGTGACCTGGGCGCGTCTGGAGGACCTCGACGCCGTGCTCGACGCCGCGGCCCAGGTCACGACCGGGGTGGGCCCGACGCGGCAGGACCTCGCGCGGCACAACCGCCACCCCTTGGCGCACGTGCGCCGCGTCGCGGCGGACTGGCTCCTCCTGGTGACCCCGACGGCATGGTTCACCGAGTCGGACCGCCAGGTGCACACGGGCCAGTTCGCCGCGCTGCTCGGCCCGGGCCTCGTCCTCACCGCCGAGGAGGGCGACGCGGACGTGCACGCGATCATGCTCGACAAGGTCGCCGCGCCCGGCGACCCCCACGGCTCGCCCGTCCAGCGGATCGTCTCCGCCGCGGTCCTCGCCATCGTCGGCGGCGCCTCGCAGGTCGAGCTGGGCCTGGGCGACGCCGTCGCCGACACCGAGCGCGTGGTGTTCGACCAGCAGCGCGAGGACCCGGTCGAGCGCATCTACGACCTCAAGCGCGAGATCACCGAGGCGCGGCGCGCCCTGATGCCCGTCACGGCGGAGCTGCCCGAGCTGCTCGACCCGGACGTCCCCGACCACCTCGGGGTGAACCGGCGCATGCTCGAGCGCGTCGTGACGACGGTCGAACGGATCGACCGGCACCTCGACGCGCACGACGACCTGCTCTCGGACATGCTCCAGGTCCACATGACCCAGGTCTCGGTGCGGCAGAACGAGGACATGCGCAAGATCTCGGCGTGGGCGGCGATCCTCGTGTACCCGACGATCGTCGCGGGCGTGTACGGGATGAACTTCCGCAACATGCCGGAGCTGCACTGGGCGTTCGGCTACCCGTTCGCGCTCGCCCTCATGGCGGGCGGCTGCGTCCTGCTCTACCGCGTCTTCAAGCGCGTCGGCTGGCTCTGACCGCGGCCCGAGAGGGTCACGGCGTCGAGACGGCCGTCCCGCCCGGCTCCAGCACGCCCACGAGCAGGAGCAGCACGACGAGCGCCGCGAGCACGAGGCGGTAGACCACGAACGGCGTGTAGCTGAAGGTCGAGACGATCTTGAGGAACGCGATGATGACGAAGTACCCGACGACGAACGCGACGAGCGTCGCGATGAGGGTCGCCCCGGCGCCGGGGGCCCCGGGGGCCGGCTCGTCCGCGGACTTGAAGAGCTGGTAGAAGCCCGAGCCCATGACGGCCGGGATCGCGAGGAGGAACGAGTAGCGCGCCGCCGCCTCGCGCGTGAAGCCCATGAGCAGGCCGGCGGTGATCGTGCCGCCCGAGCGCGAGACGCCGGGGACGAGCGCGAGCGCCTGCGCGAAGCCGAACGCGACCGCCTGCCCGGCCGAGAGCTCGCGCAGCGTGCGCCGCTTGGCGCCGATGCGGTCGGCCCAGCCGAGCAGGAGCGCGAACACCGCGAGCATGAGCGCCGTGAGGTAGAGGTTGCGGAACGTGTTCTCGATCGCGTCCTGGAACAGCAGGCCGAGCAGCACGATGGGCACCGAGCCGAGCGCGATGTACCAGGCCATCGCGGCGTCGTGGTCGTGCCGGCCGAGCCGCGCCCGCCAGTCCGTGCCGTGGTCGCCGCGCACCGAGCGCCACCACGCGGCGCAGATGCGCGCGATGTCCCGCCGGAAGTACAGCAGCACCGCCGTCTCGGTCCCGATCTGCGTGATCGCCGTGAAGGCGGCACCCGGGTCCTGCGACCCGATCAGCTCGCCGACGATGCGCAGGTGGGCGCTCGACGAGATCGGGAGGAACTCGGTCAGGCCCTGGACGAGGCCGAGGAGGACGGCTTCCCACGCGTTCACGAGCGGTCACGATACCCGCTCGGGGCGCGGCAGCCGCGCACGTGCAGGCCCGCGACCGAGCGGGTGAACCTGGGCAGACCCGACGCCCGACCGCGCGCCCCGACGGTCGCCCGCGGGCCCCCGCCGGTACCCTCGGCAACCATGGAGAACCGCCACCTCGGCAGCACCGGCCTGCGCGTGTCCGAGCTCGGGCTCGGCACCATGACGTGGGCCCGGGACACGGACGAGCTCGACGCGGCCGAGCAGCTGCGGGACTTCGTGGACGCCGGCGGCACCCTCGTGGACACGGCCGCCTCCTACGCCGACGGCGACGCCGAGTCGCTCCTCGGGTCGCTGCTCGGGGCGAAGGTCGACCGGCGAGACGTCCTGCTCTGCACCAAGGCGGGGGTGCGCCACACGCCGTCGGGCCCCGTGGTCGACGCGTCCCGCGGCGCGCTCCTCGACTCGCTCGACGACTCGCTCGCGCGCCTGGGCACCGACCACGTCGACCTGTTCCTCGTGCACGCGCCCGACCCGCGCACGCCGTTCACCGAGACGCTGTCGGCGCTGCGCCACGCGGTGACCTCCGGGCGCGCGCGCTACGTCGGGCTGTCCAACCACCCGGGATGGGCGACGGCGCGGGCCGCGACCCTCCTCGGCGGGACCGACGACGTCGGCCTCGCCGCCGTCCAGCTCGAGTACTCGCTGCTCCAGCGCGGTGCCGAGCGCGAGGTCGTCCCGGCCGCCGAGTCGCTGGGCCTGGGCCTGCTCGCGTGGTCCCCGCTCGGGCGCGGCGTCCTCACCGGCAAGTACCGGCGCTCGCTCCCCGCCGACTCGCGCGGCGCGTCCCCGCACCTCGCCGCGTTCGTCGAGCCGTACCTCGACCACGCGTCGTCGGGGATCGTCGAGGCCGTCGTCACCGCCGCGGAGGGCCTGGGCCGCGCGCCGCTCGACGTCGCGCTGTCCTGGCTCCTGGGGCGCCCCGCCGTCGCGAGCGCGGTCGTCGGTGCGCGCACCCCGGCACAGCTGCGCACGTCGCTCGCCGCGACCGACCTCGTGCTGCCCGACGCCGTGCGCGCCGCGCTCGACGACGTGAGCGCGCTCGACGTCGGCTACCCCGAGCGGTGGTGACCCCGCCCCTCCCTCGGCGACCTCGGGCGGCTCAGCGCGCGCCGTCGGTCTCGAGCTCGCCGGAGAGGACGTCGTCGTCGAGCGTGTCGTCGAGGTCGTCGTCCTCCTCCGCGTCGTCGTCCTCGTCGTCCTCGTCGTCGTCCTCCTCCGCGAGGTAGAACGGCGTCGCCTCCCCGTGCACCTGTCCCAGCGCCTCGTCGTACACCTCGAAGGCGTCCCCGAGGACGTAGTAGGCGTCGTCGACCGCGGGGTCGTCCTCCCCGCGACGTGCGGCGACGGCGTTGTAGTGGGCTTCGAGCGCGGCGATGAACCGGTCGAGCGCGGCACGCGGGTCAGCGGTCATACCCTGACGGTAGCGCCGAGAGGGGCACAATGGCACTCGTTGGCCGGGTCGGTCCCACCACCCGGCCCGCGACCGAGACAGGCGAGAGAGGACGGTGGCACGTGGAGGAGAGGCCGACGTCACGCCGGAGGTCCGGATGGGCCGCGCACGGCGGGCAGTACGAGTACCGCGTCCTGACGATCGACCGCTCCACGAGCCGGTCGGACGCGAGCAGGCTCCTCACCGACGAGGCGGAGTACGGGCGCTGGGAGCTGGCCCGCACCCGGCTGTACGTCGGGGGCGAGCGCCGGGTCTGGCTGCGGCGCAAGATCATCCGGGTCAGCTCGACGCTGTGAGCACGAGCACGATCCGGTGAGAGCGGCCCGGTGAGCGGCGAGCACGAGGCGGCGCCGGCCGTCTTCACGAAGAACCCCGCCGTGGCCCCGGCGGGGTTCTTCCGCTGCGAGGCCGCCGGGCTGGCGTGGCTCGCCGTTCCGGGCGGGCCGCGCGTCGCCCGCGTGCTCGACGTCGGCGCCGACCACCTCGACCTGGAGCGTGTGCCGACGACCGCGCCGACCCGCGAGGCGGCCCGCGCGTTCGGGCGTGCGCTCGCCGTCGTGCACGACGCCGGGGCGCCGGCCTGGGGCTCGGCCCCGCCCGGGTGGTCGGACGAGGCGTTCTTCGGCCCGCTCGACGACCCGCTGCCGCTGCCCACCGGTGCGTGGCCGGACTGGCCGACCTTCTACGCCGAGGCGCGCCTCCTGCCGGTCGCGCGGCAGGGCCGCGACCGGGGCGCGCTCGACGCCGAGGACGCGCGGCTCCTCGACCGCCTCGTCGAGCGCCTGCCCGACCTCGCCCGCCCGGCGCTCGACGACGCGCCGGCGCGCGTGCACGGCGACCTCTGGTCGGGCAACGTGCTGTGGGCGCCAGGCCGGGGCGGCGGGCCGGACGACCGCACGGGCGGCTCGGCGGGCGCGGTCGAGGCGGTGCTCATCGACCCGGCCGCCCACGGCGGGCACCGCGAGGCCGACCTCGCGATGCTCGCGCTGTTCGGCGCGCCGTTCCTCGACGACATCCTCGCCGCGTACGACGCCGCGCACCCGCTCGCGCGCGGGTGGCGCCACCGCGTCGCGCTGCACCAGGTGTACCCGGTCGCGGTGCACGCGGTGCTGTTCGGCGGCGGGTACCGCGCGCAGCTGCGCTCCTCCGTCCGGGCGCTGCTCGGCGAGACCTGAGCGCGCGACGCCCGTCGGTCAGCAGGTGCGCAGGAGCCGGTCCAGGACGCGCACGCCGAACCGCAGCGAGTCGACGGGCACGCGCTCGTCGACGCCGTGGAACATGCCGGAGAAGTCGAGGTCGGCGGGCAGGCGCAGCGGCGCGAAGCCGTAGCCCGTGATCCCGAGGCGGGCGAGCGACTTGTTGTCCGTGCCGCCCGACAGCGTGTACGGCAGCACCGTCGCCTCCGGGTCCTCCGCGAGCAGCGAGTCCACCATGGCGTCCACCAGGTCGCCCTCGAACGGCACCTCGAGCGCGATGTCGCGGTGGATCTCCTCGACCCGCACGTGCTCGCCCGCGAGCGCGCGGAGCGTCGCGAACCCGTCCTCCTCGTGGCCCGGCAGGAGGCGCGCGTCGATCGCCGCCTCGGCGCGGCCGGGGATGACGTTCGCCTTGTAGCCCGCGGAGAGCTGCGTCGGGTTCGACGTGTGCCGCACCGTGGCGCCGACGAACCGCGACGCCGGGCCCAGCGCGGCCACGAGGGCCTCGATCGACCGGGAGTCCTCGGGGTCGTACCGCAGGCCCGTGAGGTCCGCGACGCCGCGCAGCAGCTTGTCGACCGTCGGCGTGAGCGTGTTCGGCCAGTGGTGCGTCCCGATGCGCGCGACCGCCTCGGCGAGCCGCGTCACCGCGTTGTCGTCGTTCACCTGCGACCCGTGCCCGGCGCGGCCCTCCGCGACGAGGCGCAGCCAGGCGATGCCCTTCTCCGCCGTCTGGAGCAGGTAGGCCCGCCGCCCCCCGACCTCGACCGAGAACCCGCCGACCTCGCTGATCGCCTCGGTCGCGCCCTCGAACAGCTCGGGCCGGTGGTCGACGGCGTAGCGCGCCCCGTAGGCGCCGCCCGCCTCCTCGTCCGCGAAGAACGCGACGACGACGTCGCGCGCGGGCTTGCGACCCTCGCGCACCATCTGGCGCACGACCGCGAGGATCATCGCGTCCATGTCCTTCATGTCGACGGCGCCGCGCCCCCACAGCAGGCCGTCGATCTCCTCGCCCGCGAACGGGTCCACCGACCAGTCCTGCGCCTGCGCGGGGACGACGTCGAGGTGGCCGTGGAGCACGAGCGCCGGTCGCGTCGGGTCCGCGCCCTCGAGCCGCACGACGACGCTCGCCCGGCCGGGCTCCGACTCGAACAGCTCCGGCTCGAGCCCGACCTCGTGCAGCAGCCCCATGACGTACTCCGCGGCGGCCCGCTCCCCCGGGCCCGACCCGTCGCCGAAGTTCGACGTGTCGATCCGCAGCAGCTCGCGGCAGATCCGCACGACCTCGTCCTCGGCGCGCGGCACCGCGCCGGGGGTCGCGTCGGTCGCCGCGGGGGCGCTGGCCAGGAAGTCCGGGTGCGGAGCGGTCATGAGCGACACGCTACCCGTCGCCGTCGGGCGTGCGGACCGCCCCGCCCCACCGCCCGTATGCCGGACACGCCGAGCGAGGACCCCGGTGGGCTGAGGTAGATCCCTGGTCACGCGAGATAGAGCCCTGGTCACGCGAGATAGAGCCGTGGTCACGCGAGGTAGAGCCCTGGTCACGCGAGATAGAGCCCTGGTCACGCGAAGTAGAGCCGTGGTCCACCGAAGCAGAACGCTGCCCGGTCGGGTAGAGCCGTGGTCGTGTCCGACGGCGGCCGGTCGCCCGTCGCGGTCGGGGCCACCATTGCGGCTGGGTCACCATCCGAGGTGGTCGGCCCCGCCGAGGGCCGTCGGGTCGCCCGGGCTGAACCCGGGCGGTGAGCGGCGCGGATCGGGCAAGCACCCGAACGCACCAGACGCACGAGACGCACGAGACGCGTCAAGATCACCTGCGCGCCGCCAGGGCGCGGCACCACGGTGCAGCCGTGAGCGCCGCTGAGCGACGCGAGAGAAGTGGACCGCGAAGCGCAAGTCGCGAGATCGACGGTCCCGCGGGCAGCCACCCGGGGCGAGCACAGACCGAGGCAAGACGACGCCGGGCGGGGTGGGTGGTGGTGCCGCGTCGTGGCGGGCTTGGCGGGAGCCGCGAGGAAAGAACGGCGGATGGTAGACGCGGCACCACCACCCACCACGACCACCCAGGGCGACCACACGCCGTCGGGCAGGGTGACCACGGCTCTACCTCGCACAACCACGGCTCTACCTCGCACAACCACGGCTCTACCTCGACGGGTCAGTGGTCAGGGTCGTGCTTCCCGTCCCGTGCGAGGGTGTGGCGGGGGCCGGTGCCGTCGCCCGGGAGCGCGTCGGCGTCGTGCTCCTGATGGGTGCCGCCGTCGGGGACGTCGATACGGGACGGCGCCTGCTCGCCCGGGGCGACGACGACGAGCTGGCCCATCATGCCGCGGTCCTCGTGCGTGAGGAGGTGGCAGTGGAACATGTACGGGGTGGTCGGATCGGTCGTGCCCTCGGCGGCGTCGAACCGGACGAGCAGGCGCGTCACGTGCCCCGGCTGGACGTAGACCGTGTCCTGCCACCCGGCGAGGTCCGGCCCGGGCCGCTGTCCTGCGACGTCGAGGACGCGGAACCGGACGTCGTGCACGTGGAAGTTGTGCGGGGTGTCGTCGAGCCCGGTGACCTCCCACACCTCGGTCTCGCCGACCGTGACGACCTCGTCGATCCGCGCCATGTCCATGGAGCGCCCGTTGATCGCGGTACCGGCGAGCTGGAAGCGGCGGGTGCGCACGGCGTCGGACTCGTCGAGCGCGTCCGCGGGGTCGGCGGCGCCGAGCGTGCCCGGGATGTCGGGGCTCGGCTCGAGCGTGCCGGCCGCGCGGAGCTCGAGGAGGTCGAGGGTGTCCTCGCCGCCCGAGAAGCGCTCGAACATCGGGTTGACGCCCAGCTCGGGCGGGAAGCTGCGCAGGACCGCGCGCTGCCCCGGGGTCATGGTCACGACGACCTCCGCCCGATCGCCCGGGGAGAGGCGCACGCGCTCGACCAACTGCGGAGCGGGGAGCAGCCCACCGTCGGTCCCGATGAGCTGGACCGTGCCGCCGTCGGCGAGGCCGACGTCGTAGACGCGTGAGTCGGAGCCGTTGAGCAGGCGCAGACGGACGCGCTCGGTCGCGACGTCGAGGTAGGGCCCCGGGGTGCCGTTGACGAGCACCGTGCCACCGAGCGGGCCGACCGGCGAGAAGAAGGAGACGGCGTCGTCGAGCCGCCCGTCGGCGTGGAAGCTCTTGTCCTGGAGGATGACGGGGACGTCGTCGACGCCGTACTCGTGCGGCAGGTCGGCGGCCAGGCCGTCGGCGGCGGCAGGGTCGTCGAGGAGGAACATCCCCGCTAGCCCGCGGTACACCTGGCTCGCGGTCTGCCCGTGCAGGTGCGGGTGGTACCAGAGCGTCGCGGCGGGCTGGTCGATCGTCCACGTGGGCGACCACGTTTCGCCCGGCTCGACCATCTGGTGGGGGCCGCCGTCCATCGCGGGCGGCAGGTGCATGCCGTGCCAGTGGAGCGTCGTCGTCTCGTCGAGAGCGTTAGTCACGTCGACGCGCACGCGCTCCCCGCGCGCGGCCCGCAAGGTGGGCCCCAGGTAGTCGCCGTTCAGCCCGATCGTCGGAGTGGGGGCGGACGCGCCGAGGTCGGCGACGCCCTCGCGCGCCTCGAGCTCGAAGACGCGCACGCCGTCCTCCACGCGCGACTCCGCGAGCGGCGGGACGGCGAGCGGCCGCGTGAACTCCACGGCTCCCGCCGTGCTCGTCGCGGCGCGCGCCCACGCGACGCCCACGACCACTGCGACGGCCCCGACGAGCAGGACGACGACGAGCCCGAGCACGAGGAGGACGCGGACGAGCGGGCCACGCCGCCGTCGTGGGCGACGTCCGGGCGGTCCGCCGGGTGCCCCGGAGGTCGGGGGGACGGCGGGCGGCGGGGTGGTGTGCGTGGTCGTCATCGGGTCTTCTCCAGGGTGGACGACGGCGGGCGGCGGGTGCGGTTCGACGGCGGCCCGGCGGTGCGGGCGACGCTGTCGACGCTAGGTACCGGGCGGTGCCGGGCGCGTCCGCTCGGCAGCGTACGCATGCCCGGAGCCGACCCCGAGCGCGCGCGGCCGCGGCTCGGGGTGGTGCCAGGGACGGGGCGGTCTCGGAGTCGGGGAAGCGGGGTGGCGCGGCGAGACGTCGGCTGGTGGGGTCTCAACGACGTCGGGCCGCGAGGAGACCGAGCGCCATGGCTCCCGCGAACGCGCCCCAGGCCGCGTTGGTGAGCAGCATCGGAACGATCGCGACGGGGTGCGCGACGGGGCCCTGGAGCTCGCCGGTGAGGATCGGCGACAGCAGGGCGCTGAGGATCAGCGCGAGGACACCGTAGGCGAGCCCGACGGCCACGCCGGTCGCGAGCGGGTGCGCCGGGCGGGCGACGACGATCGCGCCGACCCACAGGATCGTGAGCACGAGGGTCGCGAGCAGGGGCGCCGCGGGCCGTCCGATCGCGTCGTCGAGGCCGGTGACGCTCAGGAGCGGTCGGACGAGCGCGAGCGCGCCGAGCCCGAGGACGAGCGGCCAGCTCAGCGAGCGGACCGTCTCGCCGAGCGTGGGGCGCGGCGGGCCGGGCGGGACCGGGCGGTGGGGTGCGGGTCCGGGAGTCGGGTTCATGACGTCGACGCTAGGGAGCGGCGGTGCGGCGCCGCGTCCGCCCCGGCGCGTGACGCGATGCGTCGTCCCGCGCCCCGGGCGTACGCGTCTCGACGTAGCCGACCCCTGACCTGGACCCGCCCCACGACGGACGCGCGTCAGGGTGTGTCTTCCTAGACTCGGTGGTCGTGACGTCTCGCGATCTCCCGCACGACCGGCCCGCCGGGTCGCCTCCCGCGACCCGGCCGTCGCGCTCGTCGCCCCCGCCGTGGCTCGTCGACGCCCTGCTGGGGTTCGCGGTGTTCGACGTCGTCGCGTTCGCCATAGCCGCCGACGTCGGGGGCACGCGGGCCGACCCGTGGGTCGCGTACCCGATCGCCCTTGTGCTGGGGCTGCTCGTGCTCGGCCGGCGCCGCTTCCCCGTCGGGGTCCTCGTCGCGACCGCGCTCGTCATCTGCGCCTACTACACGCTGGACCTGCCCGCGATCGGCCTCGCCCTGCCCGTCTCGGTCGCCCTGTACTCGGCGGCCGTCGCGGGCCGGCTCGGCTGGGCCGTCGGGGTCGCGGCGGCGCTCGTCGTCACCTCGACGTACTTCCGGCTCGCCGAGGGCGACGACGTCCGGTACGTCATCGGCTACGAGCTGGCGACGACCGTGGCGCTCATGGCCGCGGCGATCGCCCTCGGGCACGGGTCGTTCACCCGCCGGCAGCGCGACGAGCAGCGGCGCCACGCGGACGCGCTGCGCGAGCAGACGCTCCAGCTCGAGGCCGCCGACCGGCTCGCGCACGACCGGGAGGCCGTCGCCCGCGACCTGCACGACGTCGTCGGGCACCACCTCGCCGTCGTCTCGCTGCACGCGAACGTCGCCCGCGAGGCACTCGACGACGTGGACGCCGTCGGTGCCGCACAGTCGGACGCGCTCGCGACCGCGCGGGCCGAGCTCGAGCTCGTCCGGACGGCCACGACGACCGCCTTGGCGGACCTGCGCGCCGCGGTGCGCGCGCTGCGCGGGACGGCCGCGCCCGCGGGGCTCGCGGAACAGGCGCGCATCGACCGGCTCGACGACCTCGCGCTCACGGCCCGGGCGGCCGGGCTCGACGTCACCCTCGACGTCGACCTGCCCTCGGGGACCGCGGAGGGTACCGCCGCGGGCGCGGCGGCGTACCGGGTCGTCCAGGAGGGCCTGACCAACGTGCTGCGGCACGCCGGAGCGCACGCCGCCGTCGTCCGCGTGGCGTTGGAGCGTGCGCCTGGTGCACCGGGCGACGTGCTCGCGGTCGAGGTGCGCGACGACGGCCCCGGGGCACGGGGCGGGGGTGACGCCACGGACCGTGGCGGGCTCGGGCTGCGCGGGCTGCGCGAGCGCGTCGCGGTCCTGGGCGGCACGGTCGAGACCGACGCACCCGACGGCGGCGGGTTCCGGCTGCGGGCGCGCGTGCCGGTCACGCCCGGCGCCGCGGTGCGCGGGACGGCCGCCGTGCGGGGCCCGCACTCCTCAGGCGGGGGTGCCCCGTGATCCGCGTCGTGCTGGTCGACGATCAGCCCCTCGTGCGGACGGGCATCCGCGCGCTGCTCGAGCGCGCGGACGACGTCGAGGTCGTCGGCGAGGCGGCCGACGGTCGCGAGGGCGTCGCGCTCGCGCGCCGCGTGCGCCCCGACGTCGTTCTCATGGACCTCCAGATGCCCGTGCTCGACGGGATCGCGGCCACTCGGCAGATTGTCGACGACGCGGCCCCCGGCTCGGGGCTACCGGACGGCGCGACGGGCGCGGACGGGGCGGCGGCCGGACCGCGCGTCGTGGTCCTCACGACGTTCGACGACGACACGAACCTCTTCGCGGCGCTACGGGCGGGGGCGTCGGGCTTCCTGCTCAAGGACGCGAGCCCGGACGAGCTGCGCGGCGCGGTGCGCACTGCCGCGGCGGGCGACGCGCTGCTCTCCCCCGCGGTGACGGCGCGCGTGGTCGCGCAGGCGGTGAACGCCGGGCGACGGGACGAGGCGCTTGTCGCCGCGGTCGCCGACCGGCTCACGGACCGCGAGCGCGAGGTGCTCGCGCACGTCGGCCGCGGCCTGACGAACGACGAGATCGGCGCGGCCCTGTTCATGAGCCCGGCGACGGCCCGCACGCACGTGGGCCGTATCCTCGCCAAGCTGGGGGTGCGGGACCGGGCCGGCCTCGTCGTCGTCGCCTACGAGACCGGCCTGGTCCGCCCGGGCACCCCGCCCAGGTAGAGCCGAGGTCCGCGAGGTAGAGGCGTGGTCATGACCAGGCCTCTACCTCGCGCTACCACGGCTCTACCTCGCGACGGGAGGGGCCCACACCTCAGGCGTCGAGGCCGCGGCGCGCGAGGAGCGGCGCGATGTCGGCGTCGCGGCCGCGGAGCTCACGGAACGACTGCAGCGGGTCCTGCGAGCCGCCGCGCGCGAGCAGCACGCGGCGGAAGCGCTCGCCGTTCTCGCGCGACAGGCCGCCGTTCTCGCGGTACCACTCGACCGTGTCGGCGTCGAGGACCTCGGACCAGATGTAGGAGTAGTACCCGGCCGCGTACCCGCCCCCGAACACGTGGTTGTAGTACGTCGTGCGGTAGCGCGGCGGGACGGGCGCGAACGCGACGCCCGCGGCCTCGAGCGCGGCGGCCTCGAACGGCACGACGTCCGCCTCCGACGCGGGGACGCCGTCGGGCCCGACCTGGTGCCAGGCCTGGTCGAGCAGCGCCGCGGCGAGGTACTCGGTCGTGCCGAAGCCCTCGTTGAACTGGCGCGAGGCGAGCATGGTGTCGACCCACTCGGCAGGCATCGGCTCGCCCGTGACGTGGTGCACCGCGTAGGAGCGCAGGACCGACGGCTCCCACGCCCACATCTCGTTGACCTGCGAGGGGTACTCGACGAAGTCGCGCGGCACCTCGGTGCCGGACTGCGACGGGTAGCGCACGTCGGAGAACAGGCCGTGCAGCGCGTGCCCGAACTCGTGGAAGAGCGTGATGACCTCGTCCCACACGAGCAGCGTGGGCTGGCCGGCCGGCGGCTTGACGATGTTGAGGTTGTTGACGACGACCGGCTTCTGCCCGAGCAGGTGGTTCTGGTCGACGAGGTTGTTCATCCAGGCGCCGCCGCGCTTGGACTCGCGCGTGTACCAGTCGGCGAGGAAGAGGCCCAGGCCCTGGCCCGGCTCCCCCGGCGTCTCGGCGTCGAACACCTCGAAGACGCGCACGTCCGGGTGGTACCCGACGAGGTCGTGGCGCTCGGCGAAGGAGATGCCGAACAGGCGGTTCGCGGCCAGGAACACGCCGTCGTGCACGACGCGCTCGAGCTCGAGGTACGGGCGCAGCAGCGCGTCGTCGAGCGCGTAGCGGTCCTTGCGCACGCGCTCGGCGTAGAACGACCAGTCGGACGCGCGCAGCGTCGCGCCCGGCTCGTCGGCCCGCAGCGCCGTCTCGAGGTCGGCCGCCTCGCGGCGCGCGTTCGCGACGGCGGCGGGAGCGAGCCGCCCGAGCATCGCGTTCACGGCCTCGGTCGTCTTGGCGGTCGCGTCCTCCGCGACGTACGCGGCGTGGTGCTCGTAGCCGAGCAGGCGCGCGCGCTCGGCGCGCAGGCGCACGGTCTCCAGCACGATCTCGCGCGTGTCGTGGTCGTCGCCGGTCGCACCGCGCGACTCCGACGCGTGCTGCACGCGCTCGCGCACGTCGCGGCGCGCGAGCGAGGCGAGGACGCCCTGCTGGGTGGGGAGCTGCATCTCCAGCAGCCACGCGCCCTCGTGCCCGCGCGCGGCGGCGGCCGCCGCCGCGCCCGCGACGGCGTCCTCGGCCAGGCCCTCGAGCTCCGTACGGTCGGTGACGAGCACGCTCGCGGCGTTCGCGCCCGCGAGCAGCTTGCGGCCGAACGCGGCCTCGAGCGTGGTCAGGCGGCCGTTGAGCGCGCGCAGGCGCTCCTGCTGCTCCGTGTCGAGCTCCACGCCCGAGCGGCGGAACCGGACGAGCAGCGTGCGGAGCAGCCACGCGGCGTCGGGCTCGAGGGTCTGCTCGCCGGCGTCCACCGCGTCCTGGAGCGCGCGGGCGCGGGCGTAGAGGCGCGCGTCCATGTAGATCGCGTCGTGGTGCGCGGCGAGCTCGGGCGCGAACTCCTCCTCGATCTGCTCCAGGCCCGGCGTCGCGTCGGCCGAGAGCTGGTTGTAGAACGCGTTGAGCACGCGCGCGAGGTCGCGGCCCGACCGCTCGAGCGCCTCGAGCACGCTCGCGGCGGTGGGCGGCGCGTCGTCGCTCGCGATCGCCTCGATCGCCGCGCGCTGCGCGGCCGTCGCGGCCCGCAGCGCCGGGAGGTAGTGCTCCTCACGGATGGCGTCGTAGTCGGGCAGCTCGTACGGCAGCACCGACGGCGCCGCGAACGGGTTGGCGGGGTCGAGGTCGAGAAGGGCCGGCGCGGTGGTGGGCGCGGGCGCGTCGGCGCGCGTCGTGGGCTCGGAGGTCATGGTGCCCATCTTGGCCCGCGGGCGGGCACGACGGAAACGGACACCCCGCCGCCCGGGAGCGCCGTGGCGGTACGGCGTCAGGCCGCGCGGCCCGACGGCGGCGCGTCCGCCGGCCACGGCTCCGCCGGCTCGCGCGGGTCGTCGGGCAGGAGCGTGCCGAGCCACGCGTCACGTCGCTCGCCGCGCTGCAGCGCGAAGCCGCGCACCGTGCCCTCGACCCGGAAGCCGAGGCGCCACGCGGTCCGGCGCGAGGGCCAGTTGCCGACGTACGCCTGCCAGAAGAGCCGCGCGAGACCCGCCCCCTCGGGGTCGAGAGCCCAGTCGACGACGAGGCGGCCCGCAGCCGTCATGAGGCCCCGGCCCCGGGCACCGGGGGCGGTCCAGTAGCCGATCTCGGCCGACCGCCGGCCCTCGGGCGCGTCGTCGAGGCTCAGGCCGATCATGCCGAGGACCGGGCCCACGCCGTCGGGGCCGGGGATGCCCGAGCGGCCCGCGCTCTCGCGCACGCCCCACGTGAGGACGTCCCCGCGCTCCCACCCGGGACCGACGTACTCCTCGACGAACTGCACCGCGTCCGCGCGCGTGTACGGCGACGGCACCACCGTCCATGCGGCGACGTCCGGGTCCTGGCACGCGGCCGTGATCGCGTCGACGTCGTCGAGGGTCGGGTTCGACAGGTGGACGTGGCCGTCGTCGAGGGCGAAGGGGTGCACCCGCCCGAGCCTGGCACGCCGCGCCGCACGGCGTCACCCGGATTCCCGGCCCGTGGACGCGCAGCGACGTCCGCTCTCGACCGTCCCGGACCCGGGTGCGTCACCGGCGCAGGGCGTCCTCCACGGGCGTCCACGGCAGGTCGTGCGCGGCGGCCACCGCCGCGTTGAGGAGCGTGCCGCGGTGGGTGGACGCCCCCGACCGCAGGAGCGGGTCCTCCCGCAGCGCGTCGACCCCGCCGTCCGCGAGCGCCGCGAGGTACGGGAGCGTCGCGCTGGTCAGCGCGAGCGTGCTCGTCACGGGAACCGCGCCGGGCATGTTCGCGACGCAGTAGAACGTGGTGCCGTGGACGGCGAAGGTCGGGTCGTCGTGGGTCGTGGGCCGCGACCCCTCGAAGCACCCGCCCTGGTCCACGGCGACGTCCACGAGCACGGCGCCGGGCCGCATCCGCGCGACGAGGTCGTCGGTGACGAGGCGCGGGGCGCGCGCCCCCGCGACGAGCACGGCGCCGACGACGAGGTCGGCCTCCAGCACCTCGCGCTCGATCGCGTACGCGCTCGACACGACGGTGCGCACGTGCCCGGAGAACTCCCGGTCGACGGCGCGCAGCACGGGCAGCGCGAGGTCGACGACCGTGACCTCGGCGCGCATGCCGACGGCGATCTCGGCGGCGTGGCGCCCCGCGGTGCCGCCCCCGAGCACGACGACCCGGCCGGGT
This sequence comes from Cellulosimicrobium sp. AB352, assembly GCF_049538415.1. Taxonomy (NCBI): domain Bacteria; kingdom Bacillati; phylum Actinomycetota; class Actinomycetes; order Micrococcales; family Promicromonosporaceae; genus Cellulosimicrobium; species Cellulosimicrobium sp. AB352. The sequence goes on along the minus strand of NZ_JBMVFX010000001.1, from coordinate 181,994 downwards.
CGCGTCCCGGGCACGCCGCCGAGCAGGACGCCGCGGCCGCCTGCCGGGCGCTGGAGGAGCCACGCGCCGACCTGGGTCGCCATGCGTCCGGCGACCTCGCTCATGGGCGCCAGGAGCGGGAGGGTGCCGTCCGGGGCCCGGGCGGTCTCGTAGGCGACCGCGGTGGTGCCGGCGTCGAGCAGGGCGCGCGTGCACGCCGCGTCGGCCGCGAGGTGGAGGTAGGCGAAGAGCAGGAGGTCGTCGCGCAGGAAGCGGTGCTCGCTCGCGACCGGCTCCTTGACCTTGCAGACGAGCTCCGCCTCGCCCCAGACCTCCTCGGCGGTCGGCACGATGCGCGCTCCCGCGCTCTCGAACTCCGCGTCGGGCAGGTGGGAGCCGGTCCCGGCCCCGGACTGGACGAGCACGTCGTGCCCGGCCCGTACGAGGTGGTGCGCGCCGGCGGGGGTGAGCGCGACGCGGTCCTCGTGGTTCTTGACCTCGGTGGGTATCCCGATCCTCATGGTCCAGTGTGGCCGCAGGCGGCCGTCGTGCGCAGGGTGGCAGGATCTTGTGCCTGCGTGTCCTGACTGCCACTCGTCCGGCCCCGCCGGCGTTGCCAGGGTGGGCGGGTGGATCCGACGACCTCCCGCACGACGACCCACCCCGCCCCGACGGGCGGCCCGCCCTCCCCCTCCGGACGGGATCTGCCCACCAGCCCGCCCGACTCCGCCCCAGCCCCAGCCCCGACCCCGGCGGGCACGCTGGGCCTCGCGCGCGGCAGCGCGCTGTACGTCGCGAGCGTCCTCGGGACCGGCGTCCTCGCGCTGCCGGGCCTCGCGACGCGCGTCGCCGGGCCTGCGTCCGTGCTCGCCGTCGCGCTCGTCCTCGTGGCGAGCGTGCCGCTCGCGGGGACGTTCGCCGCGCTCGCCGCACGGCACCCCGACCGGGGCGGGGTCGCGAGCGCGGTGCGTGCGGCGCTCGGCCCGACGGCGGCCCGCGCCACCGGGTACTGGTTCTTCCTCGGCGTGTGCGCGGGCGTCCCCGTCGTCGCGGTGCTCGGGGCCGAGTACGTCGTCGCCGTCGTCGGGGCGGACCGCGCCGTCGTCCCGGTCGTGGCGGTCGCGCTGGTCGTCGTGCCGGCGCTCGCCGTCGCGCTCGGGGTGCGCGTGGCCGGTGCCGTCCAGCTCGGTCTGACGACGCTCCTGCTCGCGGCCGTCGTCGCGGTCGTCGCGGCGGCGGCGCCGGCGGCGAGCGCCGAGCGCTTCACGCCGTTCCTCAGCGAGGGGTGGTCCGGCGTGGGGTCCGCCGTGAGCCTGTTCGTGTGGGCGTTCGCGGGGTGGGAGGTCGGCACGCACGTCTCGGCCGACTTCCACGACCCGCGGCGCACGATCCCCACCGCGACGGGCGTGGCGCTCGTCGTGGTCGGCGTCGCGTACCTGGCGCTCCAGGTCACGACGGTCGGGGTGCTCGGCACGGACGCGGGGACGGGGACGGTCGCGCTCCTCGACCTCGCGCGCGTGGGCGCGCCCGGCGCGGGTCCGGTGCTCGTGGGCGTCGTCGCCGCGGTCGTCACGTCCGGGGTGCTCACCGCGTACCTCGCCGCGTTCGCGAACCTCGGGCAGGCGCTCGCCCGGGACGGCGACCTCCCACGCCCCCTCGCCGCGCTCGCCGGCCGTGCGGGCGTCCCGCGCCGCGCGCTGGCCGTCACGCTCGCGCTCGCGACGGGCTACCTCGCGGTGCTCGTCGCCACGGGGCTCGACCTCGAGCCGTTCGTCCGCGTCCACACGAGCAGCATGGTGGCCGTCTACGCGCTGGGCATGGTGGCGGCGCTGCGCCTGCTCCCCCGACGCTCTCCCGGCTGGTGGCTCGCCGCGGTCGCGGCGGCCCTGACGGCGGTGCTGCTGCTCCTCGCGGGGGCGTCGCTCGTCGCACCGGCGCTGCTCGCCGCGGCCGCGGTCGTGGTGACGCTCGTCCGCCGCGGCGCCGCGCGCGGACGGGCCGCGGGCCGGTCCGCCGGGTCCGAGCGCGGCTGACCGGGCCGCGCGCAAGTCACCCGGGTGGCCCGTTCCCCGCGTCCGCGCTCTCCGCTACGGTCGACGCCATGCCCACGTGGACGGACCCCGGCCCGGTGGAGTTCGACGCCGTGGTGGTCGCCGCCGGGACACGGTCGGGAGCGTTCGTCACGCTCCCCGTCGACGTCCTCGACCTGTTCGGGACGCGCGGCCGGGTCCCCGTGCTCGCGGCGGTCGACGACGTCGCGTACCACGCGTCCCTCGTCGCCTACGGCGGTCCGCACCTGCTCGCCGTGCTGCGGTCCGTGCGAGCCGCGACCGGCAAGGACGTCGGGGACACCGTGCACGTCTCGGTCCGGCTCGACGCGGGGGTCTCCGCCGTCCCGCGGTGATCCCGGTCCCGGCCGCCCGGGCAGGGACGGCGCGAGGTCAGCTCGTCGCGCCCTCCGGGGGCGGCGTGACGCCCGGGCCGACGTCCCCGAGGGCGATCTCCTTCGCCGTCGGCAGCTCGTCCTCCATCGGTGGATCCTTGTGCCGCAGGTGCGAGAACACCGACCACGCGACCGCGACGAGCGGCACCGACACGACCGCGCCGAGGATCCCGGCGAGCAGGGTGCCGGCCGTCACGGCGATCGCGACCACCACCGGGTGGAGCGACACCTGCTTGCCCATGACGAGCGGCTGCAGCACGTGACCCTCGAACTGCCCGATGAGCGCGATGCCGATCGTCACGATCAGCGCGATGAGGAAGCCCTTGGCCGCGAGCGCGACGATCGCGGCGATGATCATCGCGAGCGGGGCGCCGATGATCGGGATGAACGCCCCGATGAACACCAGGACGGCGAGCGGCGCCGCGAGCGGGACGCCGAGGATCGCGAGGAAGATCCCCGCGAGGATGCCGTCGACGAGCGCGATGATCACCGTGCCGCGCGCGTAGCCGGAGAAGGTGTACCAGCCGGCGCCGCCCGCGATCTTCCAGCTGTCGCGCGAGCGCGACGGGAGCTGGTTGAGGAACCACGTCCACATGTCCTTGCCGCGGGCGAGGAAGAAGACCGTGCAGAAGATCGCGAGCGCGATGGCCGCGAACGCCTCGAACACGGAGCCCGCGCTCGCCGCGGCCTGGCTCGCGATGTCGCCGCCGTGCTCCGTGAGCCACTGGCGCCCGTTGTCGATCCAGCCGTTGACGTCGTCCGCGGTGATCGTGACCGGCAGCGGGCCGTTCTCGAGGAAGTCGAAGATCTGCTCGATGCCCTGGTCGAACTGCTCCGCGAGGCTCTGCCACTGGCCCGCGACCGACGTGATGACGTACGTCAGCAGGCCCGCGAAGAAGAGCAGTGCCGTGAGGATCGCGAGCCCCGTGGCCAGGCCGCGCGGCATGATCCTGCTGTAGAAGTCGGTCACCGGCCGCAGGACGGACGTGATGACGAGCGCGAGGAAGACCGCGACGAACACGAGCTGCACCTGCGCGGTCGCGAAGAAGACGAGCGCGACCGCCGCGACGATCATGAGCAGGCGCCACGACCAGCCGGCCGTCGTGCGCAGCCAGGCGGGCACGGTCTCGTCGTACCCCACCACCGACGGGTTGCGGCGCGCTCCCGCGACCTTGCGCGCGGCGCTCGACGCCCCGGCGAGGTGCTTGACCGACGCCGCCGAGCGGTCGGAGCCGGAGCCCGGCCGTGCTGTCGGTGCCGGGCCTGCCGCGGGTCGCTGCTCGTCCGTCACGCGTGCCTCCGTCGCGTCGTGGCCACCATCCGCCCAGTCTGCCCCAGGTCGTCCCCGCACGCCGGGCGCCGCGCACGGCCCTGGTCGAGCTGGACGACGAGGTCGAGGTCGAGGTCGCGGCCCTGGTCCGGGCCGTGACGGCGATGTGAGAACCACCCCCGAACCGTGCTATGTTTTTCCCCGCACCGGAACGGCGGAAACGCCGGGAAGGTCCACTCGTCCGGGTGGCGGAATGGCAGACGCGCTAGCTTGAGGTGCTAGTGCCCTTTATCGGGCGTGGGGGTTCAAGTCCCCCTCCGGACACCATGATCGAGGCCCCTGACCTGCGGAAACGCAGACCAGGGGCCTTCGTCGTCCCCGGGGCACACACCAGTCCCCTGGCGCGCACGTGGTGTCAGCGCCCCGGCGGGAGGACGACGTCGTCGCCCGAGGTGAGGATCGTCACGGCCTCGTCCGCAGGCAGGCCGGGCACGACGACGACGCTCGTGGACGGCGCGGTGTCGAGCGTGCAGGGGCGCTCGTCGGTGCCCGCCCGGCGACCGAGGCGGAAGCTCAGCGCGCGCTCCTCGGCGTCCCACGTGTAGTCGACCGGGACGAGCGGGCACGAGCTCGACCCGAACGTCACGACGTTCACGGTCTGCGGCTCGCCGCCGCGCGCGTAGCCGACGGCCGGGGTCTCGGCGTCGGACCACGGGTGCACCTCGCCGCCCTCGGCGGGCAGCCCGAGATACGTGCGGTCCGCGACGGGCGGGTCGATAGGGTCGGTGGCTGCCGCGCACGCGACGAGGGCGACCGCCGCGCCGATGCTCAGCACCGAGGTGCCGACGAGACGGGCCGTGCGGACGAGGACGGGCAGCTGCGGGTCGATGGCGGGCACGGTGCTCACGCTCGTCCTGAGGCGCCCCGTCCCGGATCGGTCGAACGCGCCGTCCCGACCCGCCCCAGGGCCTCAGCGCGCGCCGCACCTCCTCAGCCCCGGGGTGCTCCGAGCCTGAGGTGCCTGAGCACCGGAGGGGCCGTGCCCCACGCGTCGGCTCACGCCGTGACGTTGGCGCTGTCGCCGCCGGTGACCGCGAGGCTCGTGCCGCTGATCATGGACGCCTCCGGCGAGGCGAGGAAGACGACGGCCGGGGCGACGTCGTCCGGCGCGAGCCACGGCACCCCGAGGGGGAGCTTGCTCGCCAGCCCGGCGGCGGCCGCCTGCTCGTCGCGGGCGACGTCGCCGGTGGGCGCCTTCCCCGACGACTCCAGGGCCTGGGCGTACCGCTCCTCGTGGCGCGTCAGGGCGGTGTCGATCAGGCCGGGGATCACGGCGTTGACGGTGATCCCGTGGGGGCCGAGGTCGAGCGCCGCGGACTTCATCAGGCCGATGAGCCCCCACTTGGAGGCCGAGTACGCGCTGCCCTCGAGCGTGCCGTGCTGACCCTGGGTCGACGAGGTGAGGATGATCCGCCCGCCGCCGCGCTCGACGAGCAGCGGCGCCGCGACGCGCAGCACGTTCGCGGCGCCGGTGAGGTTGACGTCGATCGTGTCGTCCCAGAGCTCGTCGCTCATGTCGAGGACCGAGGCGAAGCCCTGGATCCCGGCGTTGGCGAACACGACGTCGAGGCCACCGAACCGCTCGACGACCTCCCCGAGCGCCGCGCGCACGGCAGCGAGGTCGCGCTGGTCGGCGACCAGCGGCAGCCACGACGCCCCGGCCTCCTCCACGAGCTCGCCGGTCCGCGCGAGATCGGCCGGGCTCGCGGGCTCGTACTCGAGCGCGCGGCTCGCGACGGCCGCGATGTCGAGGCCGGCGACCCGATAGCCCGCCCGCGCGAACGCAACCGCCGTCGCGCGCCCGATCCCGCGCGCCGCGCCGGTGACCACGACCACTCGTCCCTGGCTCATCCCGCTCTCCCTCCGAGGGTGCCGTCCCGCGAGGCTAGCCGCGGGACCGAGGGCTGGCAGCCGGAGCGCGGCTGAGGCGCCCGGCGAGCCCGTCGGGCGCGTCAGCGCGGCGCCACGGCGTCGTGGCGGCGGGCCAGGGCGAGCGTCGTCGAGCCGACCGCGACGAGGACGCCCGCCAGCAGCAGGCCGGCCGCACCGGACCACGACCGCACGACGACGGCGCCGACGGCCGCGCCCGTGCCCATCGCGAGCACGGCCCCCGCGCGTCGGGCCGCGCCCTCTCCGGAACCGCCCGCGAGCGGGCTGCTGAGGGCGAGGTTCACGAGCGTCGTGGTGACGACGACGGTCGAGACGTCCTGGACGTGGGCGCCCCGCGCGGCGACCGCCTGGGCGCCCATCACGAGCGCGAGGGCGGCGGTGAGGGCCAGGACCGCGGGCGTGGGCGGGCGCCCGACGGCGAGCCACAGCGCGCCGCCCGCGACCACGAGCACCGCTCCCCCGGCGAGCACGCCGAGCGCGCGCCGCGGCATCCGCGCGTCGTCGGCGCGCCCACGGAGCAGCACCCCGCACAGGGCGGCGCCGAGGACGAAGGCGACGAGCGCGACGACGTTGTTGAGCAGCGGGATCCCGCCCGCACCGGCGGCGGCGAACCCGACGAAGAGCACGTTGCCCGTCATGTTGCCGGTGAACACCTGGTCCAGCGCGAGGTAGCTCACCGCGTCGACGACGCCCGTCGCCACGGTCAGGACGAGCAGGCCGGCCACGTACGGCCGGTCGCGCGGGTCGGTCATCGTCCGACCGTACGGGCCGGGACCCGCCGCGGCGCGTCGGCGGGCGCCGCCCCGAGCCCGCGTGCGGCGTCACGCGTCGGCCGCGCGGTCCTCCACGTCGTCCGCCGGACGGTCGGCGACCACGACGGCGTCGTCGACGAAGCGGGGTCGGCAGGCGAACCAGCCGGCCACGACCCCGGGGACGGCGGTCGCGGCGAGCACGACGAGCGGGACGGACCACGAGCCGGTCGCCTCGCGCAGCAGGCCGAGCCCGAGGGGCCCGAAGCAGGCGATCCCGTACCCGATGCCCTGGACGAATCCGGACACGGCCGACGCCGCCTGGGCCGTCCGCGTGCGCCGGTTGATGAGCGTCATGCACAGGGGGAAGGTGCTCACCCCGATGCCGAGCGCGCACACCCACACCGCCGTGCCGTCGAGCGGGGAGAGCAGGAGGCCCAGGTACCCGGCGACGAGCACCACCGAGCACGCGACCACGACGACGAACGGGTTCGTCATCCGGGTGGCGACCTGGGGCACCACCAGCGCCGCGAGCACGCCCCACGCCGAGTACAGCGCGACCATGGAACCGCCGAGCGCGGCGCTGCCCCCGGCGTCGGTGAGGACCGCCGGCACCCACGTGATGATCGCGTAGTTCGACAGCGACATCATGGCGAAGAGGCCGACGAGGCCCCACGCGGTGGACGACCGGCCCACCCGGAGGCGCGCACCGGCCGCCGCGACGGGTGCGGGCGCGTGATGGGCGGCGGGCAGCCGGAGCGCGAGCAGCAGCCAGACGACGGCGGCCACGGCGGCCGGACCGGCCCAGAGCCCCACGGACAGGCGCCAGCTGCTCGCCTCGGCGACCGGCACCGCGAGCAGCGGGGCGGCGAACTGCCCCGTCTGCAGGAGGAGGAGGTAGAGCGAGGTCCACAGCGCGAGCCGGTCGGAGAACCAGGCCTTCACCAGCGGCACGATGACGACGTTGGCCGCCCCGATGCCCGCGAGCGCGAGCACCGTCGACAGGACGAGCACGGTCGTCGTCGGGGAGGACGCGCGCAGCACGAGAGACAGCGCGGTGAGAGCGAGGGCCACGGTCGCCGTCCGCTCGAGCCCGAACCGCCGCGTGACCGCGGGCGCGAGGAAGCCGAACACGGCGAACGACGCCGCGGGGACCGTGCCGAGCAGCCCCGCGACGGCGACCCCGAACCCGAGGTCGGCGCCCACCATCTCCAGCAGCGGGGTGAACCCGGTGACCGCCGTCCGGAGGTTGAGGGCCGTCAGCGCGACGGCGAAGCCCGCCCAGAGCGTGAGGCGTCCGGGGCGCACGCGGGGTCGGGAGGGAGAGAGGGTGGTCACGCTACACTCCACACTGAGGTCGGCGGATGATGGGATCATGGGATGAATATGGAGCAGTCTGGCACAGGCGGACCGATGCGTCGAGTAGGCCTCATCGACCAGGCCGCGGCGCGCTTCCGGGACGAGATCGTCTCGGGTCGCTGGGCGGTCGGCGAACGGATCCCCACGGAGGCCGCGCTCGTGGCGGAGTTCGGCGTCGGGCGCAACACCGTGCGCGAGGCGCTGCAGTCGCTCGTCCACGCGGGGCTGCTGCGCCGCGAGCAGGGCCGCGGCACGTTCGTCATCTCGAGCTCCGAGCTGACCGGCACCCTGGAGCGCCAGCTCGCGGGCGGCAGCCGCCGCCACTACCTCGAGCTCCGCCTCGCCCTCGACAGCACCGCCGCCTCGCTCGCCGCGGCGAGCCGCTCGGACGACGACGTCGAGCACCTGCGCGAGCTGCGCGACCGGCGGGAGGCGGCCTGGGAGGCCGACGACCGCGACGCCCGCGCGCGCGCCGACCTCGACCTGCACCGCGCGATCGTGGCCGCGACGCACAACCCGCTCTACGTCACGCTCTACTCGAGCATGCTCGACGTCTTCACCGTGCACATGCGCGACGAGGAGAACGCGGACGACGAGGCGGCGCACCGTCACCACCACGAGCTGGTCGAGGCCGTCGCACGGCAGGACGCCGCCGGGGCCGCGGCAGCGGTCGCCGCGATCTTCGACCCGTTCCTGCCGCTCGCGGACGCCGGACCCTCCCCTGTCCGCTGAGGCACGGCGCCCGGCCGGGCGGCAGGACGCGCCGGGACAGCGAGAGGCCCCGTCGTGTGGAGCGACGGGGCCTCTCGATCCGCTGTCTCATTCGGATCCCGCCGGCGCTCTCACGCCGGAAGCATGGCCCCGAGCCTACCGCTCCCGTCCGGGTTCGCGTGCCGTAGCGTCGGGGCGTGACCGCGCCCACCCCCGGCGACGACCGGGCGGAGCTCCTCTGGCTGCCCGTCGGGGCGGGGGGCCACGTCGTCCGCCGCACGAGCGCCGCGTGGGAGCGCGCCGCCGCGCTGCTCGCGCGGCGGCGCCCCCGCCGGCTGTTCCACGCGGCGCTGGGGCTGCGGTGCGACGGGGTGCCGTACGTCGTCGAGATGACCCCTGCGTGGGGCGGCCCGCCGTGCGACCGTGGCGTCGTCGTGACCGGCCCCGTGGGTCTGCGGCCGCTGGGCCGCTCCCGCTGGTTCCGGTACGAGGTGCGCTGCTGGGCGCACGGCGCGATCCCCGACCGGCAGCACGCCGTCGGGCCACCCGTCCTCGTCACGCGCGACGCCGCCGCGGTCGCGCGGATCCTGCGGGCCGTGCGTGGCGTCCCGCCGCTCACGTGGGGTCGGCGGCCGCCCGGCGGGGGCGAGATGTGGAACTCGAACTCGCTCGTCGCGTGGTCCCTCGCCCAGGCAGGGCTCGCGACCGACCACGTCCCCCCGGGCGGTGGGCGCGCACCGGGATGGGACGCGGGCGTCCGGTTGGCCGCGAGGACCGCCACCGCCTGACCGTCGTCGTCCCCGCAGGGGCCGCGCCCCGTCCCGCCCGGCCACCCCGTCCCGCCCGGCCACCCCGTCCCACCCGGGCACGACCTCCTCCTCCCCGAGGAGGAGGCGGGAGGGTCGCGGATCTCCGCCGACCGCCCGAGCCGGGGCCCCGCGGGCGTCCGTAGCGTCGACGGCGGCGGTGCCCGACGACCGGGCCCGCGGACGACGGGAGGACCGATGATCCAGGTGGAGGCGCTGACGAAGCGCTACGGACCCACGACGGCGGTGGACGGGCTGACGTTCACGGCGCGGCCGGGGACCGTGACGGGCTTCCTCGGCCCGAACGGTGCCGGGAAGTCCACGACGATGCGCGTCGTCGTCGGGCTGGAGCGCCCGACCTCCGGTACGGCGACCGTGGACGGTCGCCGGTACGCGGACCTGCCGGCGCCGCTGCGCGCCGTCGGGGTCATGCTCGACGCCCGCTCCGTGCACCCCGGTCGCACGGCGTTCCGCCACCTGACGGCGCTCGCCCGCACGCACGGAATCGGGCGGGCACGCGTGGACGAGGTGATCGGGATGACGGGCCTCGAGAGCGTCGCGGGGCGGCGTGCGGGCACGTTCTCGCTCGGGATGGGCCAGCGTCTCGGCATCGCGGGCGCGCTCCTCGGCGACCCGGGGACGCTCATCCTCGACGAGCCCGTCAACGGCCTGGACCCCGACGGCGTGCTGTGGGTGCGCGGTCTCGTGCGCGGCCTCGCGGCCGAGGGACGCACGGTGCTGCTGTCGTCCCACCTCATGCACGAGCTCGCGCTGTGCGCCGACCGCGTCGTCGTCATCGGCCAGGGCCGGCTGCTCGCCGACGCGCCGGTGTCGGAGCTCGCGGGCGAGGCGGGCTCGCTCGAGGACGCGTACCTGCGGCTCACCGCCGACGCCGTCCAGTACCGCGGCCGTGCCGCGGGCGAGACCGGCCTGGCGTCGGCCGGAGGTGCCCGATGACCGCACCTACCGCCCGGACCGCACCGACCGCGTCGTCGCGGCGTGCGCACCCGGCAGGACCCCGGCCCGCGATCGCCGGTGGCCCCACGCTCCCCCGCGCCGTCGCCGCGGAGTGGACGAGGCTGACGAGCCTGCGCTCGTCGTGGTGGGCGGCCACGCTCACCGTCGCCGTCTCGGCGGTGCTGACGTACCTCTCGGCGCAGGCGTCGTCCGTGGACCCGGGGTTCGACCCGCTCGGCTCCCTCACGTCGGGCCTGCTGCTGGCCCAGGTGCCGCCGCTCGTCCTGGGCGTCCTCGTCGGGACGGGCGAGTACAGCACCGGCACGTTCCGCACGACGTTCGTCGCGGAGCCGCGGCGCTGGCCCGTGCTCGTGGGGCAGACGGCGGCGACCGCCGCGTTCGCGCTGCTCACCGCGGTGATGGCGGTCGCGGCGGCGGTGCTCGCGCTGCTGCCGTCGGCGCGCTCGCGCGACCTCGCCCTCGACCTCGGCGGCGACGGCACGCCGCAGGTGCTCGTCGGCATGACGCTCCTGCTCGCCGGCATGGCCCTGCTCGGCCTCGCGATCGGCGCGCTGGTGCGGCGACCCGTGCCCGCCGTCACCGCCGCGGTGCTCGTCGTGCTCGTCCTGCCCGTCGCGCTCGTCCTCGCGGCCGATCTGTCGGGCGACCCGCTCGCCGCGCCCGCGGGGGTCTCGTCCGCGCAGGCCGCGGTGAACACGGTGGTCACGTTCCTGCCCACCGGGGCGGCGTCGCTGCTTACGGGCGAGGGTGCCGTCGAGGGCGCGCCCGACCTGGGCGCCGTCGGCGGCGGGCTCGTCCTGGCGGCGTGGGTCGTCGTGCCGCTCGCGCTGGCCGCCGTCCGCCTGCGCACGCGGGACGTGGTCTGACGTGGCGGCGACGATCCCCCCGTCGGACCCCGCGCCGACCCGCACCGCGCGCGCGCCGGACCGTCCGCAGGTGACCCTGCTCCGGGTGCTCGCGGCGGAGCGGGACAAGCTGGCGAGCCTGCGCTCGACGGCCTGGCTCGCGCTCGCGACCGTCGCCGCGGCGGCGGGGACGGCGTGGGCGCTGGGCGCGTTCGCCCGGCCCGACGCCGGGTCGTCGGGCGCACCGCTCGCCGTCGCGGGGTTCGTGCTCGCCCAGCTCGGCTTCCTCGTGCTCGGCGCGGGCGTCGGCGCCGGGGAGTTCCGGACCGGCACCGCGCGCGTGACGTTCGTCGCGGTCCCTCGCCGCCTGCCCGTGCTCGCGGCGCAGGCGCTCGTGACGGCGGCGGCCGCGCTCGCCGTCGCGGTCCTCGCGCTGGGCGCGGCGCTCGCCGCGACAGCCGGGCAGCGCGCCGACGCCGCGCTCGTGCTCGACCTCGCGGACCGGGAGACGCTGCGCGTCCTCGCAGGCTTCGTGCTCTACCTGACCGGGGTCGCCCTCGTGGGCCTGGGCCTGGGGTCGCTCGTGCGGCGACCGGACGGGGCGCTCGTGGGTGGGGTCGTGCTGCTCGTCGTGCTCGACCACGTGCTCGCGACGAACCCGGGCCGGGTCGCGGACACGGCAGGCGCGCTCCTGCCCGGGGCAGGGGCGCGCCTGCTGCAGGACGACGCCCGGCTCGCCGCGCTCGACGCGACGACCCTGGGCCCGCACCTCGGCACGTGGGGCGGGGGTCTCGTCCTCGCGGCGTGGGTCGCCGCGCTGCTCGCGGCGGCGGCGTACCGGCTGCGGCGCCATGACGTCGTCTGACGCGCCGCGCGACGGCCGATGGGAGAGTAGGCCCGTGCCCTCGTCGCCCCTCGCCCTCCCCTCCGCGCCCGGGGCGCACGACGGCGGACCGCGCGCGGAGCCCGACGTCCGGCGGCGCGGCGCCGTCGGCCGCGTGCTCGCGCGGCACCCCTGGGCGACCGACCTCGCGCTCGCGGGCGCGGTCGCGCTGCTCGGGCTCGTCACCGCGGCGGTCGCGCTCATGACCGTCGAGGGCTCCACCGGGCTGGGGCTGTTCCACGCCGACGCGCCCGTGGCGCAGGTGGTCGTCACGGCCTGGCTCGTCGGCGCCGCCCTCGGGGCGGCGCTGCTCCTGCTCCGGCGGTCGCGCCCGCTGACCGTCACGGCGATCCTCACCGTCCTGGCCGTCGTGTCGCTCGCGACGGCGGGGGTGCTCGGCGTGCTCGGCGTGTGCCTCGCGTGCGCGGTGCACGCCGTCGCCGCCGAGCGCCCGCCCCGCACGGCATGGGTCGTGTGCGGTGCGGTGCTGTGCGTCGTCGTGGCCGCGCTGTGGTGGAGCCAGGACATCGGGGTCGCCGAGATGCTCCTGTGGAGCGACCCCATCGTCCTGCCGGACGGCGACCCGGTGCGCGACCTCGCGCAACCGCCCTTCTCCCCCGGCAGGCGCTCCGCGTCGGTCTTCCTCCTCGTCGCGCTCCTGCTGCTGGGGATGGCCACCGGCTCGGGGGTGCGGGCGCGCCGGCTGCACGACGAGGACCTCGTCGCGCGCTACCGCGCCCTGGCGCGCGACCGCGACCAGAGCGCGGCGCTCGCCCGGGCCGCCGAGCGGGCGCGGATCGCGCGCGAGATGCACGACGTCGTCGCGCACAGCGTGTCCGTGATGGTCGCGCTGTCCGACGGCGCGGGCGCGGCGCTCGACCGGGCGCCGGACCGCTCGCGCGAGGCCCTGCACGAGCTCTCCCGCACGGGACGGGACGCGCTGGCCGACATGCAGCGCGTCCTCGGCGCGCTCGACCCCGAGGAGGGCAGCGACGGGGCGGGCACCCCGGTCGAGCCGACCGGGACGGACCTCGCGGCCGTCGTCGCACGGTTCCGCGCGGCGGGCGTGCCCGTCGCCGCGAGCGGCCTCGACGTCGCGCTGCCTGCGGACACGTCGCTGCGGCTCGGGGCCGTGCGCATCGTGCAGGAGGCCCTGACCAACGTGCTGCGGCACGCGCCCGGGACGCCCGCGGCCGAGGTCGTGGTGCGGCGCACCGCGCACGCGGTCGAGATCGACGTCCGCGACGACGGCGGCACGCGCCCGGCGACCGGCGGCGGGAGCGGGCGCGGCATCGTGGGCATGCGCGAGCGCGCCGCGCTGCTCGGCGGCAGCGTCGAGGCCGGCCCGCGGCCGGGCGGCGGCTGGGCGGTGCACGTCGTCCTGCCCTGCGACCCGGCCGAGGGCGGAGCCCGGAGCGCCCCCGCCCAGGAGCACCCGCACCGTGACGTGCACGACGACGAGGGAGGACGACCGTGACGACCGTGCTGCTCGTCGACGACCAGGCGCTGCTGCGGATGGGCTTCCGGCTCGTCATCGAGTCCGAGCCCGACCTCGAGGTGGTGGGCGAGGCCTCCGACGGACGCGTCGCGCTCGACCAGGTCGCGGCCCTCGCCCCCGACGTCGTCGTCATGGACGTCCGGATGCCCGGCATGGACGGCATCGAGGCGACCCGGCGCGTCGTCGCCGAGCACCCCGGGACGCGCGTGCTCGTGCTCACGACGTTCGACGTGGACGAGTACGCGTTCGCGGCGCTGCGCGCCGGGGCGAGCGGGTTCCTGCTGAAGAACGCGCGCCCGCACGAGCTCGTCGAGGCGATCCGCACCGTCGCGGCAGGGAGCTCGGTCGTCGCGCCCCGCGTGCTGCGCCGCATGCTCGACCTCTTCGCGCCGCACCTGCCCGCGGGCGAGCAGCCGGCCGTCGACGACGGCCTCGACCCCCGGCTGCGCTCCCTCACGCCGCGCGAGCTCGACGTCCTGCGGTGCGTGGCCGAGGGGATGTCGAACGCCGAGATCGCCGACCGCCTCGTACTGTCCGCGACGACCGTGAAGACGCACGTCGGCAACCTGCTGGCCAAGCTGGGCGTGCGCGACCGGGTGCAGGCCGTGATCGTCGCGTACGAGAGCGGGCTCGTGGGGTCGCGCGGCTGAGGCCCGGGCGGCACGCGCGTCGAGCGCGGGCGTCGGCGGCACGTCGCGCACCGGTGCCGCGCCGCCGCGGGGCGTTCACCCCCGCCGGGTGAGGACCCCGCCCGAGCCCGCTGCGACGGTGGGACGAGCGCCCGAGAGGAGCCGAGGATGACGGCTGCACCGATCCCCCGACAGCAGGCACCGGCCCCCACGGGCCCCTGGCACACGGCACCGCCCGAGGCGGTGTGCGCGGCGCTCGACGTCGACCCGGCCGTCGGGCTGACGTCCGCGCAGGTCGCCGAGCGGCGCGCGCGCTACGGGCCGAACGCGCTCGCGCAGGAGCGCAAGGAACGGCCGTGGCAGGCGTTCCTGCGCCAGTACCGCGACCTCATGCAGCTCGTCCTCGTCGGCGCGGCCGTCGTGAGCATCATCGCGCTCGGGGACGTGACGACCGGCGTCGTCGTGCTCGCCCTCACCGTCCTCAACGCGCTCATGGGCCTGCACCAGGAGGGCAAGGCGGCCCAGAGCGTCGCCGCGCTCCAGCAGATGCTCGTCATGACGGCCACCGTGCGCCGCGACGGGCGCCAGGAGCAGGTTCCCGCCGAGGAGCTCGTGCCGGGCGACGTCGTCGGGTTCGAGGCGGGCGGCAAGATCCCCGCGGACGGGCGGCTGCTCGTCGCCGCCTCGCTCGAGATCGAGGAGGCCGGGCTCACGGGCGAGAGCACGCCCGTCGCGAAGGGCGTCGCGGCGGTCACGGCCGACGACGCCCCCCTCGGCGACCGCACCGACATGGCGTACATGAACTCCCAGGTCACGCGCGGCCGCGGCGAGATGGTCGTGACCGCCACGGGCATGACGACCGAGGTGGGCCGCATCTCCGGGATGCTCAGCGGGGTCGAGCAGGACAAGACCCCGCTCACGCGCCAGCTCGACCGCATCACGGTGATCATCACGGTCATGGCGGCGGTCGCCCTCGTCGTGGTCGTCGTGCTGGGGCTCGTGCGCGGCGAGGACTTCGACAGCCTCTTCGTGGTCGGGATCAGCCTGGCGATCGCCGCGATCCCGACAGGGCTGCCCGCCGTCGTGACGATGCTCCTGTCGCTCGGCACGCGCCGGCTCGCCGAGGAGGGCGCGATCGTCAAGCGCCTCAAGTCCGTCGAGACGCTCGGGTCGACGTCGGCGATCTGCTCCGACAAGACCGGGACGCTCACGCTCAACCAGATGACCGCGCGCCGGCTCGTGCTCGCCGGGCGCCGGTTCTCCGTCGACGGCGAGGGCTACTCCACGACCGGCCGCATCCTCGCGGCGGCCGGGTCGACCAACGTCCCGCTCGAACCGGTCGCGCTTCCCCTGGCGCTCGCGAGCGACGCCGTCGTGCGCGACGGCGAGTGCATCGGCGACCCCACGGAGGGCGCGGTCGTCGTGCTCGCGGCCAAGGCCGGGCTCGACGTCGAGGAGACGCGCGCCGAGCACCCGCGCGTCGCGGAGGTCCCGTTCGACGCCGCGTACAAGCTCATGGCGACGTTCCACGAGATCGACGGCGAGCTCGTGTGCTTCGTCAAGGGCGCCCCGGACGTGCTGCTCGCCCGCTCGGCCCGGTACCTCACGGCCGACGGCGGGTCGGCGCCCCTCGACGACCAGGGCCGCGCGCGCGTCCTCGCGGAGAACGACGCGCTCGCGGGCGAGGGCATGCGCGTGCTGGCCGTCGCGCGGCGCACCGTCGCGCGCGACGAGCTCACGGGTGACCTGCTCGACGCGGTGCGCGACCTCGAGCTCCTCGCGCTCGTCGGGATCGTGGACCCTCCGCGCCGCGAGGCGCGCGACGCCATCGCCGAGTGCCGCGACGCCGGCATCCGGGTACGGATGATCACGGGCGACCACGTCACCACGGCCGCGGCGATCGCCGGGCAGCTCGGGATCGAGGGGCGCGCGCTCACGGGCGCCGAGTTCGCCGCGATGTCCGACGCGCAGCTCGAGGCGGAGGTCGGCGAGATCGGCGTGGTCGCGCGCGTGGCGCCGGAGGACAAGGTGCGGCTCGTCGACGTGCTCAAGCGCAAGGGCGACGTGGTCGCGATGACGGGCGACGGCGTCAACGACGCCCCCGCCCTGACGCGCGCGGACATCGGCGTCGCGATGGGGATCACGGGCACCGAGGTGACGAAGGACGCCGCCGAGATGATCCTCACCGACGACAACTTCGCCACGATCGTGGCGGCCGTCGAGGGCGGCCGTGGCCTCTACGACAACCTCTTGAAGTACATCCGCTTCCAGATGGTCGTCCTCGTCGGGTTCATCCTCACGTTCGTCGGCGCGGGCATCTTCACCGTGGCCGGGGGCACCCCGCTCACGCCGCTGCAGATCCTGTGGGTCAACTTCGCGATCGACGTGCTGCTCGCCGTCGGCCTCGGCTTCGACGCCGCGACGCCCGGTCTCATGCGGCGTCGGCCCCGCCCGCCCACCGAGCCGGTCATCGGGCGCGCGCTCGGCGTGCGGCTCGCCGTCGGGGGCGTGCTCATCGCCGTCGGCACGCTCGTCGCCGTCGCGTGGGGCGAGACCGACGCCGACCTCGCGGTCGCGACGACGATGGGCCTCACCGCGATGTCGCTCCTGCACGTCGTCGCCGCGCTCGAGTGGCGCGACCCGCGGGCGAGCATCCTGTCGTCCGAGACGCTCGCGAACGGCCGCTTCGTCGTGCTCCTGCTCGCGTCGCTCGGGCTCACGTTCCTCGTCACGACGCTCGACGGGCTCCAGCGGATCTTCGGCACCGTCGACCTCGACGGCGGCCAGTGGGGCGTGTGCGCGCTCGTCGCGCTCGCCTTCCTCGTCCTCGTCGAGCTCGGGAAGCTCGTGCTGCGCACCGTGGACCGGCGCCGCGCCTGAGGGCGTCTCCTCGGCAGACCCGTCAGGGCACGACGCCGAGCTCGCGGCCGCGCCGCACCGCCTCGCGCCGCGAGCCGACGCCGAGCTTGCGGTAGACCGACTTCAGGTGCGCCTTGACGGTGTTGACCGACACGAAGAGGTCGGCGGCCACCTCGGCGTTGCTCGCCATCGACGGCAGGACGGCGAGGACCGCGAGCTCGCGCTCGGTGAGCGGCTCGACGAGCGGGACCGGCTCCGGTGCCCGGCCCGGCGCGTCCAGGTGGGTGCGCAGCAGCGCGGCGAGGGCGTCGTCGCGGCGCGCGACCGCGCGCGCGAGCGGCTCGTCGAGCTCGGTGCCCCGGACGGCGAGGAACGGCCGGACGACCCGCTCGGCGGCGGCCAGGTCGAGGGCCCGCCCGAGCGGGGCGTCGACGCGGCGCGTGCCCGCCCGGGCGAGCGCGGACGCCTCGACGAGCGCCGCCTCCACCCGCACGACGACGTCTCCCTCCTCCCCCGGCGCGTCCCCGAGGCTCGCCACGGCGCGCTCCGCCGCCCCGGTGCGGCCCGCCGCGAGGAGCTCGCGCGCACCGCAGACCGCGACGACCGCGGCGCTCCCGAGGCGTTCGCGCGCGACGCGCGCCCCGAGCGCGGGGCCCGTGCCGTCGTCGACCAGACGCGCGGCCGCCGTGGCGCGCACCCACAGGTCCGCGAGCACGGGGGGCGTCGCGGACCGTCCCAGGGCGCGGTCCGCGGCGACGAGCGCCTGCCGCGCGGCGCGCGCGTGCCCGCGGTCCGCGGCGACGAGCGCCTGCAGCAGCCGCACGGCCGCCTCGGACGCGGGCTCGCGCCCGCCGGCGTCCGCCGCGAGGGCGTGCGCGAGGTGCCGGTCGAGCCCGTCGTCCGACGCCCGGAGGTAGCGCACCCACGCGCGCGCCGCGTGCGCGGGCCGCACGTGGGCGTACCCGTCCCAGCCGCGGCGCTCCGCCTCGACGAGCACCTCACGCGCTGCCGCGTCCCCCTCGTCGAGTCGACCGGCGGCCACGGCGAGGAGCGCCGCGGCGGCGCGCGCCCCGAGGACGTAGAGCTGCGGGGCGCGCCACGACCGGCCACCGGGGGCGGCGAGCGTCCCCGACGTCGTCTCCTCCGCCGGCTCGGGGCCGACCGCGCACCATGCGAGGCCCGCCGCGCGGTGCGCCCGCGCGAGGCCCCGGTACGTCTCGAGGGCGGGGAACGGGTACGGCACCGCGTCCGCCGCGGCGAGCGCCGCGCCCGCGGCCGTCGCGAGGGCCCGCACGTCGCCGGTCGACCGCGCGGCGGACGCGGCGAGCAGCTCGAGGAGCACCGCGGCGGCGGGATCGGCCACCGGGTCCGCGGCCGGGGCGAGGAGGTCGCGCGCCCGCGCGACGTGGAGCCGCACGGCGTCGAACCGCTCGTCGACGGACGCGAGCGCCCCCGCGCACAGGTGCAGGCGGGCGTCGGGCCGCAGGGTCGCGTACGGCACGCGCCGCAGGACCTGGGCGACGGTCTCGCGGTGCGGCCCCGCGAGCTCCGCCGCCGCGCCCTCGACGAACACCTCGCCGAGCAGCGGCCAGTCCTCCGCCGCCGCCGCGTGCTCCAGGGCGCGCAGCGCCTGCCCGTCCTGCGCGAACCAGCGCGCCGCGGCCTGGTGCGCCTCGCGCAGGCCCGCCGGGTCCTCGGTCCGCAGCTGGTGCAGGAGCATCTCGCGCAGCAGCGGGTGGTAGCGGTACCAGGTGCGCCGGCCGCCCGACGTCATGACGAAACCGTCCGCCGCGGCGAGGCCGGGGAGCAGCCGGTCCGTCGGCGCCCCCGGGTCGAGGACGGCCGCGAGGTCGGGGCACACCGCCGACGCCACGCTCGTGCGCAGGAGGAAGCGTCGGGCCTCGGGCCCCTGGCTGTCGAGGACCTCGGCGAGGAGGAACTCCGCCGCCGAGCGGGCGGCGCGCGCCCGGCTCGTCGCGTCGTGCTCCTCGACGCGCAGCCGCACCCCGACGGCCCAGCCGCCAGTCTCGCCGACGACCCGCCCGGCGTCGTCCGCGGCGAGGTCGCGGCCCTGCGCCGTCGCGAGCGCCGCGACCGCGGGGGCGTCGAACGCGAGCTCGGCGGCACCGACCTCCGTCATCTCGCCCTGCGCGCGCAGGCGCTGCAGGCGCAGGAGCGGGTCGACGCGGGTGAGGACCACGAGGTGCAGGGGCAGCCGGTAGCGCAGGAGGTCGTCCACCGTCGCCGCGACCTCGGCGCACGCGGCGTGGTGGAAGTCGTCGAGCACGAGGACCACGGGCTCGGGCAGCGCCTCGATCGCCGCGAGCACGCGGCGCAGGAGCGCCGGCGTGAGGCGCGGCGGGACGACGAGGGTCTCGAGCGGGTGCCCCGCGGGCACCGCCCCGGCCGCCCGCAGCGCCGCGAGCACGTCGGCCCAGAAGGCCGCCGGCTTGTCGTCGAACGGCTCGAGCGTCAGCCACGCGACCCGCGGGCCGGTGCCGCCGCGCGCCCACCGCGCCGCGACGGTCGTCTTCCCCCAGCCCGGGCCCGCCGACACGAGGGTGAGGCGGCGCGTGGCCGCCGCCGCGACGAGAGCCTCGACCTCCGGGCGGCCCACCGTGGACGGCGGCAGCTCCGGGACGGTGGTGCGGGCGCGCGAGGTCCCGGAGGCGTCCGTGACGTGCATCACGTCCTCCGGCTCGGCACGGGGCTCGACCGAGGCCATGGGGGCAGGGTATTCCCGGGGCCCCCGGACCGCAGGGCGAGCGGAGCGTGGGCTCGCCACGGGCCTCAGGCCGGACCGGGCCCGGCCGTCGGCGCGACCACGGCGGGCGGTCGGGCGAGGATCTCCACGACGACGAGGACGAGGCCCGCGACGAGCGCGACCCCCACGACGAGGCCGGGCGTCGGCGTGCCGGCCAGGAGCAGGACGAGCGCGGCGACCGCGACGATGACGACGCGCACGAACGCCTTGTGCCGCCCGAGCCAGTCGCCGACGGGCCCCGTCGAGACGCCCCGGCCCTCGCCCCAGCCGCGCACGGCGGCGCCCGCGCGCGCGAGCCCCGCACGCAGGCTGCGGGCCGACGCGCTCGGCCCGCCCACGTACGCGGCGAGCGCGACCACGAGCCCCAGCACGCCGACGGTGCGCAGCGTGAGGCGCAGGTAGCCGACGGCCTGGTCGAACACGACCTCCGCGGCGTCGAGCCGCACCACCTGCCCCGCGAGCGCGCCGAGGTACAGTCCCCGCGCGACGGCGAGCCCGACGCCCAGCGCGACCATCGCCCCCGTGAGGGCGAGCCCGGCCACGACGAGCGCGCGCGAGCGGTGGTTCGCGACCAGGACGCCCGCGGCCAGCAGACCGAGCACGACCCACGGCAGCCACGTCGTGAACGTCACGACCTGGGCGTACCGGTTCTGGAGCATGACGAGCTCGGCGGACTGCGCGACGGTGAACGTCGCGTCGACCGACGGGATGCGGGCCGCGACGTCCAGCCCACGGTCCACGAGGCGTTCCTTGAGCAGGTCGATCAGGCCGGAGAGCTGGATGGACAGGCGGCCGTCGTCGCTCACCTGCAGGACGTCGCCGTCCTCGCCGCGCATCACGGCGACGAGCTGCTCGTGCGCCACCCGGTTCGCCTGGAGCCAGGCGCCCTCGAACGCGTCGCTCTCCACGAGCCGCGTCGCCGTCTCGTGCACGAGCGACTCGACGGCGCTCGTGAGCGGCGCCTCCAGCGCGGCGAGCGCGCGCGTCGCGCGCGGCGGGACGTCGCGCTCCTCCAGCCCGCCGACGAGGTCGTCGACGAGCGCGGCCACGTCGATGCGCGACATGACGACCTCGGTGAGCCGCCCGGCCACCGCGGACTGCACGACGGGGTCGCCCGCGAGCGGTCCGACCGTCGCGACGTAGCGGTCGGTGTCCGTGAGCTCGCGCTGCGCCCACGCCGAGACCGCGCCGAGCGGCGCGAGGAGCGCCCCGAGCGTGATGAGGACCGCGCACGCCGCGGCCCGCAGCCCGCGCCGGGGCCGCCGCGCCGCCTCCGTCGGGGTCGCGTCGCCGTCCGGGCCAGAGGGCGCCGCGGCGGGCGGACGCTCCTCGAGCCGGCGGCGCAGCTCCGCGTTCTCGCGCTCGAGCGCGGCGAGGCGCGCGGCGACGTCGGACGCCTCGCGCCCCGGCGCGGTCTCGTCGGCCATCGCGCGTCCTCAGGCGAGCGCTCGGGCCTTGAGCCGGGCGAACTCGTCGGCGTCGATCGTGCCGGCGTCGTAGAGGGCCTTGGCGTCGGCGATCTCGCTCGCGGGCGACCTGCCGGAGCCGGCCGTGGCCCGCACGTAGTCGTCCATGACCTGGCGGCGCGCCAGCTGCTCCTCCGCGTGCCGCTCCGCCATGCCCCGCCCGCGCGCGATGACGTAGACGAGCGCGGACAGGTACGGGACGACGATCAGCGCGACGATCCACAGCGCCTTCCACCAGCCGCTGAGCGTCTTGTCGCGGAACAGGTCCGCGACGATCTGGAACAGCACGACGAGGTAGGCGATGAAGAAGAACCACCACACCATGAGCCAGAACCAGTCCCAGAATCCGTCCATCGGGCACCCCTCGTGTCGGGTCACGGCGGTCCCGTGACGCTCCCACTGTGGAGCGGCGCGGGTGCCCGCGTGCTCACCCGTCGGGGGTAGTCGGCCGCCGGAGGTCACGGGCCACCCCTACCGGGTGATCCGGCCCAGGCCCGCACCCCCGCATCCTGGACCGACGTGGGCGACCCGGGAGAAGGACGCATGGACCGCACGACGCTGGTCGAGGTGACGGTGCTGGGGCCGGTGGCGCTGCCCGAGCCCGACCTCGCCGAGCTCGGTGTGCGCCGGTCCGTGGAGTGCACGCGCCTCGAGGCCCGGGTCCGCGACCAGGCCGCGCTGTACGGGCTGCTCCAGCGGCTCGCGGCGCTGGGGCTCGACCTCGTCGAGCTGCGGACGGCGGCGCCCGGCGGCCGGCCCGACGTCGAGCTCGTCGTCCGCGGCCCGGTGGGCGCGCTCGTGCAGCAGATGCTCGACGACGTCGGTCGTGCGCAGCCGGCGACCAGCACGACGTACCGCGTGCGGGACACGGACCTCGTCGGCGTGCTCGGCGCCGTGACCGGGCTCCCCGACGACCGGTCCGGCGCGCACGTCGGGCCGCACGGCGGGACGCACGGCGGGACGCAGGGCGGGGCGCACGACCCCGGGCACGGCGGGACGGCCGCCCGGGGCGCGTCCGCGATGGACGTGCGCATCGCGCAGCTGCGCGACCTCGCCGCGCTGCGGGACCGGGGCGTCCTCACCGACGCCGAGCTCGCGGAGCAGAAGGCGCGCGTCCTCGAGCCCTGAGGACGGCAGGCCGGGCGGGCGGGCCGCGCACGGTCGGCCGATGCCCCGTTCGGGGTTCTTTCGCGTTACGTCGTCCCACTGAGCGAGACGATCGGGACCACGCTGGGGCCAACTGATGCACTAGCGCATAGTGGCAAGCACATCACGGCGCGCTTGCTCGTGTGTCAGACCCCAGGAGGACTCATGGCCATCTCACGCCGCTCGTCGGTCACCATCTCGCTCGTCGCGGCGGCGGGGATCCTCGCGGGCTGTGCGGGCGGGAGCGACCCGTCCGGCGGCGGGGACGACGCCGCGCCGCAGATCTCGTTCCTCTACTCCCCCTACGCGGACTACGCGCCGTTCTTCCTCGCGGAGGATAAGGGGTACTTCGAGGAGGCGGGCGTCGACGTCGAGCTCCTCGCCAAGGGTGGGACGTCCGGCGAGACCTACCAGCTCGTCAGCACGAACAACGTCACGGCCGGTGGCGCGACGTGGGGCGCGGGCCTGTTCAACGCCACCGAGGCCGGCGCGTCGCTCTCGGTGATCGCGAGCGTCTCGCGCGTGCCGGAGAGCGGACCGAACCCGGCCCCGTTCGTCGTCGCGGCCGACTCCGGCATCACGTCGATCGAGCAGGTCGCCGGGAGCCGCGTCGGGATCCCGGGCGACGGGGGCTTCGGCATCTACTCGGTGGCCAAGGCGCTGGAGGCCGGGGGCCTCACGCTCGACGACGTCGAGCTCGTCAACGTCGGCCCGCCGGAGACGGGCCCCGCGCTCGTCGGCGGCTCCGTCGACGCCGCCTGGTCGATCGAGCCCATCTCGTCGTCGCTCGAGAGCGAGGGCATCGCGTCCGAGATCCTCCCGATCGACTACCACGCGGGCACCGAGCTCGGCGCCCTGGTGTTCAGCACCGAGTACGTCGACGAGCACCCCGACGCGGTCGTCGCGTTCACGGCCGCCTACCTGCGCGCCGCCGCGGAGCTCGAGGCGGGCGGCTGGGACGACCCGGCGAACCAGGAGATCATCGCGCGGTACACCGAGCTCCCGGTCGAGACGCTCACGTCGCTCGCGCTCACGGAGCAGGACCCGACGGGCGAGATCGACTGGGAGGACGTGCACGCCCAGGAGCAGTTCTTCCGCGAGCGCGGCACGCTCGAGTACGAGGGCGAGGCGGACGTCGAGAGCATCTTCCGCGCCGACCTCCTCGACCAGGCGCGCGAGCGGGCTGCGGAGCTCGGCTCATGACGGCCGTCTCCGTCGAGGGCCTCTGGAAGGGGTTCCACGACCGCCGCCGCGACGACGTGCTCGTCGCGCTCCAGGACGTGTCCCTCACCATCGAGGACAACGAGTTCGTCTGCGTGCTCGGACCCTCCGGGTGCGGCAAGAGCACGCTCCTGCGCATCCTCGCGGGCCTGGAGGAGGCCGACCGCGGGACGGTGACGATGGCGGCGCGACCGTCCGTCGTCTTCCAGGACCACGGCGTGCTGCCGTGGCTCACGGTCGAGCAGAACGTCGAGTACCCCCTGCGCCTGCGCGGTGTGCGGCGCTCGGCCCGGCGCGAGCGCGTCGCCCCGCTGCTGGACATGGTGGGCCTCACGGAGTTCCGGGGCTTCTACCCGCACCAGCTCTCGGGCGGCATGCGGCAGCGCACGTCGGTCGCCCGGGCGCTGGCCGACGACGGCGCGACCCTCCTCATGGACGAGCCGTTCGGCGCGCTCGACGAGCAGACGCGCGTCGTGCTGCAGCAGGAGCTGCTCAAGATCTGGTCGCAGACCTCGCGGTCGGTGCTCTTCATCACGCACAGCGTCGACGAGGCGCTCGTGCTCGCGGACCGCGTCGTCGTCATGTCCGCGCGGCCCGGGCGCATCCTCGCCGACGTGCGGGTCCCCTTCGACCGCCCGCGCGACATCCTCGAGCTGCGCCGCGACCCGCGCCACGGCGAGATCACCTACGAGCTGTGGCGGCTCCTGCGGGACGCCGAGGCACAGGACGCTGCGGCGCAGGACGGGGCGGGAGCGGACGAGCGCTCCGCCGCGGGCGTCCGGGAGGCGGTCGCATGACGACCCCCACGGACGAGCGCGCCCCCGTCCGCCCGGGCGGCCACGCCGCGCCGGGCGGCGCCCCGGACGCGCCCCACGACGCCGACGACCGCACGGCCGAGATCACGCGCGAGCTGACCGAGGAGCTGCGCCGCCGGCGGACGGGTCGCCTCGTGCGGGTCGTCGGGCCCTTCACGCCGCTCCTGCTCCTCGCGGTGTGGGAGCTCGCGAGCCGGACGAACGTGCTCGACGCGCGGTTCTTCCCGCCGCCGTCGTCGATCGCCGAGACGTTCGCGCAGCTCGTCGGGAGCGGCGAGCTCTTCGAGCACGCGGGCATCACGCTCACGCGCATCGCGATCGGGTTCGTGCTCGGCGCCGTGCCCGGGCTGGTCCTCGGGATCGCGCTCGGGTCGGTCACGACGCTGCGCACGTTCCTCGGGCCGATCTTCGCGAGCCTGCTGCCCGTGCCCAAGGTCGCGATCTTCCCGCTGCTGCTCCTCGTGTTCGGCCTCGGCGAGGCGAGCAAGTACGTGATCGTCGCGATCGGCGTGTTCTTCTACGTCTTCTACAACGCGATGGGCGGCGTGCTCCAGACGCCGCAGATCTACTTCGACGTGGCGACCGCCAACGGCGCGGGCCGGCTCCAGCGCTGGCGCACGGTCGCGCTGCCCGCCGCGCTGCCGAGCATCTTCACCGGGCTCAAGCTCGCGGTGGGCGGCGCGTTCGTCATCATCGCGGCCTCGGAGTTCGTCGGGTCGCGCAACGGCCTGGGCTACCTCATCTGGAGCTCGTGGACGACGTTCGCCGTCGCGAAGATGTACGTGGGCATCGTCACCATCTCCGTGCTGGGCTACCTCTCCACGACCCTGGTCACGGTGCTCGAACGACGTCTCGTGCCCTGGTCCCGTCAGTAGGAGGCAGCATGAACCCACCCCACCACGACCCGTCCCGCGTGCCCGGGGCCGGCGCATGAGCGTCGTCCCGGCCGCGGACCGGATCTACCACGAGCTGCGGCGCCGGATCATCTTCACCGAGCTGCGCCCCGGTGAGGAGATCGACGTCACGGAGACGGCGTCCGAGTTCGGGACGTCGCGCACGCCGGTGCGCGACGCGCTGCACCGCCTCGACCACGACGGCCTCGTGGACGTGCGCCCGCGCGCGCTGTGCCGCGTCGCCCCGGTCACCCTCAAGACGCTCGTCGACGTGCTCGACGTGCGCGAGGCGACGGGACCGATGGCGACGCGCCTCGCGGCCGCCCATGCGAGCCCGGCCGAGGTCGACGAGCTCGCGGCGATCGCCGAGGGCACGTACCCGCAGGCGCAGGACGTGCAGTCGATCCTGTCGGCGTCGCACCTGTTCCACTGCCGGGTCGCGAAGTACTCGCGCAACCCCCGGCTGCACGCGATCACCGAGCTCGCGCTCGAGGACCTGGAGCGGGCGTTCCGGCTCTGCGGGCGCCAGCCGCTGGAGCCCGGGCCGCCGCTCGACGACCACCGGCTCCTCATCGAGGCGCTCCGCGCGGGCGACGGCGAGCGCGCGGCCCGCCTCGAGCTCGAGCACATCCGTCGCGGTCGCAGCGTCGTCATGGGCCTCGCGATCGACTCCGGGGCGTTCTTCGGCGACGACTGAGCGTCCCCGCGCGACGACCCGCGCGTCCCGCCCCACCCGCACGACCCGACCCACCGCCACCACCCGAGAGGACCGCCGTGCCCGCCACCCCCACCGTGCGCGTCGACGCCGCGGCCGCCCGTGCCCGGGCCCGCGCGGCGCTCGCCGCCCACGACCCCGCCGACGCCGACCTCGCGGCCCGCGCCGTCGTCGCGGGGGACGCGTCGGGGTGGCCGGAGTTCGGCCTCGCGCTCCTCGTCCGCGAGCTGCGGGACGCGCGCGAGCGGACGACGACGGGGCGCGCCGGGACCGGGGCGCCGTCCGCCGTCGTGACCGGGGCGACCGCGACGCTGGACGCGCACGACCTCCCCGGGCCGGTCGCGCTCGCCGCGGCGGTCCGCCGGGCGGCGGGGCTCGCCCGCGGCCTCGGCGTCGGCGTGGTCGCCGTGCGCCACGCGGGCGGGACGGGGCGCGTCGGCGCGTACGTCCGCGCGCTCGCCGAGGACGGGCTGGTCGGGGTCGCGCTCGCCCAGTCCCCCGCGACCGTCGCCCCGTACGGCGGGACCGCGCCCGTGGTCGGCACGAACCCGCTCGCCGTGGCGGTGCCGCGGGCCGGGCAGGGTCGTGCGCTCGTCGTGGACGCCGCGACGAGCGCCGTCACGCTCGCCGACGCGCGGCGCCGCGCCCGGGAGGGCACGCCCCTGCCCGACGGCGCGGCGCTCGGCCCCGACGGCGAGACCACCCGGGACGCGGCTGCCGTCGGCGCGCTGCTCCCCGCGGGGCTGCTCGGGTCCCTCCTCGGTCTCACGGTGGAGGCGCTCGCCGGGCTGCTGACCGGGGCGCGCGGCGACGCCGTGGGCCGCGGTCTCTGGGTGCTCGCGCTGGACCCCCGCGCGTTCGGCGCCGAGGACCTCGCCGACCGGGCCGACCGCCTCGGCGACGACTGGACGCGCGCCGGAGGGCGCGTCCCGGGCGACCGGCCGGACGCGGAGACGTTCGACGTCGACCGCGACGTCTGGGACGCGCTGGACCCGGCGACGGGAGGCACGCCGTGACGCTCCGGCTCACCGTCAGCCCCGCCGACGACCTGCTCGACGTCCCCCGCCGCATCGAGGTGACCGGCGCCGCCCCGGGCGCGCTCGTCACGGTCCGCGCGACGACGGACCGCTCCGGGACCGCGTGGTCCGCCCGCGCGACCTACCGCGCGGACCGGTCAGGCACCGTCCTGCTCGACCGCGACCCGCCGATGTCCGGCGACTACGGGCGCGTCGACGGGATGGCGCTCCTCACGTCGCAGCGGCCCGACCCGACGCCCGGCACAGCGGCCGGCCGGCCGGCCGCGACCGACGTCTCGCGCCCGCTGCGCACGCGCCTCGAGGCGTGGGACGAGTCCGACGCCACGCAGCGCGCGACGGCCGACCTCGTGCAGCGCTGGACCGGGCCCGGGGTGCGACGGCGCGAGGTCCGCGAGGACGGGCTCGTCGGCACGCTCTTCGTGCCGCAAGGCGACGGTCCGCACCCGACGATCGTCGTGCTCAACGGCTCCGGCGGGGGGATCAACGAGCAGCGCGGCGCGCTCTACGCGTCGCGCGGCGTGCAGGCGCTCGCGCTCGCCTACTTCGGCGCGCCCGGGCTGCCGGACCACATCACCCGCACGCCGCTGGAGTACTTCGAGACCGCGCTGCACCACGTGCACCGCGAGCTCGCGCCGCGCGGCGGCGTCGTCGTGGTGAGCGGCCAGTCGCGGGGCGGCGAGCTCGCGCTCCTGCTGGGCGCCACCTACCCCGGCCTGGTGGGCACCGTCGTCGCCTACGTACCCGGGGCCCACGTGCACGGCTCCCAGGGCGCCGCGGACCCCGCGCAGGGGTGGGACTCCCCCACGTGGACGCTCGACGGCGAGCCGCTCCCGCACCTGTGGCAGGACAACCCCGGCGTGACGTGGCAGCCGTGGACGGGCGGGCCGCCCCCGGACCGGTACCGCGACGTCTACGTCGACGGCCTGCGCGACCGCGAGTTCGCCAGCGCGTCGCGCATCCCCGTCGAGCGCATCGCGGGCCCCGTCGCGTGCGTCTCCGGCATGGCCGACGGCCTGTGGCCCTCGAGCATGTACGCCCGCCAGGTCGTCGAGACGCTGCGCGCCGCGGGCCACGCCCACGAGACGCTGCTGCTCGACTACCCCGATGCGGGCCACTCGATCGCCCTGCCGCACCTCCCCGTCGCGCAGGGCCCGACGCGCCACCCCGTGTCCGGCATCGAGCTGTCGGCCGGCGGGACCCCCGCGGGCAACGCGTTCGCCGACGCCGACTCGTTCGCGCAGGTGTGCGCGTTCGTGGAGCGCGCGACGCGCGTGCCCTGACCTGCGCCCCGACCCTGTCCCGACCTGTGACCCGACCTGTGACCTGACCCGTGACCCGAAACACCGACGAGAGGACCGACATGTCCGCAGTGAGCGCCGAGTACCGCCAGGAGTGGGAGCGGTGGCACCGCGCCCGGATCGACGAGCTGACGAGCCCGTACGGGTGGATGTCCATGGTCAGCCAGGACTGGCTGACGGGCGACGAGCCGCTGCAGGTCGAGGGCGTGCCCGGCAGCTGGTCGGTCCAGGACGACGAGGTCGTGTACACGCCCGACGGCAGCGGGGAGACGGTCACGCTCGACGGCGCCCCCGTGACCTCACCGACGCCCGTGTCGACCGGCCACAAGTACTCCCTCGTGCCCGCGTTCTACGGCGACCTGCGCGTCGAGACCATCCGCCGCACCGACGCGACCGGCCGCCAGATCTTCGGCGTGCGCGTCCGCGACCCGCGCGAGGCGGCCCGCAAGCGCCTCGACGACATCGAGACGTTCCCGCTCGACGAGCGGTGGGTCCTCCCGGCGCGGTTCACGCGGACGGCCGAGCAGGCGTCGGACTACCCGACGGTCGAGCGCGGCGTGTTCGAGGAGCAGCGCGTGATCGGCACCGTGACGTTCACCCTGGACGGGACGGAGCACACGCTCCTCGTCGCCGGGCGCCCGGACGACGACACGGGCATCGAGCGCGGCAACGCGCACTTCACCGACACCACGAGCGGCAAGGAGACCTACGGCAACGGCCGGCTCGTGCGCGTCCCCGACACCGAGCGGGACGGCGACACCGTGGTCGACCTCAACCGCGCCTTCTCCTTCCCGTGCGCGTTCACGAACTTCGTCACGTGCCCGCTCGCCCCGGCGCAGAACCGGCTGCCGGTCGCGGTGACCGCGGGCGAGAAGAAGCCACCGCTCCAGATCGACCGCATCCAGACCTTCGCGCAGGCCTCCTGACCCGTCCGCGCGACGCCCCCGACGGCGGGCGACCGGCACATCCGGTCGCCCGCCGTCGTCGTCCCGGCGGCCTCCCCGGCGTCAGCCGGCCGTCAGCACCGCCACGCCGCGCCGCAGGGCGAGCACGACCGCGCCCGCGACGAGGTAGTCCTGGTCGTCCTCGCGGCGCGCCGCCCGGACGCCGTCGTGCAGTTCCTGCGTCCGCGCCGAGAGCTCGCGCAGCGCGTCCGCGTCGGCGGGCTCCGTGCCGACGGACCGCAGCGCACCGGCGTAGGCGTCCAGGGCGCGGGCCGCGAGCGGCCGCAGGCGGGCGCCGAGCGCGGGGTCGTCGCGGTCCTCGCGCTCCCACTCGACGAGCAGCCGGACGAGCGACTCGACGACGTCGGCCGACCCCTCGAGCTCCTGCGCGCGCCGCACCTGCGACGCGGCCCAGTCGCGGTGGCGACGCAGCCGGATGTTGGCGCGCGCGGCCTCCCGGGTCCGCGCGACGGCGTCGCGCGCGCGGGTGAGCGTCGGCTCCACCTCGCGCCGCCGCTCCTCCCACTCCTCCGCCGACGGCGGGCGCTCGCCCGCGAGACCGTCGCCGAGCGCCTCGACCTGGTCGACGAGCGTGTCGCGCAGCCCGTCGAGGGCTTCCTCGGTCGGGGTGAGGGGCAGCGGGGGCACGAGCAGGTTGATGACGACGCCGATTCCCGCACCCACGACCACGAGACCGGCGTACGCGCCGACGAACTCGACCTTCGCGTCGTTGCCGATGATGAGCACGAACAGGGCCGACGTGACCGCCCACGTGCCCATCTCGCCGAACCGCCGCCACCCCGCGCACAGGAGCGCGAGGCCCACGACGACCGCCACGGACAGCGCGCTCGGGGCGAGGACGACGTCGACGCCGCGGGCGATCGCCGCGCCGACGAGGATCGCGAGGATCGCCTGGGTCGACTCGCGGACGGAGCGCGCGAGCGTGCTCGTCGTCGCGACGACCGCGCCGAGCGGGGCGTAGTAGGGGTACTCGGAGAACGGGGCCGGGGCAAGGACCCCGACGTACCACGCGACGGCCGCGGCGAGCGCCCCCTTGACGGCCAACGACCACCGGGGGTGGCGCACCCACTGCCGCTGCGCGGCCGTGACCGCGCGGCGCGCCCGTGTCCCTGCCTCCACCACCCGGGGTGCCCGGGCCGCGGGCGGGGTCGGTCCCGTCCTGCTCTCGTCTCGTGCCACGGGACGAGGGTGCCCCGCCCGGCGGGAGCCCGCACGCGCGCCCCGCCGTCCACGCGCCGGGCGCCGGGCCCGAGCAGCGGTTCGAGGTGTGAGCGGGCAGAGCCGGTGCTTCACTGACGGCGTCGGTGCAGAGAAACGCCGACGCCGTCGAGAACACGGTGGCGTCGCGCACCCCTGCCGTCCGCCCCGTGGCTCCCACGAGGAGGCAGATGATGGTCCGCCGACGCGGCGCGGCAGCCGCAGGAACGAGCATGGTGGTCGCGGCCCTGGCCCTGACGGGCTGTGCGCAGGGCACCGGTGACGACGGCTCGGACGTCGACTTCACGGCCGACGGGTCGCCGTCGGGCGAGCTCTCGGTCATGGGTTTCGGGACCGGCGACGAGATCGGCGAGGTCCGCTACGACCGCGCCGTCGAGGGCCTCGACGGCGTCGACGTGCGCCTCTCGGAGGGCGAGCTCGACATCCAGGCCTTCCTCTCGGCGGTCGCGTCGGGCAACCCGCCGGACGTGGTGTACGCGAACCGCGACCAGATCGGCACGTTCGCGTCGCGCGACGCGATCCTCCCGCTCGACGAGTGCGTCGCGGCCGAGGAGATCGACATGGACGCGTTCGTGGACACCGCCGTCGACCAGGTGACGTTCGACGGCAGCGTGTACGGGATCCCCGAGTTCAACCAGGTCCAGGTGACGATGGCGAACGCCGACCTGCTCTCCGCGGCCGGGCTCACCGTCGAGGACGTCAACGGCTCGGACCGCGAGGCCGTCACGGCGGCGAACGAGGCGCTCCTGCGCACCGACGGCGGGACGCTGAGCGTCATCGGGTTCGACTCGAAGCTGCCCGAATTCCTCCCGCTGTGGTCGAAGGCGGTCGGCGCCGACCTGCTCTCCGAGGACGGCCGCACCGCGCAGCTCGACGCCCCCGAGGTCGTCGA
Source organism: Cellulosimicrobium sp. AB352 (assembly GCF_049538415.1). NCBI lineage: Bacteria > Bacillati > Actinomycetota > Actinomycetes > Micrococcales > Promicromonosporaceae > Cellulosimicrobium > Cellulosimicrobium sp. AB352. The sequence goes on along the minus strand of NZ_JBMVFX010000001.1, from coordinate 150,605 downwards.
GTCGCTCGAGTGGGCGGTGGGGATCTACGACGCCCAGGGCGGCTTCCCGGCGGTCAAGACGTTCCGCGACTCCGCCGACTTCTTCGGCGCCGGGAACCAGTTCGCGACCGACGCGCTCGGCGCGATGCCGATGGAGCAGTGGTACATCAACGTGCTCAACGAGTCGTCGCCGGACGCCCCCATGGCGTTCGACGCCGTGCGCACGCCCGACGGCGACGCGATCGCGTTCGCGTCCGGCTCCGCCTGGGCGGTCCCGCGCGGGAGCGAGAACCCCGCGGCGGCGTGCCGGTTCGCGCGCCTCATGACGGAGACGGACGCCTGGGTCGAGGCGGCGCAGGCGCGCGCCGACGCGCGTGCGCAGGACGGCCTGGTCTTCACGGGCGTCCTCACCGGCAACGAGGAGGCGGACCAGCAGATCCGTGACGACCTCGTGCCCGACGACGCGCCCCAGCCGTGGCAGGACGCGATCGACGCGATGTACGAGGCGAACGACGCGACCTTCGCGCTCCCGGCGAACCCCGCGGACAACGAGTTCGAGACCGCGTGGCAAGACGCGGTGAACCGCGTGCTCAACGGCCAGCAGGAGCCGGCCGAGGCGCTCGCGCAGGCCCAGGACGAGGCGCAGAAGGCGCTCGACGACGCCTGGGCGCAGTGGGACGAGGAGGACTGAGGTGGCGGCAGCCGACGTCGCGCCGACCCTGCCGACCCCTCCCCCGGCGTCGGGCGGCCACCGCACGGCGCCGGACGGTCGCCGCCCGCGCCTGAGCGCGTCCGCGCGGCGGGAGCGCAACGCGGCGCTGCGCTTCATCAGCCCGTGGATCGTCGGGTTCCTCGTGTTCACGGCGTGGCCGATCCTCTACAGCGCCTACCTGTCGCTCACGGACTACGACGTCATCAACGACCCGACGTTCGTCGGTCTCGACAACTACCGGGAGATGGCGCAGGACCCGAAGGTCGCGCTGTCGCTGTGGAACACGCTCGTCTACACGGTGGTCCAGGTGCCCCTCTACACGGTCGCGGCGCTCGCGCTCGCTCTGCTCCTCAACCAGGCGGGCCGGTCGGCCGGCTTCTTCCGCACCGCGTTCTTCATCCCCAAGATGACGCCGCCGGTCGCCGTCGGCGTGCTGCTCCTGCTGCTGTTCAACGGCCAGTACGGCGTCGTCAACCAGGTGCTGTCCTGGTTCGGCGTCCAGGGGCCGTCGTGGACGACCGACCAGGCCTGGATCAAGCCAGGGCTCGTGCTCATCAGCCTCTGGACCGTCGGGTCGGCCGTGATCATCCTGCTCGCGGCCCTGCGCAACGTGCCGAACGACCTGTACGACGCCGCGCGCGTCGACGGGGCGGGGTTCTGGCGCCGGACGCGCGCCGTCACGGTGCCGATGATCAGCGGCGCGCTGTTCTTCGTCGTCGTCATCAACACGATCGCCGGGTTCCAGATGTTCACCGAGGCGTACTCGGCCTACTTCGGCGCCGGCAACTCCACCTACCGCAACGACGCCGCGCTGTTCTACGTGATCTACCTCTTCCAGGAGGGGTTCCAGGAGCTCCACATGGGGTACGCGTCGGCGCTCGCCTGGCTGCTGTTCGTCGTCATCATGCTCGTCACGCTCGTCCAGCTCGTCGTGTCCCGACGGCTCGTCTACTACGAGGGGGAGCAGCGATGACCACCGCACCCTCGTTCCCCCGCCCCGCCGTGAGCGGCCCGGGCGCCGCGCCGGACCCGGCCACGGGCGCGCCCGAGGCGCAAGGGCCGCCGCCCCCCGCCCGGACGCGCGGCGCCGGGCGCGGGCCGCGCCGCCGGTGGCTGCGCGCCGTCGTGCTCGCCGCGCTCGTGCTCGCCACGGTCGCGTTCGTGTACCCGCTGCTGTGGCTGCTCTCCGCGTCGTTCAAGCCTCGCGCCGAGGTGTTCGACAACCGGCTCGTGCCGCGCACGTTCACGCTCGACAACTACGTGACCGTCTGGCAGGAGGCACCGCTCGCGCTGTGGCTCGGGAACACCGTCGTCGTCACCGTGCTCGCGGCGGGCCTCGTCACGGTGTCGAGCGCGCTCGTCGCGTGGGGCTTCGCGTTCTTCCGCTTCCGCGGCCGGGGCGCCCTGTTCGCGCTCGTGCTCGCGACCATGATGCTGCCGGGCGCCGTGACGATGATCCCCACGTTCCTCATCTGGAACCAGCTCGGGCTCGTGGGGACGAACGTGCCGCTGTGGGCGGGGAACCTGTTCGCGAGCGCGTTCTACGTGTTCCTGCTGCGGCAGTTCTTCCTCGGCCTGCCGCGCGAGCCGTTCGAGGCCGCGCGCCTCGACGGCGCGAACAACTGGCAGATGTTCTGGCGCATCGCGGTGCCGCTGTGCCGGCCCGCCCTCGTCCTGACGCTCCTCTTCGAGGCCCAGGCAGCCTGGACGGACCTCATGCGCCCGCTCATCTACCTGCAGGACTCGTCGACGTTCACCATCCCGCGCGGCCTCAAGGCGCTCATCGACCAGTTCGGCCCCGGCGGCGAGTCGCAGTGGGAGGTCGTCGTCACGGCCTCCGTCATCACGACCCTCCCGATGATCCTCCTCTTCTTCCTCGGCCAGCGGCACTTCGTCGAGGGGGTGGCGACGACGGGGAGCAAGGGCTGAGCCCGCCGTCCCCACCCCGCACGCGCACCACGCACCACGCACACGCACCACCCACGGAAGGACGGCAGCACCATGCGAGCACTGACCTGGCAGGGACGCGAGAAGGTGAGCGTCGAGGACGTGCCCGACCCCCGGATCGAGCAGCCCACGGACGCGATCGTGCGCGTCACGTCGACCGCGATCTGCGGCTCCGACCTGCACCTGTACGGGGTCCTCGGGATGTTCCTCGACTCCGGCGACGTCCTGGGCCACGAGGCCATGGGCATCGTCGAGGAGGTCGGGCCCGAGGCGGGGAACCTCCGGGTCGGCGACCGCGTCGTCGTCCCGTTCAACATCGCGTGCGGGCACTGCTGGATGTGCGAGCGCGGGCTGCAGACCCAGTGCGAGACGACGCAGGTCCGGTCGCAGGACAAGGGCGCCGCGCTCTTCGGGTACACCAAGCTCTACGGCCAGGTGCCCGGCGGGCAGGCCCAGTACCTGCGTGTGCCGCAGGCCCAGTACGGGCCGGTCGTCGTGCCCGACGACGGCTCCCCGGACGAGCGCTACCTCTACCTCTCCGACGTCGTGCCCACCGCGTGGCAGGCCGTCGAGTACGCCGACGTGCCGCCCGGCGGCACGGTCGTGGTGCTGGGGCTCGGCCCGATCGGGCAGATGTCCGCCCGGATCGCGCTGCACCGCGGCGCGTCCCGCGTCGTCGGGATCGAGCGCGTGCCGGAGCGGCGCGCGATGGCCGAGCGTCACGGCGTCGAGACCCTCGACCCGTCGGCGGTCGACGACCTCGTCGGCGCGGTGCGCGACCTCACGTCGGGCCGCGGTGCGGACTCCGTCATCGACGCCGTCGGGATGGAGGCGCACGGCTCCCCCGTCGCCGAGGCCACCCAGAAGGTCGTCGGCGTCCTGCCCGACGCGCTCGCCGCGCCCCTCACCGAGCGCGCCGCGACCGACCGCCTCGCGGCCCTCTACACCGCGATCGACCTCGTCCGCCGCGGCGGCACGATCTCGATCTCCGGCGTCTACGGCGGGGCGAAGGACCCGCTGCCCATGATGCAGCTCTTCGACAAGCAGGTGACCCTGCGCATGGGCCAGGCGAACGTGCGCCGCTGGACCGACGACGTCCTCCCCCTCGCCGCGGACGTCTCCGACCCGCTCGGCGTGCTGGACCTGCGCACGCACCGGCTGCCGCTCGAGTCGGCGCCCGACGCGTACCGCACGTTCCAGCGCAAGGAGGACGGCTGCATCAAGGTCGTGCTCGACCCGTGGGCCTGACCACCGTCGACGCCGTCGTGGTCGGGGCGGGGCCCAACGGCCTCGTCGCCGCGAACGCGCTCGCCGACGCCGGGTGGGACGTGCTCGTCCTCGAGGCGCAGGAGACGTACGGCGGCGCGGTCCGCTCCGCCGAGGTCGCGGCGCCGGGGTACGAGACGGACCTCTTCAGCGCGTTCTACCCGCTCGCGGCGGGGTCACCGGTGATCCGGGGCCTGCACCTCGAGGAGCACGGCCTCACGTGGTCCCGCGCCCCGGACGTCCTCGCGCACGCCCTCGACGACGGCGGTGCCGCCGTCCTGCGCGCCCGCGCCGAGGACACGGCCGCCGGGCTCGACGAGGTCGCACCCGGCGACGGCGACGCGTGGCTCGAGCTCGTGGCGGGCTGGGACCGCGTGCGCGACCCGCTCCTCGACGCGCTGTTCAGCCCGCTCCCGGCGGCCGGGCCGGTGCTGCGCGTGCTGCGCCGGCTCGGCGCGGCGGGCACGCTCGACCTCGCCCGGCTCGCCGTCCTGCCCGTGCGCCGCCTGGCCGACGAGACGTTCCGCGGCGAGGGGGGCGGCCTGCTGCTCACCGGCAACGCCATGCACGCCGACGTCCCGCCCGACGCCGCGGGCAGCGGCGTGTTCGGCTGGCTGCTCGCCATGCTCGGCCAGGACGTGGGCTTCCCCGTCCCGACCGGGGGTGCCGGCCGGCTCCCCGACGCGCTCGTCTCCCGGCTGCGCTCCCGCGGGGGCGACGTCGTCACGGGCGCGCGGGTCGAGCGCGTGCACGTGGTGCGCGGTCGCGCGGTCGGCGTGAGCACGGCCGACGGGCGGCACGTGCGCGCCCGCCACGCCGTGCTCGCCGACGTCAGCGCGCCCGCGCTCTACCTCGACCTCGTCGGCGCCGACCGGCTCCCGGCGCGGCTCGTGCGCGACCTCGGCCGGTTCCAGTGGGACCACCCGACCGTGAAGGTGAGCTGGGCGCTCGACCGGCCCGTGCCGTGGACCGCGCCCGGGGCGCGCGGTGCGGGCACGGTGCACCTCGGCGTCGAACGGGCGGGGTTCGTCGACGTCGCGGCCTCGCTCTCGCGCGGCCACGTCCCCGAGCGGCCGTTCCTCGTCCTCGGGCAGATGACGACGTCGGACCCCACGCGCTCGCCCGCGGGCACGGAGTCGGCGTGGGCCTACACGCACGTGCCGCACGGCGTCCCGTGGACGCGCGAGCGCGTCACGGACGAGGTGCGCCGCGTGGAGGACGCGGTCGAGCGGGTCGCGCCCGGCTTCTCCGACACGGTCGTGGGTCGCTTCGTGCAGACCCCGGCCGACCTGGAGGCGGCCGACGCGAACCTCGCGGGCGGGGCGATCAACGGCGGCACGTCGGCCGTCCACCAGGAGCTCTTCCTGCGCCCGACGCCCGGCCTCGGCCGCCCCGAGACGCCCGTCGCGTCGCTCTACCTCGCGAGCGCGTCCGCCCATCCCGGCGGCGGGGTCCACGGGGCGTGCGGGTGGAACGCGGCGCGGGCCGCTCTCGCCGCCGCCGGACCGCGCGGGTCGCTGCGCCGCGCGCTCGTGCGCACCGCGTGGGCACGGCTGCTGCGCGACCCCTGACGCGGGGGCGCCCCGGGCACGGTGCTCCCGCGCTACGGGGTCCGGCGCTCCGCGAGGTACGCGAGCCGGCGCAGGGCCTCGACGTTCCGGGGGCCGATCACCGCGCTGCGCACCGGTCGGGGCACGAGCGTGCCCGGACCCTTCTCGGCGTCCTCCGTGATCCGCACGGTGCAGCCCTGCTCCGTCGGTCGCACCTCGATCCGCACGCGTGCCTCGCCCGCGGGCCAGCCGTGCGCCTGGAGGTCGATCCCCCGGTCCGGGTCCCAGGCGCGCACGACCGTCTCGTCGTCGAGCAACGCGGGCCACAGCCCGACCGAGTGCAGGATCCGCGACCCGGGCGCGGGCCACGTGTCGTCGACGGCACGGATGCGTGCCGTCCCGACGACCCACGTCGAGTACGACCAGCCGTCCGCGAGGACGCCGAGCACCGCGTCGGAGGGGCATCGCACGGCCCGAGTGACGGTCACCATGAGGCGACGCTAGTCGCGCGCCCCGCACTGGCAACCGCTCGCGCACCCCGGCGCGAGTGCGCGCGAGCGGGAGGCACCCGCCGTAGCGTGAGGACCTGCCCGCGTGGGCGCGGGCGCCGACCTCCAGGAGGGCACGATGGGCATCGCCAGCTTCCCGCAGGAGCTCGCGGACCGGGCCGCGACGATCCTCGGCCACGGCCTCGAGGTCAGCGTGACGATGCGCCAGGCCGGCGTGAGCGTGCGCGCGGGCAGCAGCACCGACGCCGCGGCGCGCTGCGACCAGGCCGAGGCGCTCGACGACGCCGGCCCCTGCATCGACGCGATGGACGACGGCGGCTCCCGGCTCGTGCCGTCCGTCGAGGAGTCGGTCGGCTGGGAGCGCTGGGCACGACAGTGCGCCGAGGAGGGCTTCGTCTCCTCGGTCGCCGTCCCCGCGATCGTCACCGCGGACGTCGCCGTCGCGCTCAACCTGTACTCGCGCGCACCCGACCCGTGGACGCCGGAGCTCCTGACCGCCGCCGACGCGTACGCCCAGCTCGTGGCGTCCGCGGTCGGGCTGCGGCTCGAGCTGGCGGTGCTCGAGGACTCGACCGCGGGCTTCTACCGGGACATGTCCGACGCCGTCGCCACGGAGCGTGCCGTCGGCGCGATCATGCAGACGAACCAGTGCTCCGCCGACGAGGCCCGCCGCATCATCGACTCGGCGTCCCGGCACCGGAACGTGAGCCCGCGCGAGGTCGCCGAAGCCCTCCTTCGCGCGCTCGTCGTCGAGGACGCCCCGGACCCCGCCGACGACGACCCGGGCCGCTCGTGAACGGCCCGGCCGACGCGGCGCGCGCGCACGACCGCCGGACCGTCCTGTCGGGCGTCCTGTTCGGTGCCGGGATCGCGGCGTCGATCATCGACCTGTTCGTGTTCCACCTGGGCCTGCAGTGGCACCACTTCTACGACCTGTCGACGACCCAGGTGGCGCTCGCCGCCGACGGCGTCTTCCACGCGGTGGGCTGGTTCGTCACCGTCTGGGGGCTGTTCCTGCTCGCCGACGTGCGCCGCCGCACGGAGGTGTCGTGGTCGCGCTGGGTCGGGGCCGTGGTCGTCGGCGTCGGGGGCTTCCAGCTCCTGGACGGCGTCCTCAACCACAAGATCCTCGGGATCCACCAGATCCGGTACGGCGTCGACCTCCTGGTGTACGACGTCGTGTGGATCGGGACGGCGGTCGTCGCGCTCGTCGTCGGGCTGGTCGTCCTGCGCCGCGCGCGGCCCGCTCGTGCCGGCGCCGCCGGGACCGCGTGATGCCCCCGCACCATCACGTCGCGACCGGCGGGCCCGCCGTGCTGACGGTCGTCGCGGTCGTCGCGCTCGCCGTGGGCGCCGCCGCCTACGCCGCCGGGCTGCGGGCGGCCCGGTCGCGCAGCCGGTGGCCCGTGCGGCGCACGCTGTCCTGGTACGGGGGGCTCGCGTGCGCGGGCGTCGCGACCGTCGGGCCGCTCGCGGAGGCGTCGCGGTCGAGCTTCACGGCCCACATGGCCGGGCACGTCCTGCTGGGCATGCTGGCGCCGCTGCTCCTCGTGCTCGCCGCGCCCGTCTCGCTGCTCCTGCGCTCGCTGCCGCCCGCCCGGGCGCGTCGCGTCAGCGCGGTGCTGCGCTCCCCCGTGCCGCGCGTCGTCGGCCACCCCGTGGTGGCCGGGCTGCTCGACGCGGGCGGGCTCTGGCTCCTGTACACGACAGGGCTGTTCCACCTCGCCCACTCCTCCGCCGTCGTGGGCGTGGTCGTGCACGCGCACGTCCTGCTCGCGGGCTGGTTGTTCACCGCGTCGCTCGTCGGACCGGACCCGCACCCGTCCCGCGCGTCCTTCCGGGTGCGCGCGGGCGTGCTCGTCGCCTTCGTCGCCGCGCACTCCGTGCTCGCGAAGTGGCTCTACGCCCACCCGCCGGCGGGCGTCTCCCCCGCCGACGCGCGCACGGGCGCGCAGCTCATGTACTACGCGGGCGACGTCGTGGACGTCACGCTCATGGTGCTCCTCGTGGCCGGGTGGTACGCGGCGACGCGGCCCCGGGAGATCCCGGCCGCGCGCGTGCGCACGCGACCCGGGCTCGCGTGACGGCGCCGCTCCTCACGTGCCGTCGTCGCCCGCGTCGAACGCCTCCCGGTAGAGCCGGCCCGCCTCCTCGACGACCCGCGGGTCGAGCGACGCGGCCGGCACGACGTCCACGAGGAGCGGCTCGCTGTCCGGGCCGCGCCCGGCGACCTCGCCCGTGAGGAGCCACGGGAAGCGCTCCGGCGTCATGAGGTGCGCGTACTGGCAGAGCTGGCGTGCCACCCAGTGCTCCACCGGGCGGTCCCACCACGGCTCGGGCGTCAGCGGGTTGACGCTGAGACCGGGCAGCAGGCACCCGCTCTCGTGGTCGCGGCTCACGCTCTCGGCATCCTGCTCCGGACCGCCGCTGAACCGCACGTAGAGGGGGCGCACCACCTCCACGAGCCCGGCGACCTCCGCGAGGCTCCGCAGGCGGGGCAGCGTGTCGAGCATGCTGGGCGCGTCGGGCATCGGGACCTCCTGGGCTGGCGTCGCTGCGTGCCGGCGGGGCCCCTTCTCGACTCTCCGTGACGGACGGGACCTGCCGGTCACGCCCGCCGTCCCCAGGCTACGAGCGGGTCCGCGGCCAGGCATCCCCAGCCCTGCGAGCGCCGGGAGGTCGTGCGACGGTGGCAGGACGCGCCGCCCGTCCGGGGCGCGAGACCAGCACGAGAGCCCGACCGAGGAGGCCGACATGAGCGAGAACGACGAGCGCGGCTACGACCCCGCCGAGGACCCGGACGCCGACCCGCGGTCGCTCAACCCGCGCGAGGGGCGGCAGGCGAGCGGCTCGGGGTCGGAGGACACGGACCCGGACGCCGAGCCGGGGAACGTCAACCCGCGCACCGGCGGGGAGGCGTCCGGCGACGCCTGACGCACGGCAGCACGAGGGCCCGGGTGCGGCGCACCCGGGCCCTCGTGCCGTCCGGGCGGTGCCTAGGCGGCCGCGCTCGTGGCGAGCTCGGCCCCCCGACGGGCGGTCTCGCCGCGCAGCCCGAACCGCAGACCGAGGTGGTCCATCGTCGGCGGGAGCGGGTCCTGGGCGAGGTAGCGGCCGCGCGCGACGGCCAGGTCGAGGCGCGCGACGCGCGCGAGCGTGTGCGACGCCAGGAGCAGCACGAGGTTGCGGCCGGGGCACGACACCGGACCGCCGCTGAACGGGACGAGGCCCCAGTCGGCGTCGGCCCGGCCGTCGAGCCACGCCTCGGGCGTGAACGCGTCGGCGAACGGCAGGCGGTCCGCTTCCCGGTGGAAGAACGCGCTGAGCACGACGAACCCGGTGCCCGCCGGGAAGGTGCGCGCGCCCCAGCGCACGGGGGCGGTCGCGTCGCGCAGGATCGCGAGCCTCGTCGGCCACAGCCGGACGGACTCGAGCACGCACCCGCGGGCGTACGGGAGGACGGCCGGACCGTCCCCGGCGGTCGCCGGCTCCGCGAGCAGCCGGTCGCGCACGGCGGGCCGCGCCGCGGCGACCGCGAGCGCGCGGAACGTCGCGGCGCCTGCCGCGTCGAACGCGAAGAGCCAGTGCGGGATCTGCCGGCGCACGGCGTCCGCCCCGCCCGCGTCGCGGCCGCGCGCCGCGAGGGTCCCCGGCTCGGCGACGGCCACGTGCTCGGCGATCCGCCGTTCGAGGGCGGCGCGGAGCCAGGGCCGGCGCGGCCGGAACCACGACCAGTTCCCGTCGCGACGCAGCGCGTCGAGGATCGCGACGAGGCGCTCGTCGTCGCGCGCCGCCCGGCCGAGGACGACCGTCCGCACGGTGCGCCACCACGACGCGGCGAACGTGTCCCAGTCGAGCCGGCCCGACGCGTCGACGGTCGCGACGAGCGCGCGGGTCTCGCGCTCGACCGCGGCGACGAACGCGTCCCCGTCGCGGTGCACGGGCTCGGACATGTCGAGCACCGCCTCGTTGTACGGGCGGCGCACCAGCCGCTCCGGGAGCGGCGAGATCAGCACGCCGTCCGGCTGGAAGTGGGCGAGCGCGCCCCGCTTCTCCCAGGACGCCGGCGTGAAGGGCTCGGGCGAGCCCGCCAGGATGCGCTCGACGTGCTCGGGCCGCGTGGCGAGCACGAGCCGCCGGCCCCCGAGGCGCACGACGAGCGGCGCGCCGTCGTACCGGGCGCGCAGCCGCTCGAGCACCCGGCGCGACGTGCGGTCGACCTGGCGTCGCTCCGCCCAGGCGGTCGCGCGGGGACGCCGCACGATGGCGCCCTGGGCGACGAGCGGACCGAGCACGTCCCGCAGGACGCGCCCGGTCTCGCTCGCCGTCAGGTCGACCGGGGTGTCCGTCACGCGGCCGTCCTCGTGGTCGGCGTCGCGGGACCGGTCTCCCGGCGTGCCGGCCACAGCGCGATGGCGAGGCCCGCGGCCGCGCTCACCGCGTGCAGCACGTTGTCCGCGCCGTTGATGTTGAGGACGTTCGCCTCCGGGTCGTTCACGACGACCAGCCCGTAGACGAACGCGGCCCCGTAGCCGATCGCGAGGATCCAGCCGTACGTCCTGGCGCTCGACGACCGGCTCCACAGCAGCACGCCGAGGAGGCCGATGACGAGGTGGACGACGTTGTGCAGCGGGTTGATCGCGAAGACCAGCAGGGTCTGCGAGTGGTCGTGCACGGTCCACCCGTCGAACCCCGTGACGGCGAACCCGACGACGCCCACCAGCAGGTAGACGATCCCGATGACGAGCGCCAGGTACTGGTGCACGCCCCGCGCCGGGCGGTCTGCCCGCGCGGCGTCCCGTGGTGCGGATGCGGCGGTCATGTCGGTCTCCCCCTCTCAGTCCTTGTGCAGGGCGTCCTTGACGGCACCCTTCGCCTTCTCGAGCGTCGAGGGCTTCCCGGTCGTGCCGTGGAAGCGCTCGTCCGGCGTCGTGGGCGGCGGCATCGGGACGCCCGCGGGCGGCTCGGCGACGTACGTGAACTCGCCCTTGCCGTCGGGGGTCGGGCCGCTCGCCCAGCGCCCCTCGGACGCGTGCTCGCCGTCGGAGAAGTTGATGTACTGGTAGGACACGTCGCGGTCCTCCTTCGACAGCGGGAACGTGCTGGGCACCGGCAGCTCCTCGACGCCCTCGTCGCGCAGCTCCTGCGCCGCCGCGAGCCACTGGTTCTGGTGCATCGTGTCGCGCGCGAGCAGGAACGCCAGCAGGTCCTTCACCCCCGCGTCGTCGGTCATGTGGTAGAGCCGCGCCACCTGCACGCGGCCCTGCATCTCGGCGTTGGCGTTGGCCGTGAAGTCGGCGAGCAGGTTCCCGCTCGCGGTCACGTACCCGGCCGACCAGGGGTTGCCGTTCGAGTCGACGGGCCGTGCACCGGCCCCCGCGACGATCGCGTGCTGCGGGTCCGTGCCGCCGATGATCGCCGCCACGGTCGGGTCGTTCTGGACCGCTCCCTCGACGGCGCCGACGGGCGCCTTCTCGAGGAGCTGCGCGATCATCGTCGCGAGCATCTCGACGTGCCCGAACTCCTCGGCACCGATGCCGTAGAGCAGGTCGCGGTACTTGCCGGGGATGTGGGCGTTCCAGGACTGGAAGCCGTACTGCATGGCCACGGTGATCTCGCCGTACTGCCCGCCCAGCACCTCCTGGAGCTTGCGGGCGTAGACGGCGTCCGGGCGGTCCGGCGTAGCCTGGTGCTGGAGCTCTTGACGGTGGAAGAACATGTTCTCTCCCTCGGGAGGTCGCCTCCCCGCACGAGCGTGCGCGGAGGACCACGGCACGCGCCCCGTTCTCGACGCGTCGAGCGTCCTCCCACCCTGTGGCCGTCCGCCGCCGGTCGCATCTGGGGGCCGCCGAGACGCGACACGCCGGATTTCACCCCCGGCGGGGAACGCCGCCGCGGGAGCCGAGCCCCTAGCGTGGTGCCCGTCGCGGGGCAGCCGGTGAAGAAGACCGCCGCACGCCTGCCCCGCGGCGAACCGCCCTCGTCCGGGCCCGCCGGGACGAGGGCGACGTGCGTCCGGGCCCACGCGCGCGAGCGCGCGCGAACGTGCCTACGGTCGACGCAGCTTCGAGAACGGGAGCTCGACGAGACCTGAGGAGCCACCATGCCCGACGCCCCCGGCACCGCCGTCCACGACGACTCCCCCGTCCTCCTGCGCCTCGCCCGGCGGCTCGAGGACTCGCCCGCGCTCGACGGGCTCTCCGGCACCGTGCGCGGCGTCGCGCTCGCCCTCGTCCCCTCGCACGGACGGCTGCGCGAGGAGCTGCACGGCCGCTCGCTCGGCCACGCCCTGCACGCGACCCTCACCGACGTGCCCGTCGGTCTCTGGACCAGCGCCGCCGTGCTCGACCTCGTCGGGGGCGAGCGCAGCGCGCCCGCGGCGCAGCGCCTCGTCGGGCTCGGTGTCCTCGCGGTCGCGCCGACCGCGCTCACGGGCCTCGCCGACTACCTCGACGTCGACCGCCGCGCGCGACGCGTCGGCGCGGTGCACGCCGCGCTCAACTCCGGCGTCTCGCTGCTCTACGGCGCGTCGTGGCTGCTGCGCCGCGGCGGCCGGCGCCGGTCGGGCGTCGCGGTGTCGCTCGTCGCCTACGGGCTCGCCGGGGCGAGCGCGTTCCTCGGCGGCCACCTGGCCCAGGCGCTGCGCGAGCCGCCCGCCGAGGTCGCGCTCGGCGACGACGACGTCCCGGACCTCCCGTGACGCCGCGTCCCCCGGCGGTCGTGCGGGACCGCGCGAACGCGCTCGTGACGGGTGCGACGAGCGGCATCGGCCGCGCGCTCGCGCACGAGCTCGCCCGGCGGGGCCACGACGTCCTGGTCGTGGCCGACCGCGACGTCGACGTCACCGTGGGCGAGCTGGCCGCGCACGGCGGGACGCACGAGGGCCTCACGGTCGACCTCACGACGCCGCGCGGCGTCGAGGCCACCGCCCGGCGGGCGCGCGAGCTCGGCGTCTCGACCGTCGTCCTCAACGCGGGCGTCGGGGTGCACGGCGCGTACGCCCGCACCCCGCTCGAGGCGCAGCTGCGGCTCGTGGACCTCAACGTGCGCTCGGTCGCGCACCTGACGCACCTGCTGCTGCCCGACCTCCTCGCCGAGGGGCACGGGCGGCTGCTCGTCACGGCGTCCGTCGCCGGCGAGATGCCGGCGCCGCACTTCGCGACCTACGCGGCGTCGAAGGCGTTCCTGCGGTCGTTCGCGTGGTCGTTGCGCGGCGAGCTCGCCGGCACGGGCGTGACGGTCACCGCGCTCCTGCCCGGACCCACCCGGACGCCGTTCTTCCGGGAGGCCGGCATGGAGCGCACGCACGTGGGGCGCCTGCCGAAGCCGAGCGCCGCCGCCGTGGCACGGCAGGCCGTGGACGCGCTCGTCCACGGCCGGCCCGAGGTCGTCCACGGTCTCCAGGGCAAGGCCATGCTGGCGGTCGCCCGCGTCCTGCCCCAGCCGGCGCGCGCCGCGTTCCACGGCTGGTTCTACGCGCCCGTCCCGCCGTCGCTGGCGGTCCCGCGCGCCCCGTCGTCGGGCTCGCCGCTGCGGTAGCCGTTCACCTTGTGCGTCCCGTCGCACCACGGGGGGATGGCCGTGCCGCCGCAGCGGCACAGGGCGACCGTCGCGCGGTGCCGCTCGATCTCACGACCCTGCTGGTCGACGAGCCGCGCGGGACCGCGCACGAGGAGCGGCCCGTCCGGGCACGCCGTGACGGTGACCTCCTCCGCCCGCGACCCCGCCCGGGACTCCTCGCGCGACGCACCCCCGGCGCCCGTCATGCGGCCACCGCCCGCGTCGTCGCGCCGCGCAGCGCGGCCGTCGGGTGCGCGGCCCGGCGGATCCGCGTGCCGGCGTACGGCACGCCGCCGTGCGCACGCCAGGCGACCGCGACCCACACGCACACCGCCCGCTCGACCAACCACGCGGGGGCCCACAGCGCCGACGACGCGGGCCACGCCGCGGTGCCCCCGGCACGCCGTCGTCCCGCCTCGGCGAACGCGACGGCGCCCGCGAGCAGCGCCACCAGCGTCCCCAGCCACGCCGCGCGCACCGCCCCGCGGCGCCGCACCACGCCGACGACGCACGCGGCGAGGAGCGGGGCGAGCGCGAGCTCCGCGACGAGCCGCACGGGCTGGGCGAACGAGTCGTACGCCTGGCGCACGCGCTGCTCGACGAACTTCCGCGTCGACGGCGGGCGCCGGGCCACGAGGAGGTCGGGACGGTGCGCGACCGTCCCGCCGCGGGCGCGCACGGTGCGCTCCAGCTCGAGGTTCTCGAACAGCACGCAGGCGTCGTACCCGGCGGGGCCGAGCGCGTCGCGCCGCAGCACCACCGTGCCGGCCCAGTCGTGACCGAGCGCGCGGTTCACGAGCGAGCGCGCGGTGTCCCAGCGCGCGTGCCACGGCAGCGGGTCGAACACGTTCTGCGGCACGACGGCGTCGGCGTCGTCGAGCGCCGCGAGCGCCCGGTCGAGCGTCGCGGCGTCCCAGCGCACGTCGTCGTCCGCCACCACGACGCGCGGTGCGGTCGTCGCGGCCAGGGCGGCGAGGACGCCGACCACCTTCCCGTTGCAGCCCGGGGGCGGCGGGCCGACGGCGACGGTGCGCGCCGCGCCGCCCCACGCGGCGGCGTGGCGCTCGCGGACGGGACCGGGCGACCCGTCCGCCACGACGACCTCGACGTGGCGCGCGAGGTCGTGCAGGTACGCGGACAGCTCGGCCGTCGCCGGCTCGTCGGGCTGCTCGCGGCGCAGCGGCAGCACGTAGGTCACGTCAGCCACGCGGCGCGTCGCCCTCCTGCGCCGCGGCGGGGCCGGTGCCCGGCTGCGGCTCGACGGCGGGTGCGAGCGGCTCGCGCAGCGCCGACGCGCCCTGCTGCCAGCGCTCGAGCGCGTGGGCGGCCACGTCGCCCTCCACGGCCAGGCACGCGGCCGCGCCGAGCAGGACGTCGTCGCGCAGCGCGGGCTCCTGCTCGACGAGGCGCCCCGCGAGGTCGCGCGCCGCGATCTGCTCGTGCACCGCGTCCGCCTCGACGTGCTCGTCGAAGTACCAGGTGGTGTCCGCGTCGTGCCCGAGGCGGCGGAAGCCGTTGCCGTACAGGCGGCTCGGCACCGACGACGTCATCTCGAACGCGGCGAGGTGGCCGACGATCGCGCCCCGCAGGCGCCGGTGCAGGCCGAAGAGCGACATCGTGTTCAGGGCCGCGAGCACGACCGCGGGCACGGCGTCGACGTAGCGGCCGTACGTGTCGTCGAGCCCGACGCCGCGCATCGCCTGCGCGAACAGCTCGGCGTGCATGCGGCCGGGCCGACCGCCGCCGTACTCGTCCGCCTGGATCTCCACGAGCGCCGCCTTCGGCACGCCCGCGAGCCGCGGGACCGCCCACGTGTGCGGGTCGGCCTCCTTGAGCTGGTAGAGGGACTTCAGCGCGAGGAGCTCGCGCGCCTGCCCGGTGTCCGCGCGCTTGGCGACGTACCGCGACAGGCTCGGGCCGTCGTCGGCCGCCGCGAGCTCGAACAGCCGTCGCGCGACGCCCGCCGCGTCGGTCGCGTCGCACGCCGGCTGACCCGCGCGCTCGCGCACCGCGGCCTCGAACGGGGCCTCCAGACGTGCCCGCACCGCCAGCAGCGCCGGGTCCCACTCCCAGTCGTCGTCGACGCCCTCGACCCCGCGGTAGTGGAGCTCGTAGAGGAGGGTGAGCGTGAGCTGGACGTCCTCGTCGCGCAGGATCGTCCCGGCCGCCGCGTCGAGCGCCGGCCCGACGGCGTCCTCGACCGGGCGCAGGCGGTCGGCCGCACCCGGGGGCTCGACGAGCGCGGCGAGGAGCGCGGCGCTCAGCGGGCCCCGCGGACGGGGCCGCGGCAGGCGGCCCGACCCCGGTGCCGGCGAGGCTCCGGGCGCGGGCTCGTCCGCCGGACCGGTCGTGGTCGCCGACCCGGCGGTGGGGACGTGGGCGGGGAGGGCGGTGGAGGTCATCACGGGTTCCTGACGCTCGCGCGGACGGCGCCCCTGCTCGACGCCACCGCCATGCTCCCCACGGACCGCCCGACTCGCGAGCCGAACCGGCTCCCGAGCGGGCGGCCGACGGTGCATCAGCCCTGCTGGGAGCCCTGCGGGGACGTCGCGGACGTGCCGTCCTGGGTCAGGTCGGCGAGGAAGCGGTGGCACTGCTGGGCCCGCTCGGAGTCCTCCGCCATCACCTTCTCGAAGAACGCGGCGATCTCCTCCTTGCCCGCGTTCCGGGCGTCGCGCACGTACTGGCCGTAGTCGTGCCCGGCCTTGAGCGAGTGGTACTGCACCGAGATGAGGTCGAACGTGACGTCGTCGAACCCGGTCTCTCCTGTGGCCATGGTCGAAACCTCCTGCGCCCGGGGGCGCGGTCGTGCTGCCGGGCCGGGCCCGGCGGGGGCGGCCGGCTGCTGGACCTCCTCCCACGGTCGCAAGGCCCCGTCCGCTCGCAACCCGCGGGGCGACCCCCGTTCCAGTTGTGTGCGCGCGGCCCGCGCCTAGCGTGGGAGGTGGTCCAGGAGGTGGCCGTACCGGCGGAGCGAGAGCCCGGCACGGCTACCGCTCCGTCATCAGTCACGCCGCACGAGCGGCGACGACGACGGGAGTCCGACCATGAGCGAGACGAACGTGCCGTACGGCTCGGGGCCCGGTTCGCCGGGTGTCGGGACGGCGCAGGGCACCGGGGACGGCGGCGGCGCCGCGTCCGGGGTGAAGCAGCGCGCGAGCGAGGCCGCGTCCCACGCGGGCGACGCCGGACGCGAGGTCGCGCAGGACGCGAAGGAGAAGGCGCGCGACGTCGCGCACGAGGCCACGGACCGCGCCCGCGGCCTGGTCGACCAGACGAGGACGGAGCTCAGCGACCAGGCGCGCACGCAGCAGGAGCGCCTCGCGAGCGGGCTGCGGTCCCTCGGTGACGAGCTCCGCCAGATGGCGGACGGCACCGAGGACCCGGGCTACGCGACCGACCTCGTGCGGCGCGCCGGGGACGCCACCGGGCAGGTGGCGCAGTGGTTCGAGGACCGCGAGCCCGCGTCGGTGCTGCACGAGGTCGAGGACTTCGCGCGGCGCCGCCCGGGGACGTTCCTCCTCCTCGCCGCCGGGGCCGGCCTGCTGGTCGGGCGCCTCGTGCGCGGGATGAAGGACGCACCGGACACCGGCTCCGACCGCGAGCAGAGCGGCGGCACCGGGTCGACGCCGTCCGCGACGCGCGGCGCGCACGCCGCACCGCTCGGCACGACCACGGGTACGGGCACGACCACCGGCGCGACGACCGGGACCACCGGGACCGTCGGCGGGACCGGCACGACCGGGACCACCGGCGTGCCGGGCACGACCGGCGGCACGGGCACGACGGGCGCGCCGGACATCGGCACGGCGGGCGCGTACCCGGGCCTCGCGAACGACCGCCTGGCGCACGACCCCGACGTCGCGACGTCGGCCGAGGGCGCTCCCCCGGCGCCGTCGTACCCGCCCACGACGCCCGGCTCGGGCGCCCGGCCGGGAGGTGGCCCCGATGTCGTACACCCCTGACCCGTTCGCCGCGGCGGGCACCGGTCGGCACACGACGGGCAGCGGCCCCGACCCGGGCCTCGCGGCCACGCCGCAGCCCGTGCGGACGTCGGCGGACCAGCAGGCCGAGCAGCAGAGCCTCGGCGAGCTCGTCGCCGAGGTGAGCCGCGACCTGTCGACCCTCATGCGTCAGGAGGTCGAGCTCGCCAAGGCGGAGGCCAAGCAGTCCGCGCAGCGCGCCGGGAAGGGCGCCGGGATGCTCGCCGGCGCCGGGGTGGCGGGCCACATGGTCCTGCTGTTCCTCTCCGTGGCGCTGTGGTGGGCGCTCGGCGCCGTCATGGGCCGGGGCTGGTCGGCCGTCGTCGTCGCGGTGCTCTGGGCGATCGTCGCCGCGGTGCTCGCGGCGCGCGGACGCAAGGAGCTGCGCACGGTCGAGGGCATGCCCGAGACCACGGACACCCTCAAGAAGATCCCGAACGCCGTCCGAGGACACGAGGAGAAGAACTCATGAGCACCAGCGATCCGGAGGAGATCCGGGCGGACATCGAGCGCACGCGGACCGAGCTGAGCCGCGACGTCGACGCCCTCGGGGAGAAGGTCAAGCCCGGCAACGTGGCGCGCCGCCAGGTGGACCGCGTGCGGTCGGGCGTGACGAGCGTCAAGGACCGCGTCATGGGCAGCGCGCACGACACGGTCGGCTCGGCCCGGGACACGTCGCACGGCGTCGCCGAGCGCGGGCGCGAGGCGGCCTCCTCGGTCGCCGACTCGGCGCGCAGCACGGCGTCCTCGGTCGCCGACACCGTGGGCTCCGCCCCGCGGGCGGTGCGCGAGCAGACGCAGGGCAACCCGCTCGCCGTCGGCCTCGTGGCCTTCGGCGTGGGCCTCGTCGTCGCCTCCCTCCTCCCGTCGAGCCGCGCCGAGCAGCGCGCCGCCGTCGGGGTCAAGGAGAAGGCGGCCCCGCTCGTCGAGGACGTGAAGTCCACGGCGCAGGAGGTCGTGCAGGACCTCAAGGAGCCCGCGAAGGAGGGCGCCGAGGCCGTCCGCGACGCCGCGAAGGACGCCGCGCAGTCCGTGGGGCAGCACGGCAAGGAGGCCGCGGCGGACGTCCGCGACCAGGTGAAGGAGGGCTGACAGGCCCGCACGACGGCGGCCCGGGTGACGCGTGCGTCACCCGGGCCGCCGTGCGTCCGGAGCGGGTCGGTGCCCGGACGTGCGAGCGCCGGGTGAGGCGGCGTCGGACGTCCGCCTCACCCGGCGCTCCTGCGCGTCAGGCCGGTGTCAGCCGCACGACAGCGCGTCGTGCTCGGCCGTGACCGTGGCCGTCCTCCCCTCGGCGTCGGTGGCGGTGACCGTGGCGGAGCCGGCCTCGACCTCGCCGGAGCGGACCGCGAACGACTGGTAGGCGTTCGCGCCCGGGGCGACGTTCTCGACCGTCTTCGTGCCGTACGGCGTCTCGAGCGTCACCGTGAGCGGCACGTCGTCCTCGTTGAGGGCACGGACCGCGACGTACGTCTTGCCCGCGAGGCAGCGCGCCTGCGCGGTCGCCGTGACGTCGGGCCCGGCCTCGCCGGCGGGGACGCCGGTGAGGTACTCGAAGCCGTGGGCCGCGAAGTCCTCGCCGTCGGGCGCCTGGTCCCACTCGAGGACGTAGTACGCGACGCCGGCCTCCTGCGCCGCCGTGAGGATCTCCTGGAGCGGCACCTCGCCCTCGCCCAGGTTGGTGAACGACGGGCGGCCGCCCGCGTTCAGGCCCGTGGCGTCCTTGACGTGGAGCAGCTCGATCCGGTCGCCGTACTGCTCGATGAGCGCCGGGACGTCGACGCCCGCGTGGGCGGCCCACGCGACGTCGAGCTGGAACGTCACGTACTCGGGGTTCGTCTCGCGGACCAGGATCTCCCAGGCCGAGAGCGTCTCCCCCTCGTGCTCGTACGTCGTGCGGAACTCGCCGTCGTGGTTGTGGCCGAAGAACTTCGTGAAGCCGGCGTCGACCGCCCGCTCCCCGAGCCGGTTCATGGCCTCGGCCGTCGCGAGCGTGTTCTCGTAGGTGCCGATCCCCGGTGCGGGCCAGCCGCCCGAGCCGACGTACTCCTGGCCGAGCGTCCCCACGTAGTCCAGGGTCGCGTCGAACGTGGCCTCGTCGACGTTGTAGTGCGACGACTTCACGCTCAGACCGTAGGAGTCGGCCAGCGCACGGAACTCCTCGGCGGTGTAGCCGGAGAAGTTGCCGCCGAAGGGCTCGATGTTCTTGAAGCCGATCTCCGACAGGCGCTCGAGGACGGCCGGGAGGCCCGCCTCGTTGACCCACGGGATGAGCGAGAACATCTGGATGGACACCTGCTCGGCCGGCACGACGACCGGCTCGGTGCTGCCCTCGCCCACGGCGAACGTCACCGCGTCGACGTCCACGCCGCCGGTGGTCGTCACGACGACCGAGCCGGTGCCCTCGGGCACGCTGCTCAGCGTCTGCGTGACGTCCTGCCAGCCCTCGCCCGTGAAGGCGAAGTCGGCCAGCGGCTCGGAGGACTCGGCCCCCGCACCCTGCCAGCTCAGCGTGACGGTGCCCTCGCCGCTGCCGCGGACGGTGACCTCGTCGACGGCCTCGCCCGTCGGGGCGTGGACGAGCGCGAGCGGCCGGTAGGTGAACGAGTCGCCCTCGTCGAACGAGGTGACGTAGCGGCCGGCGTTCGCCGCCGGGTCCTCGACGACCTCGACGCCCTCGGCCGCGTCGTACCACTCGGCCTGCTGCGCCTGCGGCTTGAGGATGTGCGTGGCCTCGCCGGTGATGGCGGGGACGTCACCCTGGGCCTTGTCCGTGTAGGTCACGACGAGCGTGCCGAAGATCTTCTCGCCCTCGCCGTGCTCGACGGCGTCGGGGCTCGTCTGGATCGTGAAGCCGCAGCCGTCCTCGGTGACCGCGGCGCGCCCGCTCACCTCGGGGTGGGCGTGCTCGTTGTGGCCGAGGCCGAACGTGTACTGGATGTTGGTGCACACCGGCTCGTCGCCGTCCTCGGCGTCGTGCACCGCGACGGTGTACGGGACGGCGTCGCCCCAGTCGAAGACCGCGCCGTCCGGCTGGCTCAGCGTGATCTCCGGGGCGGTGTTGCCGACGGTGACCTGCTGGATCGCGAGGCCGAAGTTGCCCTCCGGGTCCGTGACGCGCAGCTGCACGGCGAACCGGCCGCGCTCGGTGAACGTGTGCGTCACCGTCTCGCCCTGGGCGTCGTACTCGCCGTCGGCGTCGAAGTCCCAGTCGAAGGTCAGGCCCTCGTTCGGGGTCTCCGCGTCCGTGGTCGCCGAGGCGTCGAACGTCACCTCGAGCGGCGCGTCGCTGCCCGACACCGGGGTGGCGGAGATCGCCGCGCGCGGGGTCTTGTTCTCCGACCCGTAGGTGATGCGGTACAGCCCGGCGTCCGGGTTCTGGCGGAAGAAGCCGTCACCGTACTCCAGGACGTACATGGACCCGTCCGGACCGAACTCCATGTCCATGACGTTGTCCCAGATCGGCTGGTTCACCGTCTCCAGGTGCGCGTTGGGCAGGAAGTCCTCGACCGCGGTGACCTCACCGGCCGACGAGAGCTCGTCGAGCGTGAACGCGACGACGTAGTCCTGGGAGAACTCCGCCATGAACGGCTTGCCGTCCCAGTACGCGGGGAACTTGCCCGGCGCGTCGGGGTAGTCGGCGGAGCGGAAGATCGGGCCGCCCATGGGCGCCTGGCCGCCGCCGCCCAGCTCGACCAGCGGGTCGAGCAGCTCCGGCTGGTCGCCGGGGCGGTCGCCGTAGTAGACCTGCGGCGCCGTGGCCGGCGGGACGACGTCCAGACCGGTGTTCCACGTGGAGTTGTTCTTCGCGCCGGCCTCGCAGTCGAACCACTCGCCGGGCGTGCCCGTCGCGAAGTCCCACTCGTTGTAGTTCGCGTTGGGTCCGTGGCAGTAGGGCCAGCCGCCGTTCATCGGCTCGGTCGTGAGCTGCCACTCGACGTAGCCCATGGGGCCGCGGTCGGGGTTGGCGTTCGCCGCGTCGGGGCCGTAGTCGCCCCAGACGAGCGCGCCGGACTCGAGGTCGTAGTCGATCCGGAAGGGGTTGCGCACCCCCATCACGTAGATCTCCTCGCGCACCAGGTCCTCGGAGCCCTCGTACTGCGGGTCGTCGAAGAGGTTGCCCTCGGGGATCGTGTACGTGGTGCCGGGCCCGACCTCGGTGCCGGGGGCGATGTCCTCGATCGGGTTGATCCGCAGGATCGCGCCGCGCAGGTCGTTCGTGTTGCCCGCGCTGCGGCGGTCGTCGAACCCGGGGTTCATGCCGGGCGCGTTGTTGTTCGGGGCGTACCCGTCGGCGCCGGGGGCACCGGCCGGGGTGTTGTCACCCGTGGACAGGAAGAGGTTGCCCTCCGCGTCCCACGCCATGTCGGCGCCGACGTGGCAGCACTGGCCGCGCTGCGCGTCGACCTTGAGGATCGCGCGCTCGCTGTCCAGGTCGAGCGTGCTGCTCTCCGCGTCCCACGTGAACCGCGAGAGCTGGTTGTAGCCCAGCCACCGGTCCCAGTAGCTCTCGTCCTCGCCCGCGGGGAGCGAGTTCGGAGCGCTGCCCTGCGGCGTCGTCTCGGGGTACTCGACCCCGGTGGGCGAGGTGCCCTCCATGACGCGGGGCGCGTACACGAGGTAGACGAACCCGTTCTCCTCGAAGTCCGGGTCCAGGGAGATGCCCTGCAGCCCGTCCTCGGAGTTGGCGTAGACGTCGAGCTTCGCGATCTGCGTCGTCCGCCCGGTCGCGGTGTCGGTGAGACGGACGACGCCGTCGCGCGCGGTGTGCAGGACCCGCGAGTCGGGCAGCACGGCGAGGTCGATCGGCTCACCGGTGTCCTTGCTCAGCAGAACCTTCTCGTAGTTGTTCCAGTCGAGTGCCGCGTCGTCCTGCGCGGCCTCGGCGGCGGTCTCGCTCTCGTCTCCGCCGTGGCCGGGGTGCGCGCTCGCCCCGCTCATCGCGAGCGGGACGAGCAACGCGGCGGACAGCGCCGCCGCGGCACCTCGGGCGAGCCTGCGTCGGCTCGTGGATGGTCTGTGCACAACGTCCTCCTTGACGTGGATCGAGGAGCCCGTGGTCCCCGACCAGCAGCGCGGCACCTGTGCTCGGTGCCGCTGCTCGACGATCGCCGCTGATCGGTCGACCCGGATGGGTGGACGGCCCCGGGGACCGGGGCCTGCGCGGCGCCGTCCTGGCCCCGCGCTGCGTTCGACCCTAAGCGCGACTTTCGCTGATGCCAAGTCAGAAGTTGAAATATTGAGACGAAAAGTTGGGCCGGACCCCTCACGAAAACCGACCACAAGGTCGCTGTTCGTGGTGGGTCGCCGGGCGGCCCCCCGCGGTGGGCATCCGCCCGTCAGTCGACCCGGAGGTCGACCGTCGCGCCCCGCGCCACGGGCCGGATCTCGACCCCGGGCAGCTCCGGCGACCGCGCGAGGAAGTCGCGCAGCGGGCTGCGGAACACGCCGTAGTCGTCGTGGTGGATCGGGACGACGAGCGGCACGCCGACGCGCCGCACGAGGTCCGCTCCCTGCACGTCGTCCATGGTCACGGTCCGGCCGAGGATGCGCGTCCCGCCCAGGTGCGCGACCACCGAGTCCAGGTGCGGGAACGCGTCCGCGACGACGTCCACGTGGTCGCCCGTGAGCGTGTCGCCCGTGACGTAGACCTGGGTCTGGCGGTCGCCGTCCACGCGGTGCGTGTAGACGGTGCCCATGACCTCCGGCAGCAGCGAGCGCATGACGCCGCGCGCGTGGATAGCTGGGACCGACTCCACGTCGAGCGTCTCCTTGCCCGAGCGGAACGTCTCGATCGTGCCGGTCGGCATGCCGACCGTCGCGAAGTGGTACCGCGCCAGACGCCGCGCCGCGGACGGCGTGGTGAGGAGCGGCACCTGTCGCGTCAGGCCGCGCCGCGCGACCCGGTCGAAGTGGTCCCCGTGCAGGTGGGACAGCACGATCGCGTCGCGCGGCGGGAGGCCCGTCGGCCCGAGCGCGGGCTGGGTGCGGCGCCGCGACGCGAGACCCTTGCCGAGGTAGGCCCACTGGCCGCGGTGCAGGAAGTTCGGGTCGGTGAGCACGGTGAAGCGCCCGAACCGCAGGAGCGCCGTCGCCGTCCCGCCGAACGTGAGCGTCGCGCTCGCGCGGCGGCTCACGGCTCCCCCAGCGCTTCGAGGTGGACGGCCTTGCGCACGGTCATCTCGTCGAGCAGGTCCGGCCCGTACCCGGCCCCGCCGCCGCTGCCGCGCCGCGGGTCGGCGGACCCGCCCGGCGCGCCCCCGAACACGGCGTTCACCTTGACCGTGCCGACGTCGAGCACGTCCGCCGCGCGCAGCGCGTGCGCGAGCGACGGCGTGAGCACGGTCGCCGCCAGCCCGTACGCCGACGCGGACGCGCGGCGCAGGCCCTCGTCGAAGTCGGCGACGCGCACGACCGGCGCCACGGGGCCGAACGTCTCCGTCGTGAGCAGGTCCACGTCGTCCGGGCAGCGGTCGAGCACCGTGGGCGCGTAGTACGACCCGGCCCGGTCGAGCCGCCGGCCGCCCGTCACGACCTCGGCACCCGCCGCGAGCGCCCCCTGCACGTGCTCCTCGACGACGGCGAGCTGCGCGTCGTCGACGAGCGGTCCCATGGTCGTCGCGTCGTCGGCCGGGTCGCCCACCACGACCGCGTCCGCGAGACGCGCGAGCTCGGCGACGACCGCGTCCGCGACCTCCTCGACCACGTACGCCCGCTCGACGGCGGTGCACAGCTGGCCGCCGTTGGTGAACGCGCCGGTCGCGATCTGTCGCGCGGCGAGCACCGGGTCGACGCCCGCGTCCACGACGAGCGGGTCCTTGCCGCCGTTCTCGAGCAGCACCTTCGCCCCGCGCGCGCCCGCGGCGGCGGCGATGCGCCGGCCCGCGGCCGTGGAGCCGACGTGCGCGACCAGGGCGACGTCGTCGTGCGCGACGACGGCCGCGCCCGTCCCGCCGTCGCCGCTGACGACGCGCAGGACGTCCGGCGGGAGCGCGCCCGCCACGATCTCGGCGAGGCGCACGCCGGGCGCGTCGCTGCGCTCGGACGGCTTGTGCACCACGGTGTTGCCGGTCACGAGCGCCGCGGCGATCAGCCCGGCGGCCGCCGGGTAGGGGTCGTTCCACGGCGTGATCACCGCGACGACGCCGCGCGGCTCCCGCCGCACGACGTCCAGCGCGGCGGGGTCGCCCGCGAGCACCCTGCCCGCCCGGCCGAGGCCTGCCACGGCGGCCTCGTCGAGCAGGTCGGCGGCGACCTCGGCCGACGCGCGCGCCTCGGCCCGCAGCCGTCCGGTCGTCGTGCACAGGAGGTCGCCGAGCTCGTCGACGGCGGCGCGCACGGCGCGGGCGGCGGCGCGCAGGGCACCGGCCCGCTCCCCCGGCGGGGTCGCGCGCCACGCGGGCCCGGCGGCCGCGGCGGCGCGCACGGCGGCGTCGACCTCGTCGGCGCCCGCGCAGCGGACCGGGGCGGCGGGCCGACCCGTGGCCGGGTCGGTCCGGTCGAGCCGGCGCTCGCCCGCGGCCGGCGCGGCCGGGTCGGGGTGGGTGGTGGGTGCGGTGGTCGTGGTCATGCAGGCCTCCCGGGAATCACACGAAGAGAACTACCCATAGGTGCGACGTCGGCGTGCGAGAACCGCTTCTCCGGGTCAGGGTGAAGTCGGGTTGCAGCAGAGCCGACCCGCACGCGTCAGGTGGAGTGCCCCCGGTTTCTCGAGGCGCACCACGAGCCTGACCCGAACGAGGAAGGCTCGCAGCCCATGCGCGTCCTCGGAGTCAACGCCCTGTTCCACGACCCGTCCGCCGCCCTCGTCGTCGACGGCCGGGTGGTCGCCGCCGCGGAGGAGGAGCGCTTCTCGCGGCGCAAGCACGGCAAGCGACCGCTGCCGTTCGCGGCGTGGGAGCTCCCCGAGAAGGCGATGGCCTGGTGCCTCGAGGAGGGCGGGCTGCGCCCCCAGGACCTGGACGCCGTCGCGTACTCGTTCGACCCGGCGCTGGCCAAGCCCGCCGAGGAGATGGGCCTGCCGGACCCGTGGGACTGGCTGCGCGTGCAGTACGCCGAGCGCGCGCCGCAGTTCCTCGCCACCGCCCTGCCGGGCCTGTCCCCCTCGACGGTGCGGTTCGTGCCGCACGAGGTGGCGCACGCGGCGTCGGCCGCGCTGGCGTCGCCGTTCCCGGTCGCGAGCGTCCTGTCGCTCGACGGCCGCGGGGAGCGCTCGTCGCACCTCGCGGGCCGGTACGACCACGGCCGCCTCGAGGTGCTCGCGAGCCAGGAGCTGCCGCACTCGCTGGGGCTGGTCTACGAGTCGCTCACCGAGCACCTGGGCTTCCTGCGGTCGAGCGACGAGTACAAGGTCATGGCGCTCGCGTCGTACGGCGAGCCGCGCTTCCTCGACGACCTGCGCGAGGTGCTCTACGCGACGGGCGACGGCGGCTTCGTCGCCGAGGTGCCCGACTGGGAGCGCTGGGCGCCGCGCCGCACGGACGACGGCACGTGGGGCACCGCGCACGGCGGCCGGGCCGAGCACGCCGACCTCGCGGCGTCGGTGCAGGCGCGGCTCGAGGAGGTGCTCGTCGACCTCGCCACGTGGCTCCACGGGCAGACGGGCGACCGCGTGCTGACCATGGCGGGCGGCACGGCGCTGAACTGCGTCGCGAACTCGCGGGTCTGGCGCGAGTCGCCGTTCGAGGAGGTGTGGGTCCAGCCCGCGGCGGGCGACTCCGGCACGGCGCTGGGCGCCGCCCTCCAGCTCGCCGCGGAGGCGGGCGACACCGTCGAGCCGATGGGCTCGGCGGCGCTCGGCCGGGCGTGGGGCGACGAGGCGCTCGCGCGGTGGCTGCGCACCGCGCAGGTGCCGTTCACGACGCCCGACGACCTGCCCGGCGAGGTCGGGCGCATCCTCGCGGACAACGGCGTCGTGGCGTGGTTCGACGGCCGCGCCGAGCTCGGACCGCGCGCGCTGGGCCACCGCTCCCTGCTCGCGCACCCGGGACCGGTGGAGAACCTGGAGCGGCTCAACGACGTGAAGGGCCGCGAGCAGTTCCGGCCCGTGGCGCCGATGGTCCTGCTCGAGGACGCCGCGGAGATCTTCTCCGGCGGCCCCGTCCCGAGCCCGTACATGCTGTTCGTGCACGAGGTGGCGCCCGCGTGGCGCGACCGGATCGCCGCCGTCGTGCACGTGGACGGCACCGCGCGCATCCAGACCGTCGACGACTCGACCCCGCGCCTGCAGGCGACGATCCGGGCGTTCAAGGAGCTGACCGGGCTGCCGGTCGTCGTCAACACGAGCCTCAACACCGCGGGGCGCCCGATGGTCGACGACCCGCGCGACGCGCTCGAGCTCTTCGGGTCGGCCCCGGTGGACGCGCTCGTGCTCGGCCCGCACCTCGTGCGCCGGTCCGACGTGTTCGCCGCTCCGTCCGGGGCGACGGCGTGAGCGCGCCCGCGGGACGCCCCGCACGCCCGGTGCCGTACGCCGTCGTCGTACCCTCCATCGGCCGCCCGTCGCTCGACCGGCTCCTGGAGACCCTCGTCGCCCAGGCCGACGGCCCGGACTCCCCGGGGCCGGCCGAGGTCGTCGTCGCGGACGACCGCCGGCTGCCGCGACCCGGCACGACCCACCCGGTGCCCGACCCGCTCGACCTCGGGGACGCCGGCCGTGCGCTCGGCGCGCGCGTCGTGCGCACCGGGGGCCGAGGGCCGGCCGCCGCGCGCAACGCCGGGTGGCGCTCGACGACCGCGCCGTGGGTCGTGCTCCTCGACGACGACGTCGAGCTCCCCGCCGGGTGGGCGCGCCACCTCGCGCACGACCTCGCGGCGGCGACGCCCCGCACCGGCGGCGTGCAGGGCCGCCTGCACGTGCCGCTGCCCGCGCACCGCCGTCCGACCGACTGGGAGCGCGGGACCGCCGGGCTCGAGCGCGCGGCCTGGGCGACCGCCGACATGGCGTACCGGCGCGAAGCGCTCGAGCAGGTCGGCGGGTTCGACGAGCGCTTCCCCCGCGCCTACCGCGAGGACGCCGACCTCGCGCTGCGCGTGCGCGAGGCGGGCTGGGAGCTCGTGCGCGGCACGCGCACGACGACGCACCCCGTGCGCCCCGCGGACGACGCGGTGAGCCTGCGCGTGCAGGCCGGGACCCGCGACGACGCGACGTTCCGCGCCCTGCACGGGCCGGGGTGGCGCGAGCGGGCCGAGACGGGCCGCGGCCGTCTGGCGTGGCACGTCGCGACCGTCGCGGCTGCCGCGGTCGGCGTCGGCGGGCTCGTCGCGCGGCGCCCGCGCGTCGCGGCGCTCGGCGCGATCGGGTGGGCAGCCCTCACCGCGCAGTTCCTCGGGCGCCGCCTCGCGCCGGGGCCGCGGCCGGGCGACGACGCGTTCGGGCCCGAGCTGCGGCGCATGGCGTGGACGAGCGCCGCCATCCCGTTCGCCGCGGTGCGGCACCGCGTCGCGGGCACGCTCGCCGTCCGGCGCGGTCTCGAGCCGTGGCCGCCGCCGCTCGCGGCCGTGCTCCTCGACCGCGACGGCACGCTCGTGCACGACGTCCCGTACAACGGCGACCCCGCGGCGGTGCGTCCCGTCGAGGGCGCCCGCGCCGTGCTCGACGACCTGCGCGCCCGCGGGGTCCGGCTCGGCGTGGTGTCCAACCAGTCCGGCGTCGGGCGCGGGCTCCTCACCCGTGCACAGGTCGACGCCGTGAACGCACGCGTCGAGGAGCTGCTCGGCCCGTTCGACACGTGGCAGGTGTGCCCGCACGCGCCGGACGACGCGTGCGCGTGCCGCAAGCCCGGTCCCGGCCTCGTGCTCGCCGCGGCGGCCGACCTCGGCGTCGAGCCGTGGCGGTGCGCCGTCGTGGGCGACATCGGCGCCGACGTGGGCGCCGCGCTCGCCGCGGGCGCGACCCCGGTCCTCGTCCCGACGCCCGTGACGCGCGCCGAGGAGGTCGCCGCTGCCCCGTGCGTCGTGCCGGACCTCGCCGCGGCCGTCCGCGCGCTCGACGACCGCCTGCCCGGCCCGCCCCGGGAGCACGACACCGCGTCCTCCCCCGGCGCGTCGGTTCCCGGCACGTCCGCTCCCGGCACGTCCGCGCCGGCGCCGGACGAGGAGCGTGCGGCATGAGCGCCGACGTGCTCGCCGTGCGCCTCGACAGCGACGGCGACGTCCTGCTCACGGGTCCCGCGGTCCGGGCGATGGCGCACGCGGCCGCGCGCGACGGCGGCCAGGTGGACGTCCTGGCGGCCCCGGCCGGGCGTGCGGCGGCAGAGCTGCTCCCGGACGTGCGCGACGTGCTCGTCTTCGACGCCCCGTGGTCCGGCTACCGGCCCCCGCCCGTCGACCGCGCGAGCGTGCTCGACCTCGTCGCGACCCTCGCCGAGAGGCGCTACGCCGCCGCGGTCGTCTTCACCTCGTTCCACCAGAGCCCGCTGCCCGCGGCGATGGTGCTCAAGGTCGCGGGCGTCGGGCGCGTCGCCGCGGTGAGCGAGGACTACCCGGGCTCGCTCCTGGACGTGCGGCACACCCGCGCGGACGGCCTGCACGAGGTCGAGGCCGCGCTCGACCTCGCCCGCGCCGCAGGGTTCGGCGCGCCGCCCGACGGCGACCGGCTGCGCGTGCGCGGGCCGCTGCCCGACGTGTCGTCGCTCGTGCCCGCGGGGCCCTACGTCGTCGTGCACCCCGGCGCGTCCGTCCCCGCCCGGGCCCCGGCGCCCGACCACGCGCGCGACCTCGTCGCGGCGCTGGTGCGCGCGGGCCACGAGGTGGTCGTCACGGGCGGCCCCGGCGAGACGGACCTCGCGGCGCACGCCGCCGCCGGGCGCGCGCGGGACCTGTCGGGGCGCACGGACCTCGCGGGCCTGGCCGCGGTGCTCGCGGGCGCCCGGTGCGTCGTCGTCGGCAACACGGGGCCCGCGCACCTGGCCGCCGCGGTGGGCACGCCCGTCGTGTCGCTCTTCGCCCCCGTGGTCCCCGCGGAGCGCTGGGCGCCGTGGGGCGTGCCGACCGTCCTGCTCGGCGACCAGGAGGCCGCGTGCCGCGGCACGCGCGCCCGGGTGTGCCCGGTGCCCGGCCACCCGTGCCTCGGCGTCGACCCGGACGACGTCGTCGCGGCCGTCGACCGGCTCGTCGTCCCGCACGTCGTGGGGACGCCCGCGCCCCGCGCGACACCGCTCCGGACCGTGGGGGTGACCCGATGAGGATCCTCGTGTGGCACGTGCACGGGTCGTGGGCGACGTCGTTCGTCGCCGGCGGCCACGAGTACCTGGTCCCGGTCGTCCCCGACCGCGGGCCCGACGGCCGCGGCCGCGCGCGCACCTGGGACTGGCCGCCCGGGGCGCGCGAGGTCGCGCCGGACGAGCTCGCCGACCTCGCGGCGGACCGCGCGATCGACGTCGTGGTGCTCCAGCGCCCCGAGGAGGTCGAGCTGCTGCGGCGCTGGACCGGGCTCGTGCCCGGCCGCGACGTTCCCGCCGTCTACGTCGAGCACAACGCCCCGACCGGCCACGCGGCCGCGACCCGGCACCCGCTCGCCGACCTCGACGTCGTCGAGGAGGGCCTCGTGCCGATCGTGCACGTCACGGCGTTCAACGCGCTCATGTGGGACACCGGCGACGCGCGCACGCTCGTCGCCGACCACGGCATCCCCGACCCCGGCCCGCTGTACACCGGGGAGCGGGCGAGCGTCGGCGCCGTCGTCAACGAGCCCGTGCGGCGCTGGCGCGTCGCCGGGACCGACGTGCTCGTCGCGCTGGGGCGGCACGTGCCGCTCGACGTCTACGGCATGGGCGTCGGCAAGCTCGCCGAGCACCTCGCGGCGCCCGGCGCCGCGTCGCACGACCTGCCGCACGACCTCCCGCACGGCCTGCACGACGACGTCCCCCAGGCCGCGATGCACGCGCGGCTCGCGACGTCGCGCGCCTACCTGCACCCCTACCGCTGGACGAGCCTCGGGCTCTCCCTGCTCGAGGCGATGGCGCTCGGGATGCCCGTCCTCGCGCTGCCGACCACCGAGGCGCCGGTCGCGGTGCCCGCGTCCGCGGGGCTCCTCAGCGCCCGTCCCGACGAGCTCGCCGCGACCGCGCGGCGCTGGCTCGCCGACCCCGACGACGCCCGCGAGCACGGCCGGGCGGCCCGCGCCCACGTGCTCGAGCACTACTCCCACGTCGCGTTCCTGCGGCGCTGGGACACGGTCCTGACGGAGGTGACCTCATGAAGATCGCGATGATCTCGGAGCACGCCAGCCCCCTCGCCGCCCTGGG
The DNA here is from genome assembly GCF_049538415.1 of Cellulosimicrobium sp. AB352. Classification (NCBI taxonomy): domain Bacteria; kingdom Bacillati; phylum Actinomycetota; class Actinomycetes; order Micrococcales; family Promicromonosporaceae; genus Cellulosimicrobium; species Cellulosimicrobium sp. AB352. The sequence goes on along the minus strand of NZ_JBMVFX010000001.1, from coordinate 119,852 downwards.
CGGCGTCGACGCCGGCGGGCAGAACGTGCACGTCGCGTCGCTCGCCACGCGGCTCGGCGCGCAGGGCCACCGCGTGGAGGTGTTCACGCGCCGCGACGACGCGTCCCTCCCGGAGCGCGTCCCGCTCTCCCGCGGTGTCGAGGTCGTGCACGTGGACGCCGGTCCGCCCGTGCCCGTCCCCAAGGACGACCTCCTGCCCCACATGGACGCGTTCGGCGCCGACCTCCTGCGGCGGTGGATCGAGCCCGGGCCCCGGCCCGACGTCGTCCACGCCCACTTCTGGATGTCCGGGATCGCGGGCCTGCTGTCCGCGCCCCCGCTCGGGGTCCCGCTCGTGCAGACCTTCCACGCGCTCGGCTCCGTCAAGCGCCGCCACCAGGGCGCGCACGACACGAGCCCCGCCGAGCGGGTGGCCCGCGAGCGCCTGCTGTGCCGCGCGGTCGACCGGATCGTCGCGACGTGCGCCGACGAGGTCGCCGAGCTCGTCGCGCTCGGCGCCGACCCCGACCGCATCGACGTCGTGCCGTGCGGCGTGGACCTCGGCCGCTTCCTGCCCGACCCGGACCGCACCGAGCACCTGCACCGCGAGCCCGGCCGCCTGCGCCTGCTCTCGGTGGGCCGCCTCGTCGAGCGCAAGGGCGTCGACACCGTCATCGAGGCGCTCGCCGCGCTGCCGGGCGCGGAGCTCGTCGTCGCGGGCGGCCCCGCGCCGGGCGCGCTCGACGACGACCCGGAGGTCCTGCGGCTGCGCGCGGTCGCGGTGGCCTCCGGCGTCGCGGACCGCGTGCGGTTCGTGGGCAGCGTGACGCAGGACGACGTGCGCGACCTCATGCACGCCGCCGACGCCGTCGTGTGCGACCCCTGGTACGAGCCCTTCGGGATCGTCCCGCTCGAGGCCGCCGCGTGCGGGCGTCCCGTCGTGGGCGCGGCCGTGGGCGGGCTGCTCGACTCGGTCGTCGACGGGCGCACGGGCCTGCTCGTCCCGCCGCGCGACCCCGGGGCGCTCGCCGCCGCGCTGCGCCGGCTCGCCGACGACCCGGCGTTCGCGGAACGCCTCGGCTCGGCCGCGCGGCTGCGCGCCGAGCACCTGTACGGCTGGGTCACGGTCGCCGAGCGCACCGCCGAGTCGTACGAGCGCGTCACCACGACCCGCCAGGCCGAGCGCGGCCGAGCCCGGCCGGTGGCGGCCGGGCGCACCGCCCTGCGGGCGGTGAGCGCACCGTGACCGCGCCCCGGACGCCCTCCGGCGACACGCCCGGTGCCGGGTCCGGCGACGGCCCGCACGACGCCGCGCGCCGCTGGCTGCGCGCGCACGCCGACGACCTGCACGACGGCCTCGACCTGCTCACCGCCGAGGCGGGCCGGATCGACGCGTGGGGCGCGCGGCTCGCCGACACCGTGCTCGCGGGCGGGCGGCTGCTCGTCGCGGGCAACGGGGGCAGCGCCGCCGAGGCGCAGCACCTCACCGCCGAGCTCGTGGGCCGCTTCGACGGCGAGCGCACCCCGCTGTCCGCGATCAGCCTGCACGCGGAGACGTCGAGCCTCACGGCGATCGTCAACGACTACGGCATCGCCGAGATGTACGCGCGCCAGGTCGCGGCGCACGGTCGCCCCGGCGACGTGCTCGTGCTCCTGTCGACCTCCGGCGAGAGCGAGAACGTCGTCGCCGCGGCCCGCCGGGCGCGCGAGCTGGGCCTCACGACGTGGGCGCTCACGGGCCCGCGGGACTGCGCGCTCGCCGCCGCGTGCGACGACGTGCTCGCCCTGCGCGGCGCGTCGACCTCGTCCGTCCAGGAGCTGCACCTCGTCGTCGTGCACGCGCTGTGCGCCGCGCTCGACGCGCACGTGCGCCACCGCGAGGCGCGCGCCGCGGCAGACCTCCCGGGCGCCGGGTCGGCCGACGACCGGCCGGCCCCGGCACCCGCACCGGCCTCCGCGGCGGCGAGCGGACCGCAGGTCGTCGTCGTCGGCGACGTGCTCCTCGACCGCGACGTCGACGGCCAGGTGACCCGCTTCTCCCCCGACGGTCCCGTGCCCGTCGTCGACACGCTCGGCGTCCGGCGCAGCCCGGGCGGCGCGGGGCTCACCGCGCTCCTCGCGGCCGACGGCGCGAGCGTGCGCCTCGTCGCGCCGTTCGGCGACGACGACGCGGGCACCGAGCTGCGGGCCCTGCTGCGCCCGCACCTCGACGTCGTCGCGCTGCCGCAGGTCGGCACGACGCGGCGCAAGACCCGCGTGCGCTCCGGCGGCCAGACCGTCGTGCGCGTCGACGACGGCGGCCCCGCCCGGCCCGGCGACCTGCCGGAGCGCGCGGCGCGGGCGGCGCTCGCGGGCGCCGACGTCGTGCTCGTGTCCGACTACGGCGCGGGGACGACCCACGCCGGGCCGGTCCGCGACGCGCTCGCGCACGCGGCCCGCACCGGGACGCTCGTGTGGGACCCGCACCCGCGCGGCGGCGCCCCGGTCCCCGGGACGGCGCTCGTCACGCCCAACCTCGCGGAGGCGCTCGACGCCGCGGAGGCGCTCGGCGTGGACGCGACGCCCGACGACCCCGGGGGCCTCGCGCGGTCGCTCGCGGCCGCGTGGGACGTGGGGGCGGTGTGCGTCACGGCGGGCGACCGCGGGGCGTTCGTCGCGCGCGCGGACGGCGAGCCGGCGTACGTGCCCGCGACCGTGGCGCACGGCGACCCGTGCGGCGCGGGCGACCGCTTCGCCTCGACGGTCGCGGTCGCGCTCGCCCGGGGCGAGGGCCTCGTCCCGGCGGTCGTCGCCGCCGTCGCCTCGGCCTCGGCCTGGGTCGCGGCGGGCGGCGCGGAGGGCTACCGGCGCCGGGCCGACTCCCCCGCCGACCGCACGCCGGGCGCGGCACGGGAGCACGCGCCGGACCGCGCGTCCGGCGCGCCGACCCCCTCCGGCGCGACGCAGGACGTCCCGCCGTCGGACCCCGACGGGCCCGAGGCCGTGGCCGCCCGGCTGCGTGCCGCGGGCGGCACCGTCGTCGCCACGGGCGGCTGCTTCGACATCCTGCACGCCGGGCACGTCGCGACGCTCGAGGCGGCCGCGCGCCTGGGCGACCACCTCGTCGTGCTGCTCAACGGCGACGCGTCCGTGCGACGGCTCAAGGGGCCGCAGCGCCCCGTCGTCGGGCAGGCCGACCGGGCCCGGGTCCTCGCCGCGCTCGACTGCGTGGCCGCCGTCGTCGTGTTCGACGAGGACGACCCGCGGGCCGCGCTCGACCGCCTGCGCCCCGACGTCTGGGCGAAGGGCGGCGACTACACGGAGGAGACGCTCCCCGAGGCGGAGACGGTCCGGCGCCACGGCGGCCGGGTCGTCGTCCTGCCCTACGTCGACGGCCGCTCCACGACCTCGATCCTCGAACGCTCCGGGCGGTTCGCGCCCGGGGTCCCCACCCTGACGGAGGAGACCACCGCATGACCACCACCACGTCCGCCCAGCGGACCGACGTCCCCGTGCCCCGCGAGCTCGGCACCGTCTACGTCACCGGGGGCGCGAGCGGCCTGGGGGCCGCGCTCGTCGAGGCGGTGACGGCGGCGGGCGGCAAGCCGGTCGTCCTGGACCGGGTCGCGCCCGCCGACGGCGTGCCGCACGCGGTCGTCGACCTGTCCGACTCCGCCGCCGCGGCCGCCGCGGTCGAGCGGCTCGCGCTCGAGGTCGGGCCGCCCGACGCCGTCGTCACGGCCGCCGGCACCGACGCGTGCGGGCGCCTCGACGAGATCGACGTCGAGACGTGGGAGCGCGTCGTGCGTGTCAACCTCTTCGGCACGGTCGCCGTCGTGCGCGCCGCGCTGCCGTTCCTCGAGGAGCGCCGCGGCACGGTCGTCACGGTGGCGTCGACGCTCGGCCTCAAGGGCGTCTCAGACGCGACCGCCTACTGCGCGTCGAAGTTCGCGGTGCGCGGGTTCTCCCAGGCGCTCGCCGCGGAGCTCGCGGGCCGCGTCGGCGTCACGTGCCTCGTGCCCGGCGGGATGCGCACCGCGTTCTTCGACGGCCGCACCGAGCAGTACAAGCCGGGGCCGGACGCCGACCTCAACGACCCGCGCGCGACCGCGGCCGCCGTCGTGACGGCGCTGCGCCAGCCGGTGGGCTGCGAGATCCGCGAGATGCTCGTCATGGCGTCCGGCGAGACGTCGTGGCCGTGACGGCGGGCGCGACGGAGCCGGCGCCCGACCTGCCGGGGCTCGCGGGGCAGGACGAGGGGACCGTCCTCGTGCTGCGCGCGCTCGGGCTCGGGGACGCGCTGACGGCCGTGCCCGCGCTGCGGGGCGTGCGGCGCGCGTGGCCCGGCCGGCGCGTGCTCCTCGCCGCACCCGCCGAGGTCGGCGGCTGGCTGCGCGACCTCGGCCTGGTCGACGGCGTCGTACCGACCCGCGGCCTCGAGCCGCTCGTCTGGGCGCAGGAGGCGCGGACGCTCACCGGTGCGGACCCCGGGCACGTGGCGGTGAATCTGCACGGCAGCGGCCCCGAGAGCCACCGGGTGCTGCTCGACACCGGCCCGGAGCGGGTCGTCGCGTTCGCGTCGGGCGACGCGGGGGTCGACGGGCCGGACTGGGACCCGGACGAGCACGAGGTCGACCGCTGGTGCCGGCTCGTCACCGCGGCGGGCGGCGCGTGCTCGCGCGAGGACCTGCGGCTCGACCCGCCGGGGTCGCGCGGGCGCCACGTCGTCGTGCACCCCGGCGCGGCGTCCGGCGCGCGCCGCTGGCCCGCGGACCGCTTCGCCGCGGTCGCGCGCGACCTCGCGGCCGCCGGTCACGACGTCGTCGTCACGGGCGGCCCCGACGAGCGCGACCTGTGCGCGCGGGTCGTGGCCGACGCGGACGCCGCCCTCGGCGGCCCCGCGGGGGCGCCGGACGGGACCGGCAGCGTGACCGACACGGCCGGGACGCTCGACCTGCCCGCGCTCGCCGACGTCGTCGCGACGGCCCGGCTCGTCGTCTGCGGGGACACGGGCGTGGCCCACCTGGCGACCGCGTACGGCACCCCGTCGGTGGTGCTGTTCGGCCCGACACCGCCCGCCACGTGGGGTCCCGCCGTGGACCCGGAGCGGCACGCGGTGCTCTGGCACGGCGACACGGAGCAGGGGCCGGCGCACGCGCCCGACGACGCGGCGCGCGGCTACCGGGGTGACCCGCACGCCGCCGACCTCGACCCGGCGCTCGGCCGCATCGCCGTCGCCGAGGTCGTCGCGGCCGCGCGGTCGCTCCTCGTGGGGCCGCAGGACCCTGCCGAGATGCGTGCGGGCGACGAGGTCCGGAGGGTCGAGTCATGACCTCTCCCGATCTCGACCCCCGCACCGCCCGGTCCGCGGCCCCCGCGGGCGAGGGAGCGCACGAGCGCCCCGTCGCCCTCGTCACGGGCTCGGAGTCCGGCATCGGACGCGCCACCGCCGTCGCCCTGGCGGCCGACGGTTTCGACCTCGGCCTGTGCTGGTACGCAGACGAGGAGGAGGCGCAGGAGACCGCGCGCCAGGTCCGCGAGCGCGGCGCGACGGCCGTGACGCGCCGCGTCGACGTCACCGACCTCGACGCGCTGGCCCCCGCCGTGGACGCGCTGGCGGCCGAGCTCGGGCAGGTCGACGCGCTCGTCAACGTCGCCGGGACGGGCACCGCGACGCCGTTCCTCGACCTCGACCTCGGGACGTGGCGCGAGGTGCTGACGACCGACCTCGACGGCCCGTTCGTGCTCACCCAGGCCGCCGCGCGGCACATGGTCGCGGGCGGACGCGGGGGCCGCGTGGTCAACGTGACCAGCGTGCACGAGCACGCGCCGCGCGTCGGGGCCGCCCCGTACTGCGCGGCGAAGGGCGGGCTCGGGCTGCTGACCCAGGTCGCCGCGCTCGAGCTCGCGGAGCACGGCATCACGGTGAACGCCGTCGCTCCCGGCGAGATCGCGACGGCGATGACCGGCCAGGAGGACGAGGACCCGCGCCCGACGGCGCGCCCGGGCGTCCCGCTCGGGCGGCCCGGGGACGCGCGCGAGGTCGCTGCCGTCGTCGCGTTCCTGTGCGGCCCGGCCGCGACGTACGTCACCGGGGCGTCCTGGCCGGTCGACGGCGGCATGCTCCGTATGGGGCCGATGGCCGGCTCGCACCTCGCCTCGGACGACTGGCGCCGCCCGTGACGCGCCGCCCCTGACGACCGCACCCGCAGCGACCAAGCACCACCGCACCGACGGAAGGACCGCACCATGACCGGACCCGCCTCCCCCGACCCCGACCCGCTGGACGCCTCGCACCGCTCGTCCGCGGCCGACTTCTCGGCGAGCGGCGACGTGCAGCCCGGCGAGACCCCGCCCGCTGAGGACCAGGTGAGCGCGCCGCAGGGCCACGAGGAGCACGGCCCGCACCGGGCCGTGCCGTGGGTCTGGATCGGGGTCGTCGGCGTGGTCGCCGTCGTGACGGCCCTGTTCTTCGTGGGCTACGCCGTGGGGCTGCTCGACTGAGGTCGTGCCGCACGCGGCGCGGCGACGCCGAGCGAGCGCACGTCCCACCCGGCGGCACGCCACCGCGCGCCGTCGACGGCGTTGCGCGCGTCCACGAGGCGCGGCGACCTCACCACGTCGGCCAGAGCACCGGGGTCGAGGTCGCGGTACTCGTCCCACTCCGTCGCGAGGACCACGACGTCGGCGCCGGTCGCCGCCTCGCGCGCGTCCGTGGCGTACCCGAGCTCGGGGGCGGCCGCCTGCGCGAGCGCGAGCGCCTGCGGGTCGGTGACGACGACGTCGGCCCCCTCGGCGGCGAGCGCCCGGGCCAGCGCGAGGGCGGGCGAGCTGCGCACGTCGTCGCTGTCCGGCTTGAACGCGGCGCCGAGCACCGCCACGCGTCGCCCTGCGAGGGAGCCGCCGCACGCGGTGCGCGCGAGCACGACGGCGCGCTCCCGGCAGCGGTCGTTGATGGCGTCGACCTCGTCGAGGAACGACACGGCCGGGCCGACGCCGAGCTCGCGCGCCCGGGCCGCGAACGCGCGGATGTCCTTGGGCAGGCACCCGCCGCCGAACCCCAGGCCCACGCCCAGGTACTCGCCGCCGATCCGGCGGTCGAGCGCCATGGTGCCGACGAGCGCGACCGCGTCGCCGCCCGCGGCCTCGCACACCTCCGCGACCGCGTTGGCGAACGAGATCTTCGTCGCGAGGAACGCGTTGGCGGCCACCTTCGCGAGCTCCGCGGTCGCGAGGTCGGTCACGAGGCGGGGCACGCCGTCGTCGAGCAGCCGCGCGTACACGGCGTCGAGGCGCTCGACGAGCGCGTCGCCGTCGTCGGGCACGCCGTAGACGAGCCGGTCCGGGTGCAGCGTGTCCGCGACCGCGTGCCCCTCGCGCAGGAACTCGGGGTTCCAGGCGAGCCGGACGCCGTCGGGCAGGCCCGTCGCGAGCCGGGCCGCCGTGCCGACGGGGACGGTCGACTTGCCGACCACCACCGCCCCCGGGCGCAGGTGGGGGCGCAGCGCCGCGAGCGCGGCCTCGAGCTGCTGCAGGTCCGCGACGCCGCTGCCCGCCGACTGCGGCGTGCCGACGCACAGGAAGTGGACGTCGGCGACGCCCGCGTGCGCGACGTCGGTCGAGAACGTGAGCGACCCCGCCCCGCCCGGGTCGGCGAGGAGCGCGGCGAGACCCGGCTCGAAGAACGGGGCGCGGCCCTCGGCGAGCGCCGCGACGCGGGCCGGGTCGACGTCGATGCCGACGACCTCGTGCCCCAGGCGCGCGAGGGCCGCCGCGTGGACCGCCCCGAGGTAGCCGCAGCCGTGCACGGAGACCCTCATGCCGGCTCACCCGCCTCGTCGGCGGCGCCGCCGCGCGCCGCACCGACCGCGACGGGCGTCTCGCCGCCGCCGTCGGCGCGGAACCACTCGACCGTCCGGGCGAGGCCCTCGGCCCACGGCGTGCGGGCCCGCCAGCCGAGCGTGCGCTCCGCGAGGCTCGTGTCCGGCCGACGGCGGCGCGGGTCGTCCTCGGGCAGGTCGACGTGCACGATCCCGGCGTCGCTCCCCGTCGCCGCGAGCACGTCCCGCGCGACGCGCTCCACCGTGAGCTCCGTCGGGTCGCCGAGGTTCACCGGGCCCGGGTGGTCGGTGCGCGCGAACGCGAGGATGCCCTCGACGAGGTCGTCCACGAAGCACACCGACCGGGTCTGCGACCCGTCGCCCGCGACGGTCAGCGGCTCGCCCGCGAGCGCCTGCCTCACGAACGTCGGGACCATGCGGCCGTCGTGCCCGCGCATCCGCGGCCCGTACGTGTTGAAGATCCGCACGATCCCCGTGTCCACAGCGCGGCTGCGGCGGTACGCGGCGGTGGTCGCCTCCGCGAACCGCTTGGACTCGTCGTAGACGCTGCGCGGGCCGACGGGGTTCACGTGGCCCCAGTAGTCCTCGCGCTGCGGGTGCACCTCCGGGTCGCCGTACACCTCGGACGTCGAGGCGAGCACGAACCGCGCCCCGGCACGCTCGGCCAGCTCGAGGCCGTGGCGCGTCCCCGCCGAGCCCACGAGCAGGGTCTCGAGCGGGAGCCGGAGGTAGTCCACGGGCGACGCGGGCGACGCGAGGTGCAGCACGAGGTCGACCCGCTCGGGGTCGGGCACGTCGATCCCGACGCTGACGTCTCCCTCGACGAAGCGGAACCGCGGCTCGTCGCGCAGCGCGTCGAGGTTGCGGACCCGCCCGGTCGACAGGTCGTCGACGCACACGACCTCGACGCCCTGTCCCACCAGCGCCTCGCACACGTGGCTGCCCACGAACCCGGCACCGCCCAGCACGACGGCGCGGCGCACGGTGCGGGCCGCGCTCGAGGTCTCCGGGGTGTCGCTCATGCTCGTCTCCTCGCGACGGAGCGCGACGCAGGCACGCGGGGACGTTCCGTCCCGCCGGTCGCGCTCGTGCGGACGGGCTCGTGGCTGGACCCGGGGCTCCCACGCTCACACGCCTCCTGTCGGCTCGCACGGCGGCTCGCACGCCGTGCCCGCGCGGGTTCGTCCGGGCGCACGGGACGGGCGCACGTGGCGGGAGCACGGTCCGGCACCGGGCGCGAGCGATCCGGGGTCGTGGCACGGTGACGCGATGAGCGCACCGACCGCACCCCAGCAGCAGGCCACCGACCCGGACACCAAGCTGTCCCGCTCGGTCGGGGGACGGCTCCTGTACCTCTTCATCCTCGGCGACGTGCTCGGCGCGGGCGTCTACGCGCTCGTCGGCGAGATGGCCGGCGAGGTGGGCGGCGCCGTCTGGCTGCCGCTCCTCGTCGCCCTCGGCCTCGCCCTGCTGACCGCCGGGTCGTACGCCGAGCTCGTGACCAAGTACCCGCAGGCCGGCGGCGCGGCCGTGTTCGCGGACCGCGCGTTCCGCAGCCCGCTCGTGTCGTTCCTCGTCGGGTTCTCCATGCTCGCCGCAGGGGTGACGAGCGCCGCGGGCCTCTCCCTGGCCTTCGCCGGCGACTACTTCGCGACGTTCGTCGACGCCCCCGGCCGCCTCGTGGCCGTGCTGTTCCTCGCCGTCGTGGCCGCGCTCAACGCGCGCGGCATCAAGGAGTCGCTGCGCGCCAACGTCGCGATGACCGCGATCGAGCTGTCCGGGCTCGTGCTCGTCGTCGTGCTGGCCGCCGTCGTGCTGGGGCGCGGCGAAGGATCGCCGGGCCGCGTCACGCAGTTCGCGGAGGGCACGACGCCGGCGCTCGCCGTCCTCGCGGCCGCCATCCTCGCGTACTACTCGTTCGTCGGGTTCGAGACGTCGGCGAACCTCGCCGAGGAGGTGCGCGACGTGCGCCGCACCTACCCGCGCGCGCTGTTCGGCGCGCTCGTCACCGCGGGCGTCGTGTACGTCGCGGTGGGCGTCGCCGCGGTCGCGGTCGTCGACCCCGAGACGCTCGCGGGCTCGACCGGGCCCCTGCTCGAGGTAGTCGACGCGGAGGGGTCGGTGCCCGCCTGGGTGTTCTCCCTCGTGGCGCTGATCGCCGTCGCGAACGGGGCGCTGCTCACGATGATCATGGCGAGCCGGCTCGCGTACGGCATGGCCGAGCAGGGCCTGCTCCCGGCCACGCTCGGGCGCGTGCTCCCCCGCCGCCGCACGCCGTGGGTCGCGATCGTCGTGACGACCGTGGTCGCGATGGGGCTCGTGTTCACGGGCGACGTCGCGGGCCTCGCCGAGACCGTCGTGCTGCTCCTGCTGCTCGTGTTCGCCTCGACGAACGTCGCGGTCCTCGTGCTGCGCCGCGACCCCGTCGACGCGCCGCACTTCCGCGTCGCGACGGTCGTGCCGGTGCTGGGCGTGGCGTCGTGCGTCCTGCTCCTGACGCAGCAGGACGCCGTGACGTGGCTGCGCGCGGGTATCCTGCTCGCCGTCGGCGCGGTGCTGTACGTCGTGATGCGCTGGACCCGCCGGGCCGCGGACGCACGCGCGGCGTGACGGCGCGGCGCGGCGCTCCGGCCCGGAGGAGGACCGAGGACCCGATCGGCCGAGAGCGTCGCCTGGTCCGCGCCGCCCGGCTCCTGGGCGCCGGCGTCGTGCTGCCGCTCCTCGCCTGGTGGCTCACCACCTGGGAGGGGAACTACCACCTCGGCTCGGTCTGGCACTACGTCAACCAGGCGGAGAGCCGAGCCGAGCCGTGGACCGCGGCGGCGATCGAGTCCAACCGGGAGCACCTGGTGGCCGCCGCCCTCCTGGCCGTCGCCGGCCTCGTGTGCCTCGTCGCCAGCCTGGCGGTGGCCGTCCGGGCACTGCGCGTCCCCGCGGAGGACCGCGAGCAGGACCGCTAGGAGAACGGGACGAACGGGGGTCGCTCCGGACCTGACAGCATCGACTGGAGCACGAGCGCCACGGTGAGCACGGCGACCGGGATCGCCACGCCGAGGAGGGCGCACCGAGCCGCGACCGCGGCCGTCAGCCCGCCGCGAGCCCGGGCGCGGACGGCCAGGCCGACGGCGAAGAGCGCGACGACGAGCAACAGGACGGCACCGACCAGCGCGCGGACGACGACCGGCCGGTCGGGCACCCCGTCGAGCAGCCCGCTCGACCCGGCGTCCAGCCAACACAGCTCCCACAGGTACTCGCTGGCCGCCCGGCCCAGCAGCACGGTGGGCACGGCGGCGGCGAGCGCGGCACCTCCCACGACGAGCGCGGCACCCCGCCGCCCTCGGCCCGGCCCGTGCTCCGAACCTGCGCGTGACGTCATGGCGGAAAGGCACCAACAGCGCAGAACGGACGAGCCGCCTCGTGGTCGCGGCATCGGGCGTCCGTGCTGCAGCCGTGCCGCCCGGCGGGCCCCGCCGTGCGAGAGGGCTGGCCTCAGCCGTCCGCGGGCCGGGCGACCGAGCCGCGCACGACGAGGTGCAGCGGCAGCACGGTGCGTGCGGGCGGGACCGCCGGCGGGGTGCCGGCCATCGAGCGCTCGATCGCGTCCATCGCGGCGAGCGCGAGCGCCGCGACGGGCTGCTCCAGCGTCGTGAGCTTGGGGCGCAGCCACTGGCCGACGCGGATGCCGTCGCACCCGACGACCGAGAGGTCCTCGGGGATGGAGATGCCGTGCAGCTCGGCGGCGCCCAGCATCCCGACGGCGACGATGTCGCTGCCGACGAACACGGCCGTCGGCGCGTTCCCGGGCCGCGTGAGGTAGGGGAACGTCGAGGCGCCGAACTGCTCGGTGTACGGGCCGTGGCGCACGAGGTCCGGGTCGACGTCGAGGCCGGCGTCGTGCATCGCGTCGACGTAGCCGCGCAGGCGGTCCTGGGTCGTGGACAGCTCCGCGGGCCCAGCGACGTGGGCGATGCGCCGGTGCCCCTGCTGCACGAGGTAGCTCGTGGCCTGGTAGGCGCCGCCGTAGTTGTCGACGGTGATCGTCTCGACGGGCAGGTCGAGGTCGACCTCCTCGTCGATGACGACGACGGGCAGCCCGTCCGCGACGGCGCGCGCGAGCCGGTCGTCGGTGCGGGACATCCCCACGTAGACGATGCCGCCGAGCGAGCCGTCGCTCGCGAGGAGCTGGCCCAGGCCTGACTCGGCGTCGCCGTGCCGCGTCGACAGCGCGACGACGAGCGGGACGCGGCGGTCGCCCGCCAGGCGCGCGACCTCCTCGGCGAGCGCGGTGAAGAACGGGTTGACGAAGTCGGGCACGACGAGCGCGACGACGCCCGTGCGGCGCTCGTCCTCGCGCGCGGCCGGGCCCGGCGCAGGCACGACGTACCCCACCTCGCGGACCGCGGCGTCGATGCGCGCCGCCGTCTCCGGCTGGACGTTGAGCTGTCCGCGCAGGTAGCGCGACGCCGTCGAGGCCGACACGCCGGCACGTTGCGCAACACGCGTGAGCGTCATGGCTCCCCTCCAACGGTACGCGTCCCAGAACCCTTGCACCCTACCGGCACCGCGTCGCACAGACGGTGTTGACAGGCCGAGCATCTCCAGCCTACGGTCTTGCGCAACGCCACACAACGTTGCGCAACGTCGTCGCCGACGTCGCCGCGCGACCTGATCGCAAGGAGGCCGGGATGAGCCGGGTTCTGCTCGCCGGGGAGTCGTGGATCAACGCGACCACCGACTACAAGGGGTACGACGCGTTCCCCCACGCCCAGCTCGAGATCGGGTGCGCGCGCCTGCTCGAGGCGCTGGCCGCCGAGGGCCACGAGGTCACGCACCTGCCCTCGCACCTCGTCGCCGAGGACTTCCCCTCCACGCTCGACGAGCTCGACGCCTACGACGTCGTGATCCTCTCCGACATCGGCGCCAACTCGCTCCTGCTCCCGCCGGTCGTGTTCTCCCAGGGGCGCCCGTTCCCGAACCGGCTCAAGCTCCTCGCCGAGTGGGTCCGCCGCGGCGGCGGCCTCATGATGGCCGGCGGCTACCTCAGCTTCCAGGGCTTCCAGGCCAAGGCCAACTACCACGGCACCGCCGTCGAGGCCGTCCTGCCCGTCGACATCCTCCCGTACGACGACCGCGAGGAGACCCCCGAGGGCATCGGCGGCACCCTGACCGACGTCGAGCACCCCGTCACCGCCGGCCTCGACCGCGAGTGGCCGATCCTCCTCGGCTACCAGCGCCTCACCGCCAAGGCCGACGCGACCGTCCTCGCCACCATCGAGGGCCGCCCGCTCGTCGCCGTCCGCACCGAGGGCGAGGGGCGCACGCTCGCGTTCGCCTCCGACATCTCCCCGCACTGGGCCCCGCGCGAGTTCATGGACTGGGCCGGCTACGGCCCGCTGTTCGGCCAGGCCGTCACCTGGCTCGCGGGCTGATGACGCCCGAGGTGGTGGTCGTCGGCAGCCTGAACATGGACCTCAGGCTGACCGTCGACCGCCTGCCCCGCTCGGGCGAGACCGTCTCCGCGACGGGCCTCGTCCGCTCCCCCGGCGGCAAGGGCGCCAACCAGGCGGTCGCCGCCGCCCGGCTCGGCCGTCGCGTCGCCATGGTCGGCGCCGTCGGCGACGACGACGACGGCCGCGCGATCCGGCGCCGTCTCGCCGTCGAGGGCCTCGTCCTCGACGGCCTCGCGACGGCGGACCGCCCCACCGGCGTCGCCGTCGTGCTGTGGGAGCAGCCCGAGTCGACGATCGTCATCGAGCCCGGCGCGAACGCCGTCGTCGACGAGGCGTTCGTCACGGAGCGCGCCGACCTCGTCCGCGACGCGGCCGCCGTCCTGTGCCAGTGCGAGACGCCGCTCGGCGCCCTGCGCGCCGTCGCCGCCACCGCGACGGGCACCACGGTGCTCAACCCGGCGCCCGCCGTCCCGCTGCCCGCCCCCGTGCGTGCCGCGTTCCGCGTGCTCGTGCCCAACCGGTTCGAGCTCGCGACCCTCGTCGGCGCGAGCGACGAGCCCGTCGGCACCGACGCCGTGCTCGCCATGGTCCGCGCGCTCGACCACCCCGGGGACGTCGTCGTCACCCTCGGGGCCGACGGCGCGCTCGTCGTCCCCGCGGGAGGCGCACCCGTCACCGTCCCGGCGGAGCGCGTCGACGCCGTCGACACGACCGCCGCCGGCGACTCGTTCTGCGCGGCGCTCGCGGACGGCCTCCTCCACGGCGGCGACCTCGTCGAGTCCGCCCGCTGGGCGGCGCACGTCGCCGCCTCCACCACCACCCGCCACGGCGCCGTCGACTCCCTGCCGCGCGCCACCGACCTGGCCCCCGAGGGCACCAGGATTCCGCTCCACAGCTAAGTCCGACGTACCGTCGGAGGAAGGCACGGTCACGCAATGAAGCACACCACGCCGGCGACCACCGGTTCCCCGTCCGGCACTCAGGGAGGTGCTGTGAGCCCGTCAGCCCGCCGCAGCAGGGTCAAGGACACCGCGACCGCCCTGCTCGTCGTCGCGACCGTCCTCGCGGGGGCCCTCGGCCCCATGCAGGCGGCCGTCAACGGCCAGCTGGGCAAGACGATCGGCGACGGGCACGCCGCCGCCCTCATCTCGTTCGGGACCGGCCTGGTCCTCATGTTCGTCGTCGTGTTCGCGCGCCCCGCGACCCGGCGCGAGGCGCTCGCGATCCCCGGCCTGATCCGCTCGCGCACCATCCCGTGGTGGAACTACCTCGCGGGCCTGTGCGGGGCCGTCATCGTCCTGTCCGAGGGCGTGACCGTCGGCGTCCTGGGCGTCGCGACGTTCCAGATCTCGCTCATCTCCGGTCTCGTCATCTCGGGCGTCATCTGCGACCGCCTCGGCGTCACGGCGTCGGTCAAGCAGCCGCTCACCACCACGCGCCTGCTCGGCGCGGCGCTCGCCATCGCGGCGACCGTCGTCGTCATCTCGCCGAGCTTCTCCGTGCCGCACACGATCGTCCTCGCGATCATGCCGTTCGTGGGCGGTCTGCTCGCGGGCTGGCAGCCTGCCGGCAACGCGGCCGTCGCCGACGTCACCGGGTCGATGCTCGTCTCGATCGGCTGGAACTTCCTCGTGGGCTTCACCGCCCTGCTGATCGCCTACCTCGTGCGCGCGGCCGTGGGCGGCGTCGACTTCCAGCTCCCGAGCGAGTGGTGGATGTACCTGGGCGGCCCGCTCGGCCTGCTGTCCATCGCGCTCATGGCGCTGCTCGTGCGCGGCCTCGGCCTCCTCCTGCTCGGCCTCGCCTCGGTCGCGGGCCAGCTCGTCGGCTCGCTCGTCCTCGACGCCGCGATCCCGGCGCTCGGCCACACCGTGCACGTCGCGACCGTCGTCGGCACGGTCATCGCGCTCGTCGCCGCCGGGATCGGCATGATCCCGTCCGGCAAGGCCGCGCACGCCGACGACCCGGACGCTCCCGGCGGCCCTGGCGGACCCGACGCGGGCGTCGCGGCGGCCGTCGCGGGCGGCGAGGCCGGCGAGACGAGCGCGCGATGAGCGTCACGCCCGCCGGCCACGTCCAGACGGTCACCGGCCGCGCCGCGGCTGCGGACCTCGGCCTCACGCTCCCCCACGAGCACCTCTTCAACGACCTGTCCGGGGTGCTCGACCCGCCGAGCTACCGCTTCTCCGAGGCGGTCGTCGAGGTCCCGGTCTCTGCGTCGGTCGCGTGGGCGCTGCGCCAGGACCCGTACTGCTGCGCGGACAACATCGCCGACAAGCCGGTCGCCGCGGTCGCGGCGGAGCTCGAGAGCTTCGCCGCGCTGGGCGGGCGCACGATCGTCGACGCGACGTCGAGCGCCGCGATCGGGCGCAACCCCGAGCGCCTCGCGGAGGTCGCGCGCCGCACGGGCCTGCACGTGGTCGCGGGCTGCGGCGCGTACCTCGAGAAGTTCGAGGGCGACCGCATCGCCGCCGCGGCCGTGGACGCCCAGGCGTCCGCGATCGTCGCGGAGCTCGCCGACGGGATCGGCGGGACCGGCGTGCGGCCCGGCATCATCGGCGAGATCGGCGTCTCGCCGTCGTTCACGCCGGGCGAGGCGGCGTCGCTGCGCGCCGCGGCCCTCGCGCAGCGCGAGCACCCGCACGTCGCGCTCCAGGTGCACCTGCCCGGCTGGCAGCGCCGCGCGCACGAGGTGCTCGACCTCGTGCTCGACGAGGTGGGCGTGCGCCCGGAGAAGGTCGTGCTGTGCCACATGGACCCGTCCGCCGACGACCCGGGCTACCAGCGGTCCGTGGCCGAGCGCGGCGTCTGGCTCGAGTTCGACATGGTCGGCATGGACATCACCTTCCCGAAGGAGGGCGTGTCCCCCGACCCGCACACGACCGCGACCGCGGTGCAGCGCCTCGTCGAGGCCGGTCACGCGGGCCAGGTGCTGCTCAGCCACGACGTGTTCCTCAAGCAGATGTGGGTGCAGCACGGCGGCAACGGGTTCGCCTACGTCCCGACGGTGTTCACCGAGATGCTCGCCGCGCGCGGGGTGCCGCGCGACGTGCTCGCGCGCCTCACGCACGACAACCCGGTGGCGATGCTCACCGCGTGACGCGACGCCGTCCGCCACCCGCACGGCCGGGGCCCGCCAGGGTCCCGGCCGTCGGCGCGCCCGGGACCTCCGGCCCTGGTCAGGGCGTCGCGCTCTGAGAGGATCGGCGCATGAGACGACGTGCCCTCCCGACCCTCGTGGCCGCCGTGGCCGCCACCGCCCTCGTGCTCGCCGGCTGCTCCGGCGGGTCCCCGGAGCCCTCCGCGCTGGACGCCCTGCTCGACCGCCACGACCTCGCCGGGCTCAGCGGCCAGGAGGTCGTCGACCGCCTGGAAGGGCTTGAGACCGCTGACCGGCCGACCGACCTCGTGGCCTCCGTCCGCGCGGCGGAGCTCGTGCTCGCCGACGAGTCGTACGAGACCACGGTCCCGCTGCCCGAGGACACGTTCTACCTCTCCGTCGCGCCCTTCGTGGACGAGACGCACGAGTGCTTCTACCACTCGCTCACCACGTGCCAGGGCGAGCTCGCGGGCGAGCCGGTCTCGGTGACGGTGGTCGTCGCGGCCACCGGCGACGTGCTCGTCGAGGAGGACACGACGCTCGGCGCCAACGGCTTCGTGGGCTACTGGCTCCCGCGCGACGTCGACGCGGAGCTGCGCGTCGAGCACGACGGCCGGGTCGGCACCACGACCGTCTCGACGCGCGACGACGACCCCACCTGCCTCACGACCCTCCAGCTCGCCTGACGCGCGACGGGCGCGCCCGGCGGCGTCCCGCCCCACGCACGACGACGCCCGCCGCACCGGGGTGCGACGGGCGTCGTGCCTGCTGGGCCGGGGAGGCGTCAGGCGGTGCCGCCGAAGTCGACCACGAGCTCCTCGGTGACCGTCTCGCCGTCGCGCTCGGCGGTGGCGGTGACCGTCACCTGCCCCGCCGGCACCTCGAGAAGGCGCGTCGCGAAGGCCTGGTAGGCGTTCTTGGTCGGCGCGACGGCCGCGAACTCCTTGGTCCCGTACGGCGTGGTGACCGTGAGGTCCACGGCCGTGTCGTCCTGGTTGACCACCCGGACCGCGAGGTACTGCTTGCCGCCCATGGTGCGCAGCTCGGCCTCGGCCGAGAGGTCGAGCGCGGGGCCGTCGTCGACGAGGGCCGACTGCCAGTCGACGAGGTCGTCGATCTTCGTGCCGAGCAGCGCGCGGTCGCCCGCCGCCGCCGACAGGTGGTCGACGAGCGAGCGCGCGCCGCCGAGCACCTGGACGGCCGTCGCGGGGTCGTCCGCGTCGGCCGCGCTGCGCGCGCTGCCGAGCAGCGACGAGATCGCGCCCGCGATGACGCCGTCGCCCACCGCGGACGTGTTCAGGCCCGCCACGAGCTCGTCGACCTCGCCGAAGGTGACGCAGTTGCCGCCGCCCTCGACGACGCCCGCGGTCCACTCGACGCCCTTGAGGACGTGCTCGAGGAACAGCGGGTCGGTCCACGAGGCGTCGGTGTGCCCGGCGCCCTCGTACCAGGAGCGACCGCCCTCGAAGTTCTGGCACCACGCGATCGGGTGGTCCTCGCCCATCGCGTTGTTGCCCGGGTTGTACGTCGACTCGTCGAGCGTGATGAGGACGTGGACGTCCTCGCGCGGGTTGGTCGTGTAGTTGTACCACTCGTCGAACCGCTCCCAGACGGCGGGCAGGTGCGCCGTCGAGGGGTGGCCCGGGCTCTCGACGCGCATCGTCGCCGTCTGCTGCTGCGGGTGGCTGACGAACCGCGCGCCGCCGCCCGTGAGCTGGCTGTACCAGGGCACGGTGTGCATCGTGTCCGTCGCCGCGTGCAGGCCCACGAACCCGCCGCCGCCCCGGATGTAGCCCTGGAACGCGGCGAGCTCGGCGTCGTCCAGGAGGCGCGGCGTGGCCGGGTTGAGGGAGTTGGTGTTGTCGACCGGCGACGCGAAGACGATGGTCGCGTACTGCGCGAGGTCCTCGGCGCTCGTGAACGGCGAGGAGTCCATCGTCAGGTCGGGCTGGCCGGGCGAGCCGCTGCCCCACCACCCCGCCGAGCTGTTCGGCGGGTCCCACACGTCGACCGTGAAGCCGTTCTCGGCGCCGAGCTCGATGAGCGCGCGGGTGGTGTCGTCGATGTGCGAGTGGCGGAAGCCGAGCGTCTCACCCACGACGAGGATCTTGTAGTCCTCCTCGTCGGCGGCCGCCGGGCCCGCGGTCATGAGCGTGGCACCGCCCACGAGCGGCAGCGCGGCGGCCGCAGCCACCGCCCGCCGGAACGTCATGCCGCTGAACAAATCCATGCGTGCTTCTCCCTCGTCGTCGAGAGCGCGAGCCGGAGGGTCGCCGACGGCGACCCCACGGGGCGACGCGCGCACTCCTGCGTGCGTGGACGTCGGCTGCTGCCGATGCAGCGAGTTTTGACGGCAGGCGCACAAAAGTCAAGGTTTCAACGGCTGGCGACTGCGGTTCTTCACCCCGACCCACGGGCGCGCGCCGGGCGGTGACCGGGCCGGCCTCGGGGCACAGCGAGCGCACAGGGTCACCACAGGCACGCCTCCGCGTCGCGCGCGACCCTGGGAGCATGACCGCAGCCCCCGCCCCCGTCGGCCGCCCGGACCAGCCGCGCCTCACGCGCCCGGACGGCTCCCCCGTCCGCGTGCTCGTGGTCGACGACGAGCCGAACCTCGCCGAGCTGCTCACCTCGGCGCTGCGGTACGAGGGCTGGGACGTCTCCACCGCGCTCGACGGGCACACCGCGATCCGCACGGCGCGGGAGACCGGGCCGGACGTCGTCGTGCTCGACGTCATGCTCCCCGACATGGACGGGCTCACCGTGCTGCGCCGCCTGCGCGAGCGCGACGCCGACGTGCCCGTGCTGTTCCTCACCGCGCGCGACGCCGTCGAGGACCGCGTCGCCGGGCTCACCGCGGGCGGCGACGACTACGTGACCAAGCCGTTCAGCCTCGAGGAGGTCGTCGCCCGGCTGCGCGGGCTGCTGCGCCGCGGCGGCGCGACCGCCCAGCGCGAGGACTCCGTGCTCGTCGTCGGCGACCTCGAGCTCGACGAGGACGCGCACGAGGTGCGGCGCGGGGGCGAGGAGATCCGGCTCACCGCTACCGAGTTCGAGCTCCTGCGGTACCTCATGCGCAACCCGCGCCGCGTGCTGTCCAAGGCACAGATCCTCGACCGCGTCTGGAACTACGACTTCGGCGGCCAGGCCAACATCGTCGAGCTCTACGTCTCCTACCTGCGCCGCAAGATCGACAAGGGCCGCGCGCCCATGATCCACACGCTGCGCGGCGTCGGGTACGTGCTCAAGCCCGCCGCCGACGCGGAGAGCGTCCGTGCCTGACCTCGGCGGGACCCGCCCGACGGCGACCGGCAGGGAGCGGCGGCCCACCGCGCTGCGCCGGCGCCTCGTGCTCGTGCTCGCGGTCGTCGTGCTGCTCGTCACCGTCGGGCTCGCCGTCGCGTCCGCCGTCGTGCTGCGCACCCAGCTTGTCGCCCAGGTCGACCACGAGCTGCGCCAGGCGAGCGACCGGCTCGCCCGCGGCGACGGCCCCGCGCAGCCCCCGGACGGCACCGGCGACGCGTCCGGGCCGGAGCCCGGCGGGCCCGACGACCCGTCACGCTTCCCCGCGGGCACCGGCCCCGGCAGCGCCGTGCTGCGGTACGACGGCGGCGAGCTCGTCCTCGCGGAGTACGTCACCCCGGACCTCCGGCGCGTGGCGCTCGACGACGCCCAGGTCGCGGCGCTCGAGGCCGTCCCCGTCGACGGCGCCGCGCACGACGTCGACCTCCCCGACCTCGGGTCGTTCCGCGCCGTGCACCGCACCACCGCGGACGGGCAGCCCGTCGTCGTCGCGTCGAGCACCGCCCAGGTCGATGCGACCGTCGAGAGGTACGTGCTCGTCGAGGCCGCGCTCGGCGCGGCCGGAGTCCTCGCGGCCGTACTTCTCGGCACCTGGCTCGTGCGGCGCTCGCTGCGCCCGCTCGACGACGTCGCCGCCGCCGCGGGCCGCGTCTCCGAGCTCGAGCTCGCGCAGGGCGAGATCGACGCCATCCCGCGCGTCCCGGACGACCTCACCGACGAGCGCACGGAGGTCGGCCAGGTGGGCGCCGCGCTCAACCGGATGCTCGAGAACGTCGAGACCTCGCTCCAGGCGCGCCACGACTCCGAGACCCAGGTGCGGCGGTTCGTCGCCGACGCGAGCCACGAGCTGCGCACGCCGCTCGCCTCCATCCGCGGGTACGCCGAGCTCGTGCGCCGCTCCCCGGACGACGTGCCGCCCGCGACCGCGCGCTCGCTCGACCGCATCGAGGCCGAGGCCGTGCGCATGACCGGCCTCGTCGAGGACCTGCTGCTCCTCGCCCGGCTCGACGCCGGACGCCCGCTCGACCGCGCGCCCGTTGACCTCGCCGTGCTCGCCGTGGACGCCGTCACGGACGCGCACGCCGCGGGACCCGACCACGACTGGGCGCTCGACCTGCCCGGCGCGGACGACCTCGACGTCGACCCGGCGTCCGGCGCCCCGGACCCGGACGACCTGCCGGACGACGCCGTCGACCTCGAGGTGACCGGCGACGAGGCCAGCCTGCGCCAGGTGCTGGCCAACCTCCTCGCCAACGCCCGCACGCACACCCCGCCCGGCACGCACGTGGACGTCCGGCTCACCGCGGACGCCGACGCCGTCGTGCTCTCCGTCGCCGACGACGGGCCCGGCATCCCCGCGGCCCTGCGGCCGACGCTCCTGCGCCGCTTCACCCGCGGCGACGACGCCCGCAACCGCACCGGCGGCTCCACGGGCCTCGGGCTCGCGATCGTCGACGCGATCGTCACCGCCCACGGCGGCACGATCACGGTGACCTCCACGACGGAAGACGAGCCCGGCCCCACCGGCACCACCGTCGCGGTCCACCTCCCCCGCAACCGCCCCTGACCGTCCCTCCGGGGCCGAGCAGGTGGTCCTGGCTCGTCCGGACCTCGGGACGCGCCAGGACCACCTGCTCGCCGCGCCGGGACCGCCTGGTCAGCCCTTGACGCAGAGGAGCGTCGTGAGCCGGGCGACGACCTCGACGAGGTCGGACTGGGCGCGGACGACCTCGTCGAGGTCCTTGTAGGCGGCCGGGATCTCGTCGAGCACCCCGGCGTCCTTGCGGCACTCCACGCCGGTCGTCTGGGCGGCGAGGTCGTCGAGCGTGAAGGTCTTCTTCGCCTTCGTGCGCGACATGCGACGGCCCGCGCCGTGCGACGCCGACCAGTACGACTCCGGGTTCCCGAGCCCGCGCACGATGTACGAGCCGGTGCCCATGGACCCCGGGATGAGCCCGAGGTCGCCCTTCCCGGCCCGGATCGCGCCCTTGCGGGTCACGACGAGCTCCTGGCCGTCGACGTGCTCGACCGCGACGTAGTTGTGGTGGACGTTCACGGCCTCGTCGAACGCGATCTCGCGGCCGGGGAACGACGCGCGCACGGCGTCGACGACGAGCGTCATCATGACCGCGCGCGAGCGCGCCGCGTACTCCTGCGCCCACCACAGGTCGGCGAGGTACGCGTCCATCTCCGGCGTGCCGCCGAGGAACACGGCGAGCTCGCGGTCGACGAGCCCCTGGTTGTGCTCCAGCCGCTTCGCGACCGCGACGTGCTGCTCCGCGAGCGTCTTGCCGATGTTGCGCGACCCCGAGTGCAGCTGGAGCCAGACCTGCCCGTCGGTGTCCGTGCACAGCTCGACGAAGTGGTTGCCCCCGCCCAGGGTTCCGAGCTGACGGCGCGCGCGGCCCTCGATGTCCGACACGCGCCCGTGCAGCCCGGAGAACCGCGACCAGAACGCGTCCGCGCCGCGCGCGACCTCGGCCGGGCCGCGGCCGGAGATCGAGCGCAGCCGGTGCGGGTCGACCGGCTCGTCGTGCGCGTGGAAGCCGACGGGGATCGCGGCCTCGATGCGCGCGCGGACCGGTCCGAGGTCGTCGGGCAGGTCCTCCGCCGTGAGAGACGTGCGGACGCCGATCATCCCGCACCCGATGTCGACGCCGACGGCGTTGGGCGACACGGCGTCGCGCATCGCGATGACCGAGCCGACGGTCGCGCCCTTGCCCAGGTGGACGTCGGGCATGACACGCACGCCCTCGACCCACGGCAGCGCGGCGATGTTGCGCAGCTGCTGCAGCGCGGCCGGCTCGACGGCGTGCTCGTGCGCCCACATGAGGGTGGGTGCCTTCGCGCCCGACAGCGGGACGGGGAACGTGTGGGCCTCGGTGCTCACGATGCTGACCTCCTCGGGTCGTCCTGACGATCATGACGCCGCCCCGGCTGGGGCGACGAGGTGCGCACGGGAGGACTCGAACCCCCGACGCCCGGCTCCGGAAGCCGGCGCTCTGTCCGCTGAGCTACGCGCGCTGGTGCTCCTTAACGTCGAGCAGACGGGACGCGAGCGTCCAGGTGCCCTCGGAGGGAGTCGAACCCCCGTCTCCGCTTCCGTAGAGCGGCGTCGTGTCCGTTGGACCACGAAGGCAGTGCTTTTCACCGCAGGCGCACGACAAATGCGCGCCGACGGCGGAGAGAAGAGAAAGACAGCACGAGAAATGCACCCCGACCGGGTGGATTCCCGCACAAGAAAAAAGGCCGCCCCGGCGATGTCCGGGACGGCCTGTCGTGACGACGCTGTGGTCAGACGACAGGACCGCCGGGGTAGCCGACGAGGAACGAGGACACGCTGAGATACGCCACGGGCAGCACGACGCGCGGCTGCTCGCAGGGCAGGACGGGACGTCGCCGGTCCTGCTGGACGGGTTCGCGCACGGCACTGCTCCTCTCGGTCGTGTCGGGTGGCCCACGCACCGGAATGTCGTCGACCGAGGTAGACCGTACGCGCCTTTCCCGAACCGCACAACCCCATTTCTCGAATTCGTCGGAGAATCTTCGACCGTGACCCGTGCACCACCCGGATATCCCGCCTGCCGGCCTTTCCTCACCGCAGACGAGCTCGCCCGCCCTGCGCCCCCCGTGCCACCCCCGGCTCCCCGCGCGCCCTCCGCGCAGGACACGGCCTCCGCCTCCCCCGTCAGGGCTCGGTCGGTCGGGCTCCGGCGACCGACCCCGGATGATGCTCGGCCGCTTGGCACACTTTTCTCCTCGCGGGCGCGAAGGCCCTCTGCGTTCCGGGCGGCCGACCGAGGCTGTCGGCGGCACCGGGTAGGGTTCCGGACGTTCCGGACAGACCTCCCGACGCCGACGAACCGCGCGCGGGCCCGACGACAGGAGATGCGCCGCCATGATGGGTGCCAACCACGCCGCGACCGGTGCGGCGGCGTGGATCGCCGTGACGTCGACGGCCCCGTTCGCCCTCGGCTGGCACCCCGTGTCGTCGGTCGGGGTCATGACGGGTGCGGTCGTGTGCGCCGGGGCCGCGCTCCTCCCCGACGCCGACCATCACAACGGCACGTTCGCGCACTCGCTGCCGCCCGTGAGCGAGTGGGTGTCCGACGCCGTGGAGACGGTCGCGGGCGGGCACCGCCAGGGCACGCACTCGTTCCTCGGCATCGCGGTGTTCACCGCGCTCGCCTGGCTCGCCGGGCTCGTCACGGTCGAGACGGGGAGCTTCGGCACGGTCTACGTCGGCGGCGGGCTGCTCGCGGTGCTGCTCGTCGCGCTCGCGCTCAAGGCGCTCAAGCTCACGCGGCGCGGCAAGCTCGTGCCGTGGGTGACGTCGCTCACCGTCGCCGTGCTCGTCGCCCTGTTCTCCCCGGAGGAGTGGAACTGGCTCCCCGTCGCGGTCGGGCTCGGCGTCGCGATCCACATCCTCGGCGACGTGCTCACGACCAACGGCGCGCCCCTGCTGTGGCCGGTGAAGATCCGCTCGCCGCGCTGGGTGCGGCGCTCGCTCGTCGTCGACGACGTGTGGCGCCCGAGCGGGAGCTTCGCCCTCCCCCTGCTCGGCTCCACGGGGTCGGTGCGCGAGTGGATCCTCGCGACGGCCGTCGGGATGTACGCGACGGTCGGGTTCGTGTGGTCGGCGCTCGACCAGATGGGCTTCGACACCCTGGGCACGTACGAGCGCGTGGTGGCGGCGATCCAGGTCCTCGCGTCCGGGGCGGCCTGAGCCCGTCCTCAGCCGACGGCGCGGGCGCGGGGGACGCGCGCTGTCGACCACCGCAGCGCCTCGGTGAGGAGGATCGCGAGCGAGCCGCACGCCAGGCCGACGCCGAGCGCGGCGGGGTCGGAGACGTCGAGCGACAGGAGCTCCCTCGCGGCAGGGACGCTGAAGAGCGCCACGTAGAACACCGCGCAGAAGCCGACCAGGACCACCTTCCACGCCGTGTACGGACGCGCCACGACGGCGAGCACCCACAGGGCGCCCACGAGCAGCGTGACGAGCGCGGCGGTGGACGCGCGGACCTCCGCCGGGGCGAGCGTGTCCGTCGGGCCGCCCAGCGACGCCCCGCCCGCGCCCGGGTCCACCACGAGGTAGCACAGGAAGGTCAGGACGCCGATCGACACGCCCGCGGGCACCGCGAGCCGGAGCACCCTCGGCACGAAGCCCGGGCGCGCCCGCTCGTCGTTGGGCGCCAGGGACATGACGAACGCGGGTACCCCGATGGTGAACCACGCCGCGACGGTCACGTGGATCGGCAGGAACGGGTAGGACACGGGCGCTCCCCCGAGGAGCCAGGCACCGACCCCGGCGAGGCCGACGAGGACGGCCAGCACCACCGCGTACACGGTCTTGGTGAGGAAGAGGTGCGCGACCCGTTCGATGTTCCCGATCACCCGGCGCCCTTCCCCGACGACGGACGGCAGCGTCGCGAAGCGGTCGTCCAGCAGGACGATCTGCGCCACGGACCGCGCGGCCGGGCTCCCCGACCCCATGGCCACGCCGATGTCCGCGTCCTTGAGCGCGAGGACGTCGTTCACGCCGTCGCCCGTCATGGCGACGGTGTGCCCGCGCGCCCGCAGCGCCCCGACGACGGCCCGCTTCTGGTCCGGTCGCACTCGGCCGAACGTCGTGGCGCCCTCGACGACCGTCGCGAGCTCCTCGCGGTCGGCGGGCAGGGTCCGGGCGTCGACCGACGTCTCGGGGCCGCCCAGGCCGAGGGACCGCGCGACCGCGGCGACGGACACCGGGTTGTCACCGGAGACGACCTTCACCGTGACGCCCTGGGCGTCGAAGTAGTCCAGCGTCTGCCGGGCGTCCGCGCGCACCCGCTGCTCGAGCGCGACGAGCGCCCGCGGGACGAGGTGCCCCGGGGCGCCTCCGTCCGGGGCGACGGCGTCGACCGGGGCGTCGGTCGACGCGACGAGCAGCACCCGCAGGCCGTCGGCGCCGAGCGCCGTCGCCCGGCGGGCCACGTCGGACCGGGGGTCCAGCAGCACGTCCGCGGCGCCGAGCACCCAGCTCCCCTGCGGGCCGTCGGCGTCCACGAACGACATGCCGGACCACTTCGTGGCCGACGAGAACGGGACGACGGCGGTCGCCCGCCAGCCCGGTGCGTCCGGGAACGCCTCCGCGACCGCGGCGACGGACGCGTTGGGCCGCGGATCGAGGGCGGCGAGCGCCGCCAGGGCGCGCTCCACCTCGTCCCGGGGGCCGTCGAGCACGTCCACCCGGGCGAGGCGCATCCCGTTCTCCGTGAGCGTGCCCGTCTTGTCCGCGCACACCACGTCGACGCGCGCCAGCCCCTCGATGGCCGGCAGCTCCTGGACGAGGCACCGACGCCGGCCGAGCCGGACCACCCCGATCGCGAAGGCGACGGAGGTCAGGAGCACGAGGCCCTCGGGGACCATGGGCACGAGGGCCGCGACCATGCCGAGCACGGACTGCCGGAACCCCTGCCGCGAGATGACGAGCTGGTTCACCACCGTGAGGACGCCTGCGGGCACCAGCAGCCACGTGATGACCCGCAGGATCGAGTCGATGCCGGACCGCAGCTCCGAGCGCACGAGCGTGAACGCGCTCGCCTCGTGCGCGAGCCGCGCGGCGTACGCGGCCGGGCCGACGTCCGTCGCCCGGTAGGCGCCCGACCCGGCCGCCACGAAGCTCCCGGACAGGAGCCGGTCCCCGGGCCTCTTCACGACGGGGTCGGCCTCGCCCGTGAGGAGGGACTCGTCGACCTCGAGCGAGGCGGACTCGACCACCGGGCCGTCGACCACGACCTGGTCCCCGGCGCCGAGCTCGACGACGTCGTCGACGACGACGTCCGCCTGGTCGACCTCCGTCACCGCCCCGTCGCGGCGCACGCGCACGGGCGCCCGCCCCACGATCGCCAGCGCGTCCAGGGTGCGCTTCGCGCGCAGCTCCTGGACGATCCCGATGCCGGCGTTGGCGAGGATCGCGAGACCGAAGAGGCTGTTGATGAGCGAGCCCGTGCTCAGCGCCAGCACGAGGAGCACCCCGAGCAGGGCGTTGATCCGCGTCGCGGTGTTGGCCCGGACGATGTCCCAGGTCGTGCGCCCCGAACGGGGCGGCAACCGGTTGACCCTGCCGTCGGCGACGCGCTCCGCGACGTCCCGCGACGTCAGTCCCGCAGCCCTCGTCGACGGCGCCGTCATGGGCGCGATCGTATCCGCCGTAATTCCGTTGCGCCGGGCCGCGCGGCGATGAGACGGTCGCAGCACGTCGCCCGCGTCGTCGGGCACCGGAGGAGAGGAGGAACGCCATGAGCTGGACGACCCCCGCTCGCGTGTCCACCACCCCCGGGAGCACCCCCCGCCGCTGACCGGTCCACGACCGCTCGCGACGACCGTCCCCGACCGCCCGCCCGGCGGCCACGGCGACGCGCGCTCCCCTCCCCCGAGGAGCCCCCGTGCCCGAGCACGACCTGCCGTACCCCGACCTCTCCCTCCCGCCCGCCCTGGCGCGCGACCCCCGCACTCCCCCGCCGCGCCGTCTGCGGCGCCTCGCCGACCTGGCCGACGCCGAGGCCGAGGCCGGCGTCCTCGACGCGGCGCTCGGCGACGACCAGCGCTGGTCCACGTGGTCCGCCGTCGAGAAGGGACAGCGCGGGCCGGAGCCGCGCCCCGACTGGGTGGTGACGGCCGACGCGGCCCTCGACACCGAGCTCGGCCTGCTCAAGACCGGCAAGGAGGCGGACGTCTTCCTCCTGGAGCGGGCCGTCCCCGGCGACCCCGCGCGCCGCAGCCTGCTCGCCGCGAAGCGCTACCGCGACCTCGACCACCGCTCGTTCCGGCGCGACACCGTCTACACCGAGGACCGCCGCGTGCGCCGGACGCGCGACCGTCGCGCCCTCGACCGCAAGTCGCGCTACGGCCGCCAGGTCGCGGCCGGGCAGTGGGCCGCGGCGGAGTTCGCCGCGCTGTGCGAGCTGTGGTCGGCCGGTGCGCCCGTCCCGTACCCCGTCCAGATCGACGGCGACGAGATCCTCATGGAGTTCGTCGGCACGTCCGACGGCGTCTCGCACGAGGCCGCGCCACGGCTCGCGCGCACGCGGCCCGACCGCGACCTCCTCGCGTCGTGGTGGGACCAGGTCCGCGACGCCATGGCCGTGCTCGCCCGGCTCGGCTACGCGCACGGCGACCTGTCGCCGTACAACGTCCTGGCGGACGGCGAGCGGATCGTCGTCATCGACCTGCCGCAGGTCGTGGACCTCGTGGCGAACCCGTTCGGCACCGAGCTCCTGCTGCGCGACTGCCGCACGATGTCCGCGTGGTTCGCCGGGCGCGGGCTCGAGACGGACGCCGACGAGCTCTTCGCGGTGCTGCTCGCCCAGGCGTGGTGACGACCGCGCCCGGACCAGCGTGCGACGATCGACCGCGTGCTGCGCCTCGCCCTCGTCGGTCTCGACTCGTCCCACGCCGACCACTACGTGCGGCTCGTGGCCGCCGAGCGGCGCTGGCCGGGCGTGCGGCTCGTGGCGCTCGTCGACGGGGAGCCCGGTCGCCGCGCGGAGCTCGCCGCGGCCGGCGGGCTGCGCCTGGACGCGGGCGACGCCACCGTGCCCGACGTCGTCGGGCGCGTCGACGCCGCCATCGTCGCCCACCGCGCGGGGCGGCGGCACGGCGCCGCGACCCGTGCGCTCCTCGCGGCGGGCGTCCCGGTGCTCGTGGACAAGCCGTTCGCCGCGTCGGTGGCCGACGCGCGGGCGACGCTCGACGCGGCGCGCGCGCACGGCACGGCCGTGACGACGGCGTCCGCGCTGCGGTTCGCGCCCGAGGTCGCGGCGGCGCGCGCCGCCCTCGCGACCGCCGACGGAGGTTCCGTCGCGCCGCGCGTCGCCGCGGCACCGGCGTCGCCACCCAAGCCAGCGGCGTCGCCGCCCGGGCCCGCCGTCGAGGTGTCCGGCCCGGCGGACCCGCACGACGAGCGCGACGGGCTGTTCTTCCTCGGCATCCACGTCGTCGAGGCGGCGCGCGCCGTCGCCGGTGCGCCGCCCGGGGCGGCGTGGTCGCCGCCCGCCGTGACGCGCTCGGCGGACGGCATCGTCGCCACGACGCGGCTGGGCGGTGTCGACGTCCGGCTGCTCCTCCTGGACCCGGGCGCCCACCCCACCGCGGGGTTCGCGGTCGCGGTGCGCACGCCCCGCGGCGTCGAGCGCACCGAGGTCGTGCTCGACGCCGACTACCTCGCCCCGGTGGTCAAGCACGGGCTCGCGGTCCTCGCGCCCGGGACCACCACGACGGCGCCTACCGCGGCGCGCACGACGGCGGACCCCGCCGACGACGCGGGCCGGGTCGCCGACGACGCGGGCCGGGTCGCCGCCGAGCACGCGACGATCCTCGCCGACCTCGCGCTCCTCGAGCAGGTCGGCGCGGCCCTGCGGCCCTGACCCCGGGCCCCGGAGCTCCCGCCGCCCGCGCCGGGGCGCGGCGGACGGGGTAGAACGGGACCATGGAGCCCTCCACCGAGTCCTTCGACGCCGACGACGTCCGCACGTTCCTCACGACCTACGGCGTCGCGCTCTCGACGGGCGACCTCGACACGATCGGCGAGAGCTACGCCTTCCCGGCGCTCGTCGTCGGCACGACCGGTTCGGTGCTCCTCGGCGACCCCGAGGACGTGCGCGCGTCGACGGCCGAGCTCGCCCGGGGGTTCCGCGAGCGCGGGCTCGTCGGCGTGGTCGCGCACCTCGTCGGGGTCGAGGAGGTCGGCGACGCGCTCGTCTGGGCGCACGCGCGCTGGAGCTACCGCGACGAGTACGCGAACGAGCAGGAGGCGCAGGAGGTGCGGTACCTGCTGCGCCGCGCACGGGACACGTTCGAGGTGTGCGTCGCGGTGCCGGTCGGCCCGTAGGCCGCGCCGACCCGCGAGCGCCCCGGGTCAGGACAGCCGGTTGTCCCGGTCCTCCCACGGCGACGCGGCGGGCGACCGCCCGGGCGGGGTGACGTCGTCGGGCTGGAGCGCGCGCACGACGAACGACCCCGCGGCGAGCACGACGCCCCCGGTGAACGCGACCTGCAGCACGGTGAGCAGCACGCCCACGAACCAGGTGCCCGCCAACGGATAGGCGAGGTTCATGAGGCCGACGTTCTGGACGAGCGCGCTCCCGACGGTCAGGCCGAGCCCGGTCCAGAGCATCGTGCGGGCGGTGAGACGGGGCGGCATCACGGGCTTCCTCTCGTCGGCGAGACGGTCCGGGGCCGCGACGTCGGCGGACGTACGGCACCCGGTCCGTTCCTACCACGCCGCCCGCGGCGCCGCGGTCCCGCCTCCCGCGTCAGCGGAAGTCGCGCGAGGTCGTGCCGACCTGGAGCGAGAGCGGCGCGAGGTGCTCCGCGACGAGGTTCGTGGCGCCGTCGGCCCGCTCGAGCCGCCCGCGCACGACGAGCGCCGCGGACCCGCGCGCGACCTTCCGGAACCGCTGCCACAGCCCGGGCGAGCACACGACGTTGAGGATGCCCGTCTCGTCCTCGAGCGACAGGAACGTCACGCCTCCGGCTGTCCCGGGCCGTTGCCGGTGCGTGACGACGCCGCCCACGGCGACGCGCGACGGCGGGTGCGGGCGCGTGCCCGGCACCTCGCCCGCCGCGCGCTCCGCCTCGTCGACCTCCTCGATCTCGCGCGACACCGCCACGGCACCGACGACGGTGAGCACCCCGGCCGCGGTGAGGCCGTCGCGGACGTACTGCGTCGGGTAGGAGTCGGTCGACACGCCCGTGGCCCAGACGTCGGCGACGGCGGTCTCGACGTCGGTCATGCCGGGCAGCGCCGGCGCGTCGACGCCGACGCTCACACCCGGCAGCGTCCCCGGACCCTCCTGCGCGAGCGCGCCGGCCGCCCACAGCGCCTCGCGTCGCGTCACGCCGAGGCCGTCGGTCGCGCCGGCGGTCGCGAGCCCTTCGAGCTGGGCGGTCGTGAGGTCGACGCGCCGCACGAGGTCGCGCAGGTCGCTGAACGCCCGCCCCTCCCCCGGTGCCCCGCGCGCCGCGACGACGCGCTCAGCCGCGTCCTTCCCGAGCCCGCGCACGCTCGCGAGCCCGAGCCGCACCGCGAGCCCGAGGTCGGGCTCCGGCCCGTAGCGGGTATCGACCCCCGCCTCCCCGCCGAGCATGCGGCTGTCGCCCGTCCGGGCGCCAGGGCGGTCCGTACCCGCATGCTCGGCGGGCGCAGCCGCATGGTCGGCGGGCAGCCGCTCGACCGTCGCCTCGACGTCGGACGCGTTGACGTCGGGGCGCAGCACGGTGACGCCGTGGCGGCGCGCGTCCGCCACGAGAGACTGCGGCGAGTAGAACCCCATGGGCTGCGCCGCGAGCAGCCCCGCGTAGAACGCGGCGGGGTGGTGCACCTTGAGCCACGAGCTCGCGTAGACGAGGAACGCGAACGAGTACGCGTGCGACTCGGGGAACCCGAAGTCGGCGAACGCCTTGAGCTTGTCGTAGATCTCCTCGCGCACGGCCGGGTCGGTGACGCCCTTCTCCCGCATCCCGTCCATGAGCCGCCCCCGCAGCTCCTCCATGCGCTCGACCGACCGCTTGGACCCCATCGCGCGCCGGAGCTGGTCGGACTCCTTCGGGGAGAAGCCCGCGACGTCGATCGCCATCTGCATGAGCTGCTCCTGGAACAGCGGCACGCCCTTCGTCTTGCCGAGCGACTTCTCCAGCAGCGGGTGCAGGAACGTCACCTCCTCCCGGCCCCGCGCCCGGTTGATGTACGGGTGCACGGAGCCGCCCTGGATGGGACCCGGGCGGATGAGCGCGACCTCGATGACGATGTCGTAGAACGTCCGGGGTCGCAGGCGCGGGAGCGTCGCCATCTGCGCGCGCGACTCGACCTGGAACACGCCGACGGTGTCGGCCGCGCACAGCAGGTCGTACACCGCCGGATCGTCCTCGGGCAGCGTGTGCAGCGCGAGGCGCGGGCCGCCCTCGTGCCGTTCCACGAGGTCGAACCCGATGCGCAGCGCCGTGAGCATCCCGAGGCCGAGGAGGTCGAACTTCACGAGCCCCGCGTCCGCGCAGTCCTCCTTGTCCCACTGCAGGACGGTGCGGCCCTCCATGCGCGCCCACTCGACGGGGCACACCTCGATGACGGGGCGGTCGCACATGACCATCCCGCCCGAGTGGATGCCCAGGTGCCGCGGGAGGCGCAGCATCCGGTCGGCGAGGTCGAGCACCGCGTCCGGGATCTCGCCCTCCTGCGCGGCCGACGGCGGCCGGTGCGCGGGCACGACGTCGTGCGTGTCGTCCGCGCGCAGGACGTCGCCCTCGTCCACGGCGAGCGGGTCGACGACGCGCGCGCCCCGGCCGGTGAGGTCGGGCGACCAGTCCCGGCTCCCCCACAGGCGCGACGTCGCGGCGTCCTTCCGGGCGGTCCGCGTCGTGACCCGCGGCGCGGCCGGGCCGGCGGACCCCGGGGTCTTCGCCGCGATCGCCCGCTCCTTCGCCGCCCGGTCGGCCGCGGGCGACGACGGGTCGGGACCGCGCAGCGACCCCCACCGCTCGATCGACTTGCTCCACGCGTCGGCCTGCCCGACGTCGTACCCCAGCGCCCGGGCCGCGTCGCGCACCGCCGACTTCGGCCGGTAGGAGATGACGTTCGCGACCTGCGCGGCGTGCGTGCGCCCGAACGTCGCGTAGACGTGCTGGATGACCTCCTCGCGCCGTGCCGACTCGATGTCGATGTCGATGTCCGGCGGGCCGTCGCGCTCGGGCGCGAGGAAGCGCTCGAACAGCAGGCCGTGCTTCACCGCGTCGACGGCCGTGATGCCGAGCGCGTAGCAGACCGCGGAGTTCGCGGCCGAGCCGCGCCCCTGGGCGAGGATCCCGTTCCTGCGGCAGAACTCGACGAGGTCGTAGACCACGAGGAAGTAACCCGGGAAGTGCAGGTCCTCGATGACGCGCAGCTCGTGGTCGATCTGCGCCCACGCGCCCGTGATCTTCTCCTGGCCGCGCGGCCCGTACCGGTCCTCGCCGCCGCGCCGCACGAGCTCGCGCAGCCAGGTCGCCTCGGTGTGCCCGTCCGGCACCGGGTAGGGCGGCAGGTCGGGTGCGACGAGGTGCAGGTCGAACGCGCACTCGTCCCCCAGCGCCGCCGCCGTCGCGACGGCCTGCGGGTGCCGGGGGTGGCGCGCGAGCATCTCCGCCGCGGAGCGCAGGTGGGTCGTCGGGGCACCGGGCAGCCAGCCGTCGAGGTCGTCGAGCGACGAGCGCGCGCGCACGGCCGCGAGCGCCCCCGCGAGGTCGGCGTCGCGCGGGTGGGCGTAGTGCGCGGCGGTCGTCGCGACGAGCGGCAGGCGGGCGTCGGCGGCGAGGTCGGCGAGCGCCGCGTGGAGGTCGGCGTCGCGCGGGTCGTCGGTCGTGGTGATCTCGACGGCCACGTTGTCGGCGCCGAAGAGGGCGACGAGACGGTCGAGCTCGCGGCGGGCCGCGGCGCGCCCGGACGTGACGAGCGCGCGCCGCACCGCGCCCTTGCGGCACCCGGTGAGCACGAGCCACTGCCCGGCGGCCTCCGCCGCGAGCTGCTCGAGGCGGTAGTCGGCGGCGCCCTTGGTGCCCGTCGCGAGGTGCGCGGTCGCGATGGCGCGCGACAGGTTGCGGTAGCCCTGCGTGCCGCGCGCGAGCACGAGCAGGTGGGTCGAGCGCGGGTCGGGGACGCCGGTGGGCGGGTCGAGCACGGGCGCGCCGGTCGCGGTCGGCGCGGGCAGGTGCAGCTCGGACCCGAAGACGGTGGGGAGACCGACCTTGCGCGCAGCCTCGGCGAAGCGCACGACGCCGTACAGGCCGTCGTGGTCGGTGACGGCGAGCGCCGACAGCCCGAGCCGCGCGCCCTCGGCGGCGAGCTCCTCGGGGTGGGACGCGCCGTCGAGGAAGCTGAACGCGGAGTGCGCGTGGAGCTCGGCGTAGCGCGGGCCGGTGGTCCGGTCAGTCATACAGGCCCTCCACGGTCCACCGCCCGCGCGCGCTCGCGAGGAGCAGGCCGCGGCCGTCGTCGAGCAGGACCTGCACGTGCACGCGGCGCCGGGGCGCGGGCGTCCACCAGCGCTCGGCGAGCGGCCACGGCCCGGCCCAGTCCACGACGGCGCGCGCGGACCCGGGCCCGGGCAGCGCCGTCTCGTCCCGGGGCGCCGCCGCACGGCGCGGGCCCTCCTCCGGCGCG
The DNA here is from genome assembly GCF_049538415.1 of Cellulosimicrobium sp. AB352. Taxonomy (NCBI): domain Bacteria; kingdom Bacillati; phylum Actinomycetota; class Actinomycetes; order Micrococcales; family Promicromonosporaceae; genus Cellulosimicrobium; species Cellulosimicrobium sp. AB352. The sequence goes on along the minus strand of NZ_JBMVFX010000001.1, from coordinate 86,027 downwards.
GGGGCCGGCCACCGCACGGTCGCGGGCTCGCCGCTCATCGCGAGGCGCGCGTCGACGACGACGGGCCGCCCGGCGTCGTCGAGCACGACGACGTCCTGCGGCTCGACGGGCACGAGCGCGGGGGCGGGGCTCGGCAGCGCGCCGGGCCACGGCAGGGCCGGGTCGCGCGGGCGCACGACGTCCTCCCCGAACGGCACGAGGTGCACGCGGTCGGTCGCGTCGCGGCCGCCCTGGACCTGGACGCGCAGGACGGCGTCGCCCCCGAGGATGCCCTGCACGCGCCCGAGCGCGCGGTGGGCCCGCGCGTCCTCGCCGCTCGACGCGCCCCACAGGCGCGGCTGCTCCGCCCCCGCGGGCACGACCTCCTCGGCCGTGAGGGACAGGCGGGCCAGCGGCGCGACGCCCGGGACGACGTCGGCCCCGCCGGGCGAGCCGCCCCGCTCTCCTCCGCGACCGGCCCGGGCCGCGCGCCCGGCGCGGACGGACGTGGTGGTGAGCCAGCCCTCGAGCTGCCACCGGACCTTGTCCGTGAGGCGCGCCGGGCTCATCGCGCCCGGCCCGTCGAGCCGCCAGGTGCGCTCGAGGTCGTCGCCCTCGACGGTCCGCGCCGTGATGCGCAGGCGCCCGGCGACGAGCGAGCGCGCGACGAGCTGGTCGTGCAGGTCCTCGGAGAGCCGGCGCGCGGCGAAGGTCGCGACGTCGACGCGCTCGGCGGGCGGGTCGAGCTCGGCGCTCACCGCGACGTCGGGCTCGACGCGGCGCCGCGCGGGCGGGCGCAGGTCCTCGCCGCGCGCGAGCCGGTGCGCCCACGCGCCGAGGTCGCCGAAGCGCCCCTCGACGGTCGCGGGCGGCAGGGCCGCGAGCGCCCCGAGGGTGCGCACGCCGAGCCGGCCCAGGAGGTCCACGAGCTCGTCGACCGCGACGGCGGCGTCCGGACGGGCGGTGACGTGCACGAGGTCGCGCGCGGGCCGCGGCGCGAGGAACGCGGCGGAGCGGCCGGGCGGGACGACGGCGGCGTCCCGCGCGGCGAGCACGGCGGCGAGGATGCCGTCGGCGACGCCCACCTGGCTCTCGTGGCCGGTGCGCTCGGCGACGCGCGCGACGAGCGCCTCCGCGAGCGCGGCGTCGGACCCGTGGTACCGGCTCGCCCCGGCGGCGGGCAGGAGCAGCAGGCCGGGTCGGGTGATCTCCAGCCCCGCGACGACGGTCTCGGCCGCGAGCGCGACGGGCTCGAACTCGCGGGCGTCGCGCGCGTCGTCGACGTCGAGCAGCTCGAGCTCGGGGCAGCACTCGCGGGCCCGACGGCGGCGCATGCCCCGGCGCACGCCGTGGGCGCGTGCGGTCGCGGAGACGGCGACGACGCGGCGGCCGTCGTGCGTCGCGGCGGGGACGTGCGCGGGGACGTCGCGCACCGCCATCGCCGCGAGCACCGGCCAGTCCGGCACCCACAGGGCCGCCGTGCGGGTCGGGCTCGTGGTCATCCGACGAGCCGGAGCCGGGAGGGCCGGTCGGGGTCGTCGGCCCGGGCGGTCTCGTGGGCGGTCTCGGCGGTCCCGGCCGCGGTGGCGCCGGTCCCGACCGCGGGCCGGGTGCCCCGGGCGTCCTCGGCGAGGAACGCGGGCCAGTCCTCGTGGACGAGCGGGAGCTCGACCTCGAGGCGCGTGGGGCGCGCGGCTCCCCCGCGGCCCGCGCGCTCGACGACGAGGGTGCGACGGCGCAGCCAGCCCGCGCCGCGGTCCGCCCCGGACCAGCCGCCGCCCGTCACGGTGAGCGCGACGTGCGCGCCCGGCCACGTCCCCGCGGCGACGAGCAGCGCCCCGCGCTCGCGCGCCCGCGCGGCCAGGCGCCGTCGGTCGGGGTCGGTGAGGGCGGCGTCGGGCCCGACGACCACGACGTCCAGGCCGTCGACGAGCGCCGAGATCGCGAGCGCCGCGTCCGGGCCGGGCCGCGGGACGAGCACGACGCGGTCGAGGTCGGCGCCGGCGTCGGCGGCCGCGAGCAGCCCGACGGCGGGGAACCCGACGGCGGCGGTCCACGCCCCGGCCCGCGACGGCCGTGCGACGAGCGCGAGCAGGAGGCTCGTCGAGCCGCGCACCGCCAGCACGGTGCCGCGCTGCAGGGCGCCGAGCGGGAGGAGCGGCGCGAGCGCGTCGTGCACCGGCCACACCCGCTCGTCCGTGCCCGCGTCCCGGCTCGCGCCCGAGGTCCGGACGTGGCGGGTGCGGGCGCGCGCCGGAGGGTCGGGCGGTGCGGGGGCGGGCCGCACGACCGGCGAGGCGGCGTCCGCGAGCGGGGCCATCTCGGCGAGGAGGGCGGTGCCGGCGCGCGGGACGACGGCCGGCGCCGCCGGGGCGGTGAGCGGTTCCGGGGCCGCGGGGGCGACGACGGGACGGTGTCGGCGGACGCCCGTACGCTCCTCCGCACGGCGCAGGACGGCACGGGCGCGCTCGGCCTTGTCGACGGCCGCAGCCGTCGGGCCTGGTGCCCCCGCCCGTTCGGCGGGGTCGGCGAGAAGGGTCATCTCGCCTCCCGGGGTGGTGCTCGGACGGGACGCGCACCGCGCGTCGACTGCTGCGGGCGGTGTGCTGCACCCGCTGGGTGTTCGAACAAACGTTCGAACACTTCCAGTGAACGACCGCCGCTCCGAGGTGTCAACTCCGCAGGTCGGGGCGCCTGCTTCGTCCGAGATGCCCACCCCAACCTTCGACCCCCACTGGAGACTTGCCCGAAACCCTCGACCTCTACCTGACCCTCCTCCCCCGCCGACCATGCGGCTGTCGCCCGTCCGGCGGGCGGCACGGGCTGCGACCGCATGCTCGGCGGGCTCGAGGGGCTCCGGGGTGTGTTCGGCATCCGGCCTCTCCCGCGCGGCGGCCCGCAGGGATGGCAGGCTGACGCCATGGACGCCCGCACGACCCTGCCCACGCTCGGCTCGCTCACCTGGGAGCCGGCGCTCGACCACCTCGACCTCGTCGCCCCCGTGACCGCCGACGCGCTGCGCCGGTGGGTCGACGCCGACCCGGACGTCGCGGCGCTCGTCGCCGTGACGGAGATCGACCCCGACCTCGCCGACACCGCGACGCTCAACACCGCGTTCGACCTGCCCGTCGAGGCGTCGGCGAACTGCGTCGTCGTGGGCGGCACCCGGGCGGGCGACGAGCGCATCGGCGCCGCCGTCGTGCGGGCCCACACGCGCGCCGACGTCAACACGCGCGTCCGCAAGCTGCTCGACGTGCGCAAGGCGTCGTTCCTGCCGACCGACCGCGCGACGGCGGAGTCCGGCATGGAGTACGGCGGCATCACGCCCGTCGGGCTGCCCGAGGGGTGGCGCGTGCTCGTCGACTCCCGCGTCGTGACCGACGGCGCGCTCGCGCTGATCGGCAGCGGCGTGCGGCACTCGAAGCTGCTGCTCCCCGGCGACCTGCTGGGCCGCCTGCCCGGCGTGGAGGTCGTCGAGGACCTGGCCGTCCCGGTCGCCTGACCCGTCCCACCCTGCCGAGCACGACCTGAGGCGCCCCGGGCACCCCCACCGGCCCTCAGGTCGTGCGCGGTGGTCAGCCTTCGAGGACGACGAGCCGCTGCGTCGCGCGCGTCATCGCGACGTAGCGGTCCACGGCGCCCTCGACGCCGTCGCCGAACGCCTGCGGCTCGACGAGCACCACGAGGTCGAACTCGAGGCCCTTCGCCGTCTCGGGCGTGAGCCACCGCACCCGCGCGGACCTCTCGCCCTCGCCACCGACGTCACCGACCCTGCCGTCCGACTCCTCGCCGGACGACCCGGACGGCCCGGACGGCTCGGTGGCGCCGATGACGCACGCCGTGCCGTCCGCGTGCTCGGCGAGCCACGCGCCGAGGACCGCGTCGAGGTCCGCGACCGCCCCGTGGGCGACGGGCACGCCCGTGCTGCGCACCGACGTCGGGACGTTCGCGTCCGGGATCGCGGCCCGGACGACGGGCTCCGCCTCGGCCATGATCTCCCGCGGCGTGCGGTAGTTGACGCTCAGCGACGCCTCCTCGACGCGGGCGAGGCCCACGCGCGCGAGCCGCTCGCGCCAGCCCTCGGGGAAGCCGTGGCGGGCCTGGGCCCGGTCCCCGACGACCGTGACGCTGCGCAACGGGCAGCGGCTGAGGACCATCTGCCACTCGGCGTCGGTGAGCTCCTGCGCCTCGTCGACGACGACGTGCGCGAAGGGCCCCGCGAGGCGGTCGGGCGTCGCGACGACGAGCGCGCCGTCGTCCACGAGCGCGTCGCGCAGGTCCTGGCCGCGCAGCATCTGCATGACCCCGAGCTCGCTGTCGTCGGTCGCCACGAGGTGGTCGACGACGTCGTCCATGCGCGCGCGCTCCGCCGCCACGGCGGCCTCGTTGCGGCGGCGTCGGCGTGACGCCTCCGGGTCGCCGAGCCGACGGCGCGCGGCGTCGAGCAGCGGGAGGTCCGCCGTCGTCCACGCGTGCGCGTCCGGGCGCTGGAGCGCGCGCACCTGCTCGGGCGTGAGCGACGGCGCGCACAGCCGCAGGTAGGCGGGCACGGACCACAGGTCGGCCACGAGGTCCGTCGGCTCCACGAGGGGCCACGCGCGGTCGAACGCGGCACCGAGCCCGCGGTGGCCGCGCAGGGCGCGGCGCACGTCGTCGGCCTCGACGTCGGCGCCGTCCTCCGCGGCTCCCCCGCAGGCCTTGTCCACGAGGATCTCGACGAGCGCGGCCCAGACGTCGTCGCGCGCCTCGTTGTGCGGGGTGCCCGGGTCGACGGACTCGAACGCCTCCGCCCAGTCGGCGGTGGAGAGCCAGACGCCGGCCCACGGCGTCTCGACCTCCATGCCCTCGGCGGGCGGACGTTCGGAGAACCGCACGGCGGGCTCGATCGCGGCGACGAGCTCGGCGGACGCCTTGAGCCGGGCCACCTCGGGGTCGGCCTCCGCGCGCGCCGTCGCGCCCTCGGAGACGAGGTCGCGCAGCGTGCAGGTCTGCACGCCCTCCTCGCCGAGGCCGGGCAGCACGTCGGCCACGTACGCGAGGTAGGGGCGGCTGGGCCCGACGACGAGCACGCCGCCGCGCCCACCACCGTGCGCGCCGCCATGCCCGCCAGCGTGCCCACCACCGTGTCGGCCCCCGTGCCCGCCGCCCACGTGCGGGTCGGCGTACAGCAGGTAGGCCGCGCGGTGCAGCGCCACGACCGTCTTGCCCGTGCCGGGGCCGCCGTCGACGACGAGCGCCCCGCGCGAGCCCGCGCGCACGATCGTGTCCTGGTCGGCCTGGATCGTGCCGAGCACGTCGCGCATCCGCGGCGACCTGCTCGCGCCGAGGCTCGCGACGAACGCCGACTGGTCGTCGAGCGCCGCGCTCGACCCCGCGCCGTCGGGCACGAGCTCCTCGTCCCAGTAGTCGGTGACGCGCCCGCGCGCCCACCGGTACCGGCGCCGCGCCGCGAGGCCGAGCGGCTGCGCGGGCGTGGCCGCGAAGTACGGCTCGGCGGCGCGCGAGCGCCAGTCGACGAGCAGGCGCTCCCCCGCCGGGTCGGTGAGGCCCACGCGGCCCACGTACACCGGCGCGGAGCCGTCGGCGAAGGTCATGCGGCCCAGGCACAGGTCGACGCCGTAGCGCTGGAGCAGCCGCAACCGGCTGCTGAGGCGGTGGATCTCCTGGTCGCGCTCGAGCGCCTCGGTGCCGCTCCCGCCCGGCGCGCGCCGGGCCGCGTCGAGACGCTGCGCGAGGTCGGCCACGGAGTGCTCGAGGCTCGCGGCGATCGCCGCGAAGTGGCGCTCGTCGGGGTCGACCAGCGCCGGGTCGGCCTTCGGGGCCAGCCGCGCGGGCAGGTCGAAGAACGGCGCGGGCCGCGGGTCCTGGTCCGCGGTGGAGTGGGTCGACGAGCGGCGGGACGGGTCGGTGGTGGCGGTCACGGGGGCGTCGGGCAACGTCATCAGCTCCGGTCCGGGTCCTGCGGAGGGACGCACGGGCCACGACGACCCGCGCACGAGCGGAGATTCTGCGCCCCCGAGGGGGCCTTGCCGCAAGACCCCCGGTGCGCTATACCTTGGAGAGGGAGGCCGGTCGAGCCTCCCTTTCTCGTTGCCGGACGTCGTGCCGGTGCGCTCGGTGCCGACGCTCTCGGCCCGGTCGTCGACCGCCCAGCGTCTGCGCGGCGCCGCACAGCCGACATGCGAGAAGTGGCCCCCTACCGTGCTCGGTGGGGGCCACTTCTCGTGTCTCGACGGGACCCTCGACAGGATCCCGGGAACGCCTCAGCTCTCGGCGCGGCCCTCGCGCCAGTAGCCCATGAACGCGACGGCGCGGCGGTCGACGCCGAGGTCGGCGACGAGGTGGCGGCGCAGCGTCTTGATGGCGCTCGCCTCGCCCGCGAGCCACGCGTAGAGGACGGTCTCCTCGTCGAGGAGCCCCGGGACCTCCCAGAGGATCGACGCGTCGACGTCGACGTCCTCGAGGTCCTCCGCGGTGCGGCACTGGACGGGCGGGTCCGTCCCGAGGACGCCCGCACCGAGCATGCGCGCGGCGGCCTCCTTGACGGCCGGCACGAGGCGCGCGCCGTGGGCGTCGTGCGGCCCGCCGGGGACGTCGTCGCGCGCGAGAAACGTCACGCGCACCCCGGGCGGGGTCACGAGGTCGCGCGCGTCGCCCACGTGCGGGACCTCGACGTAGACCTCGCCCCACGCGTCGGCGGGCAGGTCCTCGCAGATCGCCGCGATGGCGGGCAGCGCGGTCTCGTCGCCCGCGAGCAGGAGCGCGTGCGGGCGGGTGGGCGGGCGGAACTCGATGCCGCCGGCCGGGCCGTCGAACGTGGCGTCCGGGCCGAGCAGGACGAGCGGCGTGCCGACCTCGGCGGCGAGAGCCCAGCGCGACGCGGGGCCGGCGTCGCCGTGCAGCACGACGTCGACGTCGACCTCGCGCGCCTCGGGGCGCACCGCGACGGTCGTGTAGGTGCGCAGCGGGTTGCGGCGCTCCTCGGGCTGGTCGCGCCACGCGGCGTACCAGGACTCGGCGTCGCGCACGAGGTGCTCGTAGCCGCCGTCGGGCGCGGGGAGCACGAACTTGATCCGGACGTCGAGCCCCGGGTCGCCGAAGAGGTCGAGCTCCGGGCCGGTGAAGGTGAAGCGGCGGAAGCTCGGCGAGAGCTGCTCGACCCGCGCCACCTCGACGTCGAAGAAGCGCCAGGGGGCGGTCGCACGGGCGACGGGACGACGAGCGCGGGTGCGGGGTGCGACGACGGTCTGGCTCACACAGGTGAGGCTAACCTACGCGCCCACGGCGGGGTCAACCCGTCCGGGACGCGGACCTGCGCCCGGAGGGGTGAGACACGTCACGCTCCGCGGCCGCGGCTGCGCCAGAGCAGGTAGACGAAGTACGGCGCGCCCAGCAGCGCGGTGCCGAGACCCGCCGGGATCTGCCCGGGCGCGATGACGACGCGGCCCAGCGTGTCCGCGACGGACACGAGGAGGGCCCCGAGCAGCATCGCGACGGGCACGACCCGGGAGTGCCGCGACCCGACGAGCGCGCGGGCGGCGTGCGGCGCGACGAGGCCCACGAACGCGAGCGCCCCGATGGCGCACACGGCCGCGGCGGTGAGCAGCGCGGCGACGCCGAGCAGGAGCAGCCGCGTGCGGTCGAGCGCGACGCCGAGGACGCGCGGCGTGTCGTCGTCGAGCGCCACGACGTCGAGGTCGCGCCGGAACACCGCGGTGAGCGGGGTGAGCACGAGCAGCGCGAGCGCGACGGGGATCAGCTGCTCGAGCGTCCGCCCGTACGTGGAGCCCGACAGCCACGTGAGCGCGAGGTTGACGTCCCACGGCGCGACGACGACGACGAGCAGCGTGATGATCGCCATCACCCCGGCCTGGGCGCCGATGCCGATGAGCACGAGCCGGTCGGAGCTCAGCCCGCCGCGGTAGGAGAGCCCGTAGACCAGCCCGAACACGGCGAAGGCCCCGATCGCGGCGGCGGCGGACATCGGCCAGATCCCGACGCCGGGAACGAGCAGGATCATCGTCACGGCACCGAGGCCGGCGCCCGACGTCACGCCGAGCAGGCTCGGCTCCGCGAGCGGGTTGCGGCACACGGCCTGCACGATCGTGCCGGCGAGCGCGAGCGCGGCGCCCGCGAGGAGGGCCGCGAGCACGCGCGGGACGCGCTGGTCGAGCACGAACGTCACGTGCCGGCCGGCGACGCCGGCCCACCAGTTCGCGACGTCGCCCAGCAGCACGACCCGGTCGCCGAGCAGGAGGCCCGCGACGGCGGCCGCGGCGACGGCGAGCGACAGGACGACCACGACCACGACGACCGCGCGCCGCGAGCGCGGCCGGCTCAGCGCACCGTGCCCGCCGCGCGACGACGCGGGCCCCGAGTCGCGCAGGCGGCGCGCGAGCCACACGAGCAGGATCGCGCCGAGGACGGTCGTGACGATGCCCGTCGGCACCGCGATCGAGAGCGTCCCGGGCAGCAGGAGGCGGAGCAGGACGTCGGCGCCGAGCACGACGACCACGCCGACGAGGGCCGCGAAGGGCAGGAGGAGCACGTGCCGCCCGAGCCCGGGCACGCGACGCGCGACGAGGCGGGCCACGACGGGCGCCGCGAGACCGACGAACCCGACCGGACCGGCGACGGTCACGGCGATCGAGGCGAGCAGGACGGCGACGAGCACCGAGGCGACGCGCGTGCGGCGCACGTCGACGCCGAGGACGGTCGCGGCGTCGTCCCCGAGGCCGAGGAGGTCGAGCCGGCGCGCGAGCACGAGCGCGGCGAGGACGCCGACCACGACGACGGGCGTGGCCAGCGTGACCGTGCGCGTGCCCGACTGGACGATCGAGCCGCTCCCCCACGCGAACAGGCCCATCGTCTCCTGCTCGAACAGCACGAGGAGGACCGTCGTCAGCGAGTGGAGCGCGAGCATGATGGCCGAGCCGGCGAGCACGAGCCGGGTCGGCCCGTCGGCGCCGCCGCGCGCCAGGACGAGCACGAGCCCGGCCGCGGCGAGCCCGCCGAGGAACGCGAGGCCGCCCTGGAGGTAGAACGGGACGGAGAGGCCGAACGCGGCGACCACGACGACCGTGAGGTAGGCGCCCGCGTTGACCGCGAGCGTGTCGGGCGACGCGAGCGGGTTGCGCGCGACCGACTGCAGCACCGCGCCGGCGACGCCGAGCGCGACGCCCAGGAGCAGGCCGGCGAGGAGCCGTGGCACGCGCGACGCGACGAGGACCGCGACCGTCTGGTCGACCCCGTCTCCCCCGGTCGCGAGGCGCAGCAGGTCGAGCGGGCCGACGTCGGCCGTGCCCTGCGTGAGGTGCACGGCGGCGAGCACGAGCGCGACGACGACCGCCGCGAGGAACGCGCCCGCGACCCCGCGGCGCGACGTCCGCGCGCGGGGGGCGGCCGCCGTCGGGCCCGGGGCGGTGCCGGTGCCCGGAGGGACGCCGCCCTCCGGGCCGTCCGCGCCGGGGACGACGGCCGGAGCCGGGTCCTCCAGGAGGAGGGTGTCCGGCTCCGGCGCGGTGCGCTGCTCTCGCCTGCTCACAGTGGGTCTCGTCAGCCTTCTCGTCGTCCTGGCGTGGTACGCGCCCGGGGGTGCCGCGTCAGGCCGTCAGGGCCTCGACGACCGCGTCGGCGTAAGCCGCGGCGGACAGCGGGCCGCCGAACATCCAGATGCCGTCGGGCAGACGGTGCACGTCGCCGGCCGTGACGAACGGGAGCTGCTCCCACACGGCGTTGCCGGCGAGGCCCTCCTCGAACGGGTTCGCCTCGGAGTCGCTCGCGACGTAGAGGAACTGCACGTCGCCGAGCTGGGTGAGGCCCTCGACGTCGGTCTGCGCGAGGCCGTAGTCGGGGTCGCCGCCCTCGGTCCAGGCGTTGACGAGGCCGATCTCCTCGCCGATGGCGCCGAAGAACGAGCCCGGCGTGTACATGCGGATCGAGACCGCGCCGTTCGTCACCCAGCCGTCGGCCATCGTGAACTCGGCCCCGGCGAGGCCCGCCTCGTCGAGCGCGGTGGTGGCCTCGGCGATCTTCGCGTCGTACTCCTCGAGCGCGGCGGCCGCCTCGTCCTCGCGACCCGTCACGGTGCCGAGCGTCTCGACCGTGGAGCGCATGTAGCCGATGGGGTCCTCACCGTCGGAGCCGCGCAGCGCGAGCACCGGCGCGACCTCCTCGATCTGCGCGATGACGTTCTCCGGCAGGTCGGTGGTCGTCACGACGAGGTCCGGCTCGAGCGCCGAGATCGCGTCGAGGCTCGGCTCGCCGCGCGTGCCGACGTCGGGCGTGCTCGCGTCGATGGGCGCGACGGTGTCCCACGTGTTGTAGCCCTCGACGTCCGCCTGGCCGACGGGCTCGACGCCCAGCGCCACGAGGTTCTCCGTGAGGCCCCACTCGAGCGAGACGATGTCGGTGGCCGGGGCGTCGAGGGTGACCTCGCCGCGCTCGTCGGTGACGGTGACCGGGCCGGACGCGGCGTCGGTCGTCGCGCCGTCGGACGAGCCGCCGGTCGCGGGCTCCTCGGTCGTGCCGCACGCGGTGAGCGCGAGCGCGGTCGCGAGCGCGACGGCGCCCACGGCGAGGGAACGGGTGGTCGAGCGCATGGGTGTCCTTCGGGTTCGGTGCGGAGACGGTGCGGAGGAGTACGAAGAGGCGCGGAGAGTCGCGGCCCGGCGGCCGGACGCCGCGGTCAGACGAGGACGGCCGCGTCCAGCCGGGCGGCGTGCCGACCGAGCGGCTCGCAGCACGTGCGCCCCGTGAGGGGGTGCGTGTAGACGTCGACGTGGATGCCGTAGACCTCGGTGAGGAGCTCGGTCGTGAGCACGTCCTCGGCCCGGCCCGTGGCGCGCACGACGCCGCCGTGGAGCAGGACGACGTGGTCGGCCACCGCGGCGGCCTGGTTGAGGTCGTGCAGGACGACGCCCACGGCCACGCCGTGCTCGCTCGCCAGGTCGCGGACCAGGTCGAGCAGCTCGACCTGGTAGCGCAGGTCGAGGTACGTCGTCGGCTCGTCGAGCAGGAGCACCTTCGTGTCCTGCGCGAGGCACGTCGCGAGCCACACGCGCTGCAGCTCGCCGCCGGAGAGCTCGTCCACGCCGCGGTCGGCCATCGCGGTGATGCCCGTGACGTCCATGGCGTGCGCGATCGCGCGCGGGCCGTCGGGGTCGTTCGAGCGGAACCGGCCGCGGTAGGGGTGGCGCCCGTAGGCGACGACGTCGCGCACGCTCACGCCCGACGGCGTGGGCCGGCTCTGCGACAGGAGCGTCACGCGCCGCGCGAAGTCCTTGGCGTGGAGCGCGAGCGCGTCGGGCACGTCGTCCAGGGCGACGGTCCCGGCGTCGGGCCGGTGCAGGCGCGCGAGCGAGCGCAGGAGGGTCGACTTGCCCGAGCCGTTGGGCCCGATGAGGGCCGTGACGGCCCCCGGGGCGAGCTCGAGCGCGGCGCCGTGGACCACGGTGCGGTCGTCGTAGGACAGCCGCAGGTCGTGACCCGCGAGCGCCGGGGCGCCGGGCAGGCCCGGCGCGACCGAGGCAGCTGAGGTTCCACTCACAAAGGTGAGGCTAATCTATGTCGCCCGCCCAGAACCAGCCCCTCACGTCCGTGTGACGGGGCTCACGAACGGCGTCGGTCAGCCCTCGGCGGCCCGGCCGGCCCGCCGTCGCGGCTCTCCCGCGCCCGCGGTGGGCGGCGCGTGGTCCTCGTCCGCCGCGTGCGCGCGCGTCGGGGACGCGTGCCGCTCCCCGCCGAGCGCGACGGGCACGACGAGCGCCCGGTGGTCCGACAGCCCCGTGTCGACCGCGACGGCGGGCGCCGTCGCCCGGACCGGGCCGTGCGCGAGCACGTGGTCGAGCTGGCGCGCGGGCTCGCCGACGGGGAACGTCGGCGCGGAGGCGAGGGGGCGCCACCCGCTCGTGCGCGCGGCCTGGGGCGCCTCGATGTTGAGGTCGCCGAGCAGGACGACGGGCTCGCCGTCGGGCACGTCGGCGGCGAGCTCCCGGGTGAGCCGCACGAGCTGCGTGAGGTTGCGCCCGGGCACGAAGGTCAGGTGCGTGCACACGACCGTCACCGGCCCGCCCGGCGCCTCGACGCGCGCGACGAGGGCCGCGCGCGGCTCGTCGCGCACGAGCGTCGGCAGCCGGCGCCCGGGGAAGCGCACGGGCACGCGCGTGCGGGGCGCGGGCAGCAGGACGGTGCGCCACGCCGTGACGGGGTACCGGCTCACGACGGCGATCCCGTAGGCGGCGCGGCCCGGCTGGTGCTCCCCCGTCGGCGCGGTCCACACGCCCGGCTCGCCGACGAGCGTCGCGACGAACCGGTGGTCGACGGCGCCCGCCGCCTCGGCCGCGACCGCGGTGAGGTCGGCGCGGTGCGAGCGGGGCTGGTCCCGGTCCACCTCCTGGAGCGCGAGGACGTCCGCGTCGAGGGCCCGGACGGCACCGGCGAAGCGGTCGACGTCGACGCGGTCGTCGACGAGCGACCGCCCGTGCAGGATGTTGAACGTCGCGAGGCGCACCCTCCCGATTGTGGGGACCACGGCCCGACGCCGCACGCGCTCGGCAGGGCGGCCGCTCCCCCGTGGCGACGTGCCAGCACCCCCGGGGTGGTGTAGACCCTGGGCATGGTGGACGACAGGGACGCACTGCACGACGGCCTCCGGATGACCGCCGCGGCGCTGGCCGAGGCCGAGATCCCGCACGCGCTCGTCGGCGGCTACGCGGCGTGGGCGCGCGGGGCGCCGGAGCCGAGCCACGACGCCGACTTCGCGATCCGCGAGGTGGACGTGGACCGCGCGCGCGAGGTGCTGCGCGAGGCGGGGCTCGAGATCACGGAGCCGACGGAGAACTGGCTCTTCAAGGCGTACCACGGGGGCGAGCTCATCGACGTCCTGTACCGGATGGTCGGCGAGCCGATCGACGACGACCTGCTCGCGCGCACCGACGAGCTCGAGGTCCTCGCGGTCCGCATGCCCGTGCTTTCCGCGACCGAGATCATGGCGTCGAAGCTGCGCGTCCTCGGCGAGCACTACTGCGACTTCTCGCGGCTCCTGCCGGTCGCGCGGGCGATGCGCGAGCAGATCGACTGGTCCGACGTCCGGCAGCGCGTGGACGACAACCCGTACGCCCGCGCGTTCCTGTTCCTCCTCGACGAGCTCGCCGTCGTGGACGCGCAGGACATGGGCGACGACTCCCTCGGCTCGCGCACCGACGCGGCCGAGCCGGCGTCCGGAGACCCGTCGAGCGCGCTGGAGTGAGGCCGACCCCCGTTCGCCGCGCGAGCAGGACGGACCCCGGGAAGGGTGTGGTCGTACCGCCCGCCAACCACAGGAGGTATCACCGATGAGCACGGTCACCCAGTCGATCGACGTCGACGTCCCCGTCCGCACGGCCTACGACCAGTGGACCCAGTTCGAAGAGTTCCCCCGCTTCATGGAGGGCGTCGAGGAGATCCGCCAGCTCGACGCGACGCACACGCACTGGAAGACGAAGATCGGCGGCGTCGAGCGCGAGTTCGACGCGGAGATCACCGAGCAGCACCCCGACGAGCGGGTGGCGTGGAACAGCACGTCGGGCCCCGACCACGCGGGCGTCGTGACCTTCCACCGGCTGAACGACACGCAGACCCGCGTCACGGTCCAGCTCGACTGGACGCCGGAGGGGGTCGTGGAGAAGGTGGGCGACGTCCTCCAGCTCGACGAGCGCCGCGTCAAGGGCGACCTCGCCCGGTTCAAGGAGTTCATCGAGTCCCGCGGGGCCGAGACGGGCGCGTGGCGAGGAGACGTCAGCTGACGACCCGGAGCACGTCGTCGGCCACGGCCGGCGATGACACCCAGCACGTCACGGAGCGGGTCCGGTTCGCCCGGGCCCGCTCCGGCGCGTCGTCCGCGCCGTCGACGGTGTCGGCGGCGTCGGCGGCGTCGGCGGCGGCAGCGTCGGCGGGCACCGCGGAGGCGCGCTGCGCGGTCGGCGACCTCACCGCCGTCGTGCACGTGTCCGGGGCGGACGCGCCCGACGTCGTGGTCGTGCTCGTGCACGGCGTCGGGTCATCGGCGCGCGCGTTCGACCCGGTGCGGCGCGCGCTCCTGCGGCCGCGCGCGCTCCCCCGGGTCGCGGTGCACGCGGTCGACCTGCCCGGCTTCGGCGCGGCGCCCCGCGCGCCGCGCGACGTGTCGATCGAGGAGCACGCGGCCGTCGTCGCGGAGCACGTGCGCCGCCACGTGCTCGACCTGCCCGACGGCGCCCCGCGACCCGTCGTCGTGCTCGTCGGCCACTCGATGGGCGCGCAGGTCGTCGCCCAGGCGATGGCCGACCACCCCCGCGAGGCGCCCGCGGGCGTGCTCGTCGGCCCGACGGCGGACCGCCACGCCCGCAGCGCGCCGCGCCAGGCGCTGCGGCTCGCGCGCGACGCGGTGGGCGAGCGCCCGCGCGCGCTCGCGACGCTCGCCGTCGACTACGTGCTGCGCTGCTCGCTGCCGCACTACGCGGTCCAGGTCCGGCACATGCTGAGGCACCGGCTCGAGGACGTCGTGCCGCGCGTGCCGGGGCGTCTCGTCGTGGTGCGGGGCGCGCACGACCCGATCGCTCCGCGCCGGTGGTGCCGCGAGCTCGCGCTCGCCGCGCCGCGCGGCATGTTCCGCGAGGTCCGGGGACGCCACCATGCGATGGACGCCGACCCGGAGGGGATCGTCGCCGCCGTGCGTGATGCCGGTGGACTGCCGCGCGGACTGCCGCGAGACCTGCCCCGAGGCCTGCCCCGGGACCTGCCGTGAGGGCGCCCCGCTGGCCCCGCTCCCTGCGGCTGCGCGACCGCGCGGTGGACTACGCGTACGTCGCCGCGCGCCAGGTCCAGGGCGCCCTGCGCGCGCGCCGACCCGTCCCGACCGGCCCCGGCGGCGCGAGCCCCGTCGTGCTCCTGCCCGGCGTCTACGAGACCTGGCAGCTCCTCGGGCCGGTCGCGACGGCCCTCGCCCGAGCCGGGCACCCCGTGCACGCCGTGCCCGGCCTCGGCTACAACCGGCGCCCGTTCGCCGAGGCTGCCGACCGCACGGCGGCGTTCCTCGAGCGGTCCGACCTGCACGACGTCGTCCTCGTCGCCCACAGCAAGGGCGGCCTCGTCGGCAAGCGCGTCATGCTGTCGGCCGCCGGGCCGCGCGTCGCCGGCATGGTCGCCGTGGCGACGCCGTTCCGCGGCTCGCGCTACGCGCAGTACCTCCTCGGGCGCACGCTGCGCGCGTTCTCGCCGCGCGACGCCGCGCTGGTCGCGCTCGCCGCCGAGCGCGGGGTCGACGCGCGCATCACGGCCGTGTACCCGCGCTTCGACCCCCACATCCCCGAGACCGGCCGCCTCGAGGGCGGACGGAACGTCGAGCTGCCGCTCGCCGGGCACTTCCTCCCGCTCGGCGACCCGACGCTCGTCGAGGTCGTGGTGCGGGAGGTCGACCGGTTCGCCCGGTCGGCGCCCTCGGACTGAGCGCGGCCCTCAGGCCGAGCGGGCGGGCTCGCCCACCGCGACGCGCACGAGCTCCTGCGTGCACCGGGTCATCGCCACGTACAGCCCGTTCCACCCGCGCGGCTCGGCGGCGACGCCGTCGGGGTCCACGACGACGACCGCGTCCCACTCGAGGCCCTTCGCCTCGGACGTCCCGAGGACGGGCACGCCCTCGACCGCCGCGCGCAGCGTCGCGAGGCGCGCGACCGGCGCCACGACGCCCACGGTCCCGCCGTCGTACCGGGCCGCGAGGCGTGCGACCTCGGCGGCGACCGTCTCACCCAGGCGTCCCGGCGCACCGTCCGGCACGACGACGTCCCGCGGCTCGACCCCCGCGTCCCGCACCGCACGCGGCGGGTCGTTCCGGCTGCCCGCCGCGCGCAGCACCGGCCCGACGAGCGCCATGACCTCGCGCGGCGTGCGGTAGCAGATGGTGAGGTCCGCGCGCCGCCAACGCTCCCCGAGGACGGGGCCGACGGCGTCCGCCCAGTCCGTGTGCCGGTGCGGCGCCTCGGTCTGGTCGACGTCCCCGACGGCCGTCACGGACCGCGTCGGGCAGCGGCGCAGCACCATGTGCCACTGCATGGGCGAGAGCTCCTGCGCCTCGTCGACCACGACGTGCCCGTAGACCCAGTCGCGACGTGCGGCCGCCCGCTGCGCGAGGAACTTGCCCTGCTCGCCGGGCGCGTCGGGAGCCCCCAGCGCGTCGGCGAGCGCGTCGAGCAGCGGCACGTCGCTCGGTGCGAGCGCGGGCGGCTCGCTCGTGACGTGGCGCACCTCGGCCGTCGTCAGGTCGGGCGCGTGGCGCGCGAGGAGCGCGGCGTCGCCCAGCAGGTCCGCGAGCGCGGTGCGGACGTCCGTGACGGGCCACCAGGCGTCGACGGCGGCCGCGAACCCGGCGTCGCGCGCGAGGTCCTCCCGGAGCCGGTCGAGGTCCTCCTCGGTGAGCTCGCCGTCGACGTCGCCGCCGCGCGCGCCGGTCGTGGGGGCGCGGTCGTCGCGCGCGGCGAGCCCGGCGTCGAGCTTCCCGAGCACGTCCTCGAACCCCTCCTCGACCCGTTCGAGCAGCTCGGTGTGGCGTTCCGCGGCCTCGTCCACGAGAGCGTCGAGCAGCAGGTCCACGGCCCGGCCCCGCGCGGCCAGCACGCTGCGGCCTCCCGCGCGAGAGGCACGCAGGACCTGGGCGACGCGGGCCGGGTCGAGCGTGAGCGGCTCGCCGTCGAGGCGGACCGTCAGGGCTCGCGCGTCCGGGACGAGGGAGTCCGCGTACCGGGCGACGACGTCCTGCCACAGCGCGCGCCCCTTGATCTCCGCGACGTCGCGCCCCTCCTCCCGCTCGGGCGCGACGCCGGGCACGAGCGTGTCGCACGTCGCCGAGACGACCGCCGTCTCCCCGAGCGCGGGCAGCACCTGCGCCACGTACTCGAGGAAGCGCGACGACGGCCCGAGCAGGAGGACGCCCCGCTCGGCGAGGTGCGGGTAGGTGAACAGCAGGTATGCGACGCGGTGCAGCGCGACGACGGTCTTGCCCGTCCCCGGGCCGCCCTGCACGACGAGCACCTGGTCCGCCGGGGCGCGCACGATCGCGTCCTGCTCCGTCTGGAGGGTCGCGACGGCGGTGCCCATGCGCCCGGTACGGCGCTCCGACAGCGCCGCGAGCAGCGCGCCCTCGCCGACGAGCCCGCCCTCCTCCTCCGCCCCGGTCGCCGAGCCGTCGAGCGGCTCGTCGTCCACGCCGGTGACCCGGTCCCTCGCGGTCCGCACGTGCCGACGCCGCGCAAGACCCTGCGGCTCGCGCGCTGTCGCGGTGTAGAAGGCGCGTGCACCGTCAGCACGCCAGTCGAGCACGAGCGGGTCCGCGTCGTCCTCGGGCGCAGTGATCCCGACGCGCCCGACGTGGCGCGTGGCCCCGTCGACGGTGTCGACGCGGCCGAAGACGAGCCCGCTCTCCGCGCGCTCGAGCTCGGTGCGACGGCGGCGCAACCCAGCGCGCCGCGCGCGCTCGACGACGGACTCGGCACCGGCCGGGTCCGAGACCGCGTCCCGGTAGGCAGCGCCGTCGGCAGGAGCGGTGAGCTGTGCGTCCAGCTCGGCGAGCAGGTCCGCGCGACGGGCGAGCGCGGCGTCGAGGTGCTGCTGCTCCTCGGCGATGGCATGCGCCGCAAGGTCGCGCCCGTGGTGGGGGCGGGTGGTGGCAGGCAGGGACGGGGAGGGCTGGACCGGCACGGGACCTCTTCTCGTACGACGTACGGACACGGGCCCAACGCGTCGGGGAGCATCGTTGTTCCCGTCTCTCCCGCCGCGACCGACGAGTCAGGGGACGCGCGTCGCCCAGAACGCGACGGCCGACGCCGCGGCGACGTTGAGCGAGTCCACTCCCCCCGCCATGGGGATCGTCACGACCCGGTCGGCCGCCTCGATCGCGCCGCGCGACAGGCCGTCGCCCTCTGTGCCGAGCACGAGCGCGAGCCGCTCGGGCGGGTCGGCCACGACGTCGTCGAGGCTCATCGCGTCGTCGGCGAGGGCGAGCGCCGCAACCGTGAAACCCTCGTCGCGCAGCAGGTCCAGCCCGCCCGGCCACGTCTCGAACCGCGTCCACGGCACCTGGAACACCGTGCCCATGCTCACGCGCACCGAGCGGCGGTAGAGCGGGTCGGAGCAGCGCGGCGAGACGAGGACGGCGTCGACCCCGAGCGCGGCGGCCGACCGGAAGATCGCACCGACGTTGGTGTGGTCCACGACGTCCTCCAGCACCGCGACCCGCCGCGCACCCGTCCCGCCGCGCGCCGCGGAGAGCAGGTCGCGCACGGGGACCAGCGGCGGGCGGTGCATCGCCGCGAGCGCCCCGCGGTGCAGGTGGAACCCGGTGATCGCCTCGAGCACGTCGGGCGCACCGACGTACACCGGGACCTGCTCGCCCGTGCCGCCCGGGGCGTCGTCGACCGGCAGCGCGGCGATGTCGTCGGCGAGGTCGTCGAGCCAGCGCTCGGCCATGAGGAACGACCGGGGCCGGTGCCCGGCGGCGAGCGCCCGCCGGATCACCGTCGAGCTCTCGGCGATGTACAGCCCCTTCTCCGGCTCGTGCTTGGACCGCAGCGCGACGTCGGTCAGGCGGTTGTAGTCCGCGAGGCGGCCGTCGGCGGGGTCGGTGACGTGCACGACCCGCAGGCCGGCTCGGGTGCTGGTCTCGCTCACGTCGTCGATTCTCCCAGGCATGCCACGCGCCTTGATCCCCGGCTCCGTCCTGTCTAGTCTGTCCAGACAGGACGAGGAGCGGGGGTCCCATGAGCTGGCAGGTGCAGGACGCGAAGCAACGCCTGAGCGAGGTCTTGCGAGAGGCCGAGAACGGTCCACAGGTCATCACCCGGCACGGCAAGGAGATCGCCGTCGTCGTCGGGATCGACCTCTATCACGAGCTCACCGGGGTCCGGGTGGAGCTCGCCGACTACCTCCTCGAGGCACCCACGGCGGACGACCTCAACCTCACCCGTGACCGGACTCCGTTGCGCGAGCTCGATCTCGGGGCCGACGCGTGAGGTACCTGCTCGACACGAACGTCGTGTCCGAGCTCGTGCGAACCCGACCGGACGAGCAGGTCGTCGCGTGGCTCCGCGGGCTGCGAACGCCTCAGATTTACCTCTCGGTGCTGACCGTCGGCGAGATCCGCACCGGGGTCCAGCGCCTCATGTCTCGCGACGCCGCGCGGGCGACCGCGCTCGAGACGTGGGTCCACGGTCTCGAGGAGACGTACGGGGACCGCATCCTGCCCGTCACGCTCGAGATCGCGCAGCGATCGCCGGCCGTGCACGCGGCGCACCCGCTGCCCGTCGTCGACTCCCTGCTCGCGGCGACCGCGCTCGCCCACGGGCTCACGGTGGCGACACGGAACACCCGGGACTTCGTCGACTGCGGCGTCCCGGTCGTGAACCCGTTCTCCTCACCCTGACCGGCGGCCGCTGGCGTGTCGCGGGTCACGGTCCTTCGCCCCTCGCGCGATCCGGGCATCGGGGGTCGAATAGGGGCATGGGATCCGCGCCGGACGCTGCACCGACCCCCGCCACGGCGGCCTCCTCGACCTCGGCGAGCACGACCGAGCGCTCGCTCGACGCGCCGTGGTCGCGCCCGCCCGACGCCGTCCTCGCCGAGCTCGGCACGGACGCGGGCGGCCTCTCCAGCGCCGACGCCGCGACGCGGCTCGCGGAGGTGGGGCCCAACCGGCTGCCGCCGCCGCAGCGCGACCCGTTGTGGAAGCGGATCCTCGTCCACTTCGACGACATCCTCATCTACATCCTGCTCGTCTCGGCGGTGCTCAAGGCGATCCTCGGCGACTGGGTCGACTTCACGGTGATCCTCGCGGTCGCGGTGATCAACGCGGCGATCGGGTTCATCCAGGAGGGGCGCGCGGAGAGCGCGCTCGAAGGCATCCGGAACATGCTGTCCGTCAACGCCGAGGTGCGGCGCGACGGCGCGTGGGCCCGCGTGGACGCCGACGACGTCGTGCCCGGCGACGTCGTGCGCGTGCGCTCGGGCGACCGCGTGCCCGCGGACGTCCGGCTGATCCAGGCGACGAACCTGCGCGTCGAGGAGTCGGCGCTCACGGGCGAGTCGGTCGCGGCGGCAAAGTCGGTGGCCCCGGTCGGGGCGGACGCGGGCGTGGGCGACCGGTCGAGCATGCTGTTCTCGAGCACGCTCGTGGCCGCGGGCCAGGGCGTGGGCGTCGTCACCGCGACCGGGACGGCGACCGAGATCGGCCGGATCCAGACGATGATCTCCGAGGTCCGCAGCCTCGCGACGCCGCTGACGCGCCAGCTCGACCGGTTCGGCAAGCTGCTCGCGGTGCTCATCCTCGCGATGGCCGTCGTCATGGTGATCATCGGCCGGGTCGTGCACGACTTCTCGGTGCCCGACCTCGTCTCGGCGTCCATCGGCTTCGCCGTCGCCGCGGTGCCCGAGGGCTTGCCCGCGCTCGTGACGATCACCCTCGCGCTCGGGGTGCAGCAGATGGCCCGGCGCCGCGCGATCACGCGCAAGCTCCCCGCGGTCGAGACGCTCGGCTCGGTGACCACGATCTGCTCGGACAAGACCGGCACGCTCACCAAGAACGAGATGACGGCACGCACGGTCCGCACGAGCGGGCGCACGTTCGCGGTCGCGGGCGCGGGGTACGCGCCCGTGGGAGACGTGACCGTGCCCGACGACGCACCCCGCCCCAGGTCGACCGGCGCACCCGGCGAGGTGGACGGCGCGGGCGAGGGACCGGCGTCGGGCACCCGGCACGCGGACCTCGCCGACGACCGCGACCTCGCGGCCCTCGCGACGGTCATGATGCTGTGCAACGACGCGCGGATCGTGCCCGACGGCGAGGACACCGACGGATGGCGGCTCGTCGGCGAGCCGACGGAGGGCGCGCTGCGCACGCTCGGCATGAAGGCCGGCGTCGACCCGACGGGGTGGCGGCGCGTCGCCGTCGTGCCGTTCGAGTCCGAGAACAAGTTCATGGCGACGCTCGACGCAGACCCCGACGGCGGCCTGCACGTGCACGTCAAGGGTGCGCCCGACCGCGTCCTCGACCGCTGCGCGACCCAGCTCGGCCCGGACGGCGGCAGCGAGCCGCTCGACCGCGCGTTCTGGGACGCGCAGATCGACGCGCTCGGCGGGCAGGGTCTGCGCGTGCTGGCAGCCGCGCGACGCCCGGCCGCCGACAGCACGGCGGACCTCGACGTCGCCGACGTCGCGGACGGCCTGGAGCTGTGCGGGCTCGTCGGCATCGTGGACCCGCCGCGCCCCGAGGCGATCGAGGCCATCGCCGAGTGCCGCGACGCGGGCATCCGCGTGAAGATGATCACCGGCGACCACGCGGGCACCGCGCTCGCGATCGGCCGCGAGATGGGCATCGTCGACGCCCACGACGGCTCGTCCGCGCCGGCCGTGCTCACCGGCCCCGAGCTCGAGGAGATGAGCACGGAGAAGCTGCGCCAGGTGGTGCGCGACGTCGACGTGTACGCGCGCACGAGCCCCGAGCACAAGATCCGCATCGTGTCCGCGCTCCAGTCGCACGGCGAGGTCGTCGCGATGACGGGCGACGGCGTCAACGACGCCCCCGCGCTCACCCAGGCGGACGTCGGCGTCGCGATGGGCATCAAGGGCACCGAGGCGACCAAGGAGGCCGCGGAGGTCGTGCTCGCCGACGACAACTTCGCGACCATCGAGCGGGCCGTGAAGGAGGGTCGGCGGATCTACGACAACATCCGCAAGTCCGTCCTGTTCCTGCTCCCGACCAACGGCGCGCAGTCGCTCGTCATCCTCGTCGCGGTCCTGTTCGGCCTCACCCTGCCGCTCCAGCCGGTCCAGGTGCTGTGGATCAACATGATCACCGCGGTCACGCTGTCGCTCGCGCTCGCGTACGAGAAGGCCGAGCCCGACGTCATGCGCCGCGCCCCGCGCGACCCGAAGGCGTCGATCCTCGACGGCGCGTACGTGCGCCGCATCCTGCTCGTGTCGCTCCTCATCGGCGGCGCGACCATCCTGCTGTTCTACGTCGAGCGGGCGCAGGGCGTCCCGCTCGCCGAGGCCCAGACGACGGCGGTCACGATGCTCGCGCTCGGCCAGCTCGCCTACCTGTTCAACTGCCGGTTCCTCGACCGGTCGAGCCTCACGCTCGACGTGCTGCGCGGCAACCGGGTGGTCTGGGTCTCGGCGGCGACGCTGCTCGCGCTGCAGGCCGTCTTCGTCTACGCACCGTTCATGCACTCGTGGTTCGACTCGGCGCCCATCGCGCTCGCGGAGTGGGGCAAGACGCTCGGGCTCGCGCTCGTCGTCTTCCTGCTCGTCGAGGTCATCAAGTGGGTCGGCCGGCGCTGGACGGCGCGCGACCACGTGCCCGCCCTCGTCGAGCGCGACGCCGGTCAGCGCTGAGAGGCGCGAACACCACGCGCCGCTGCACCTCGTAGCTCGTCGCGACGAGCACGGCGTCGGTGCCGACCTTGGCCGCGAGGAGCGGCAGGCCGATCCCGGTCAGCAGCGCGAGCAGCCCGTAGCTCGCCGCGAGCAGCACGGCCGCGAGCGCCACGTACCGGGCCGCCGCGACGCGCAGCGGGAGATCGCGCCCGCCCGGGAAGACCAGGCGGCGGTTCACGGCGAAGTTCACGCCCGCGCTGAGCAGACGCGCGCCCACCACGGCCGCGAGGAGCGACCCGGTGAGCGCGTGCAGCGCGAGCAGCGCGACGACGTCGACCGCGGCCGAACCGAGCGACGACGCCGCGAACCGCAGCAGCGGCGCCCACACGCGCAACGAGTCGGCGACGGGCCGGAAGTGCGAGGACGCGTTGTCGTCGAGGTACACCGTCGCGACGTCCACCTCGACGATCCGGCGGCCCGCGCGGGTCGCCTCGAGGAGCGCGCGCAGCTCGTACTCGTACCGGTCCCCGCGCACGGCGAGGAGATCGTCGAGCAGGCCCGGCCCGTAGGCGCGCAGCCCGGTCTGGGTGTCCCGGACACGCGTGCCGGTCGTCGCGGCGAACGCCCAGCGGGTCGCGGCGTTGCCCACGCGGCTGCGCACCGGCACGTCGCCCGCGAAGCGGCGCGCGCCGAGCACGACGGCCTCGGGCTCGGCCTGCGAGCGCGCGGCGACCCGCAGCACGTCGACCACGGTGTGCTGCCCGTCCGCGTCGGCGCACACCACGCCGTGGCCGGGCAGCCGGTCGTGCACCCACCGGATCCCGGTCCGCAGCGCGTGGCCCTTCCCACGGTTCACCGGAACGGTGAGCACCACGGCGCCCAGCGCCCGCACCGCGCGGAACACTCCCCCGCACCGCCGGTCGCTGCCGTCGTCGACCACCACGACCGGGGACTCGGGGACGGCCGCCCGCAGCGCGTCGACGAGCGCGACGAGCCGCGCGTCGGGCTGGTACGCGGGCACCACGACGGCGGTCCGCGCGACGCTCGTCGCCGGGTCCGCGGGCTGCTCGCGCGTGGTCGCGCCGGTCATCAGGCACCGTCCGCGACGTAGAGGACGTCGGACGTGCCACGCTCACGGCCCTGTGACGGGCTGTTGACGACCTCGCCGTCGAACCAGAGGGTCGAGGACCCGCCGCCGTCGATGTTGTAGGCGGTCGTCGCGCCGAGGTCCTGCAGGATCTCGGCGAGCTCGGTCGTCGTCGCGCCGCGCGAGTAGCCCTCCTGACGGCCGTCCACGACGACGAGGAGGAGGTGGTTCTCGTCGACGACCCCGATCGCCGTGCGCGGCTGCTCGCCCTGGATCGAGTGGTTCCCGACGTTCGTGTCGACCTCGACGTCGTCGATCCCGGCCACGATCTCGCCGTCCTCGACGAGCGCGGGCCCGAACGACAGCGTGTTCCACACCCCGGCGTCGACGAGGCTCTGCGCGTCCGTCGTCGTCTCGTCGTAGACCTCGACGTGGCCGTCGCGGTAGAGCGCGAGGCCCTCGCGCGCACCCTCGTCCCGGTACACGACACCGTTGCGGATGACGATGCCGGTGTCGCGGAACCCGTAGTAGTCGCCGTTGACCGCGAGGACGGCGCCGTTGTCGGCAGCGATGTCCGACGTCGTCTCCGTGATGTTCGTGCCGAACGCGTCCTGCGCGAACGCGGAGCGCAGGTCCGTCATGTCGGAGAGCACGACGTCGGCCACGTAGTACGTCAGGGTGTCGTCCCCCGACCCGGTGGTCACCCGGGAGACCGTGATGCTCGTGGCGTCGGACGTGTACGTGTCGCCGTCGACCGTCCCGGTGCCCGCGGAGGTGGCCGCCGAGGTGCCGGTCGAGGCGCCTGCGCCGTCGTCCGCGGTCGCCCCCTGGCCCGATGCCCCGCCCGCGTCGAGGCCCTGCGAGGCTTCGTACGCCGACACGTCGTCGATCTCGACGTGCTCGACGACGAACCGGTCCAGCGCCCACGCCGTGGCGCCACCCAGCGGGAGCAGCACCGCGAGGGCGGTGACGAGCGCGGCACGCCACCGTCGTCGGCGCCGGGACGCGGGCGGCACGGGCGGCACGGGCGGCACGGGCGGCACGGGCGGCACGGGCGGCACGGGCGGCACGGGCGGCACGGGCGAGGCTGACGAGGCGAGGTGCGAGGTGGGGTTGCTCATGGGCCGTGTCTACGGAGCAGGCGTGTGCTGTGGGGATGCCACGGCTGTCCGTCGGCTGTGAGCGGCGCGCGCCACTGCCCGGCGCGTCCGGTGACCGACCTCTCAGCCCGTCCATTTGCCGTGGGGGATACCCCCCGGGGTATCGTCGGAGCATGATCCCCTCGACCCCCGGCTCGACGACCCACCCGTCCGACCCCGACGGCGCCCGCCGCATCGTCGTCGTCGGCGGCGTCGCGGGCGGCATGAGCGCCGCCGCGCGCGCCCGCCGTCTCGACGAGCGCGCGTCGATCATCGTGCTCGAGCAGTCCGACCACGTCTCGTTCGCGGGCTGCGGCCTGCCGTACCAGGTGGCGGGCGAGATCGCGGAGCGCGACGCCCTGCTGCTGCACACGCCCGCCTCGCTCCGCGCGAGCCTCGACCTCGACGTGCGGACGCGTCACCGCGTCACCGCGATCGACCGCGCGGCGCGCACGGTCACCGTCGCCGCCGAGGACGGCACGTACGAGCTCGGCTACGACGCGCTCCTCCTGGCGCCCGGCGCGACCACCGTCCTCCCGCCCGTCGCGGGCCTCGACCACCCGGCCGTGCACACGCTGCGGACCATGTCGGACCTCGACGCCCTGTCGGCCCGGCTCGCGCAGCTCGAGGCGGAGGTCGCCGCGGGTCGCACGGCCCCGCTGCGGGCCGTCGTCGTCGGCGCGGGCTTCATCGGGCTCGAGGCCGTGGAGGCGCTCGTCGGCCGCGGCCTCACGGTCGACGTCGTCGAGCGCGCCGACCAGGTGCTGCCGCCGCTGGAGCCCGACCTCGCGCCGCTGCTCGCGGACGAGCTCCGCGACCACGGCGTCGGGCTCCACCTCGGGACCTCCGCGAGCGCCGTCGTGCCGCAGCCCGAGGGCGCGGACCACGCCGTCGCGCTCGAGCTCACGGACGGCAACGCCCTCGACGCCGACGTGGTGCTCGTGAGCGTCGGGGTGCGGCCCGCGAGCGACCTCGCGGCGGCGGCCGGGCTCGCGCTCGGCGAGCGCGGAGGGATCCGCGTCGACGCCGACCAGCGCACGTCCGACCCGCACGTGTGGGCCGTCGGCGACGCCGTCGAGGTCGTGCACGCGGTCACCGGAGCGACGGGCCCCGTCCCGCTCGCCGGCCCGGCCAACCGCCAGGGCCGGCGCGCCGCGGACTCGATGCTGGGCCACCGGACGACACCGCAGGCGCCCGTGCTCGGGACGGCGATCGTGCGCGTGTTCGGGCTCACCGCCGCCGTGACCGGGCCGAGCCACGCGACCCTGGCGGCGGCCGACGTCGTGCACGAGCAGGTGCGCGTCCACGCGGCCCACCACGCGGGCTGGTTCCCCGGCGCCGAGCCGGTCCACGTGACGGCGAGCTTCGCGCCCGACGGCCGCCTGCTCGGCGCGCAGGCCGTGGGCCGCGCGGGGGTGGACAAGCGCATCGACGTGCTCGCGACCGCGCTGCGCGCCGGGCTCACGGCCGACGACCTCGCGGAGCTCGAGCTCGCGTACGCCCCGCCCTACGGCGCCGCCAAGGACGTCGTCAACATGCTGGGGTTCGTCGCGCAGAACGTGCTCGACGGCACCATGCCGCAGTGGCACGCGGCCGACCTCGACGAGGTCGTCGCGACGTCGCTCGTGCTCGACGTCCGGTCGCCCGCCGAGCACGCCGGCGGCCACCTCGACGGCGCCCTCAACGTGCCGCACACCGAGCTGCGCGAGCGGCTCGACGAGGTGCGCACCGCCGCGGCGGGGCGCCCCGTCGCCGTGCACTGCGCGAGCGGCGTGCGGTCCTACCTCGCCACCCGTGTCCTGCTCGCCGCCGGGCTCGACGCGCGCAACCTCTCCGGCGGCTGGCTCACCCTGACCACCACGCCGCGCGCCGCGCGCACCCTCGAAGGAGTCCCCGCATGATCGACCGTCTCCGCCGCCTGTTCTCCCGCTCGTCCGACGACGGCGGCGTGCGCCCGACCGTCGACGCCGCCACCGCGGTGCAGCTCGTCCGCGACGGCGCGACGCTCCTCGACGTGCGCGAGCGCGACGAGTGGCGCGCCGGGCACGCGCCCCAGGCCGTGCACGTGCCGCTCGCCGACGTCCCCTCCGCCGCGCCGCGGCGGCTGAAGGACGGCGCGACCGTCGTCGTCGTGTGCGCGTCGGGGATGCGCTCGCGCACCGCGGCGCGCCAGCTCCGCTCGCTCGGCTACGCCGCGACGAGCCTGTCCGGCGGGCTCGGCGCGTGGCAGGCCGCGGGCGGAGCCGTGCGACGCTGATCCTGCGCCACCACGCGCGGGCCGCCCCCGGCCCCGCCAGACCCCGACCCTCGCACCACCGATCGACCCCCACACCCGAGGAGACCCACCATGTGCAGTCCCGCCCTGTGCCGCACGTGCGGCAAGACCACCTGGACCGGCTGCGGCATGCACGCCGACGAGGTCATGGCCGAGGTGCCGCCCGAGCAGCGCTGCACCTGCGCCTGACCAGGCACGCCGCGACGAGAACCGACAAGAACACCGACGAACGCAGGAGGACGACCGTGGAGCTCGACCCCACCGACATGAGCAAGGTCGCCAACCGGCTCAAGCGCGCCCAGGGCCAGCTCGCGGCCGTCGTGCGCATGCTCGACGAGGGGCGGGACTGCGAGGACGTCGTCACGCAGCTCTCCGCCGTCTCGCGCGCCCTGGACCGGGCCGGGTTCGCGATCATCGCGTCCGGCATGCGCCAGTGCCTCACCGAGCCGACCGAGGACGGCGAGGACCCGACGCTCGACGTGGCCAAGCTCGAGAAGCTCTTCCTCTCGCTCGCCTGAGCGCGACGGCACCGGGACGCACGCGGCCCGCACCTCGCCTCACCCCTCGGGGTGGGCGTGGTGCGGGCCGCGGCGTGTCAGCGTCCCGCGGGAGCGCCCACGCCCTCCGGGTCCTCCGCCTCGGCGTCGAGCGGCGCCGCGAACTGGCTCTCGTACAGCCGGGCGTACGCGCCGCCGGCCGCGAGCAGCTCGTCGTGGGACCCCTGCTCGACGATCGAGCCGTGCTCCATGACGAGGATCGTGTCCGCGTCGCGGATCGTCGACAGGCGGTGCGCGATGACGAACGACGTGCGGCCCTCGCGCAGCGCGTTCATCGCCTGCTGCACGAGCACCTCCGTGCGCGTGTCGACGGAGCTCGTCGCCTCGTCGAGCACGAGGATCGCCGGGTCGGCGAGGAAGGCACGCGCGATGGTGAGGAGCTGCTTCTCCCCCGCGCTCACGCTCGAGCCCTCGTCGTCGATCACCGTGGCGTACCCGTCGGGCAGCGTGCGCACGAACGGGTCGACGTGCGTCGCGCGCGTCGCGGCGAGGAACGCCTCGTCGTCCACGGTGAGACCGTCGCGGACGCCGTAGCGCAGGTTCTCCTCGATCGTGCCCTGGAACAGCCACGTGTCCTGCAGGACCATCCCGATGTCGGAGCGCAGGTCGTCGCGCGTCATGTCCCGCGTGTCCACGCCGTCGAGCGTGATCCGGCCCCCGTCCACGTCGTAGAACCGCATGAGCAGGTTGACGAGCGTCGTCTTGCCCGCACCCGTCGGCCCGACGATCGCGATCGTCTGCCCCGGCTCCACCACGAGGTCGAGGTGCTCGATGAGCGGGACGTCCGGGTCGTAGGAGAACGAGACGTCCTCGAACGCGACGCGGCCGCGCACCGGCTCGACCGTCTTCGCGGGCGACGGGTCCGGCGTCTGCTCCTGCGCGTCGAGCAGGTCGTACACGCGCTCCGCCGACGCGACGCCCGACTGGAGCAGGTTCATCATCGACGCGATCTGAGTGATGGGCTGCGTGAACTGCCGCGAGTACTGGATGAACGCCTGCACGTCACCGAGGGTCATCGTGCCCGACGCGACCCGCAGGCCGCCCACGACCGCGACGATCACGTAGTTGAGGTTCGCGAGGAAGCCCATCGCGGGCTGGATGGTGCCCGAGATGAACTGCGCGCGGAAGCTCGCGTCGTAGAGCGCCGCGTTCTCCCGCTCGAAGTCGTCGATCGCGGCCTGCTGGTGGCCGTACACCTTGACGAGCGTGTGGCCGGTGTACATCTCCTCGATGTGCGCGTTGAGGCGGCCCGTCGCGGCCCACTGCCGGATGAACTGCGGCTGGGAGCGCTTCGCGATCTGCGCCGTGACCAGGACGGACAGCGGCACGGTCACGAGCGCGACGACCGCGAGCAGCGGCGAGATCCAGAACATCACGCCCAGCACGCCCACCACCGTGAGCACCGACGTCACGAGCTGCGACAGCGTCTGCGTGAGCGTCTGGGAGATGTTGTCGATGTCGTTCGTCACGCGCGAGAGGATCTCGCCGCGCGCGTTGCGGTCGAAGTACGACAGCGGCAGGCGCGCCAGCTTGGCCTGCACCTCGCCCCGCAGCCGGTAGACCGTGCGCTGCACGACGATCGCCGTGATGCGCCCCTGGAGCCAGCCGAAGAGGAACGAGCCGACGTACACGGCGAGCACCCACGCGAGCACGGTCGCGAGCGCGGTGAAGTCGATGCCCTCCCCCGGCACGAGCCCCGGCACGCCGGAGACCAGGTCGGCGACCTGGTCCTGGCCCTGCGCCCGCAGCGCCTCGACGGCCTGCTGCTGGGTGACGCCGGCCGGGAGCTGCGAGCCGACGACGCCCGCGAAGATGATGTTCGTCGCGTTGCCGAGGAGCTTCGGCCCGGCGACCGCGAGCGCCACGGACACCACGCCGAGGATCACGACGGCGACGATCGGCACGCGCTCGGGGCGCAGCGATCCCACGAACCGGCGCAGGGAGCCCTTGAAGTCCAGCGCCTTCTCCCCGGGGACGCCCATGCCGCCCATGGGGCCGTGCCCGCCGCCACCGCGGGGTCGGCCCGCGAGCCGGGTCGCGGCGACGTCGCGCCCGCCGCCCGCCGCGGGTGCGCCGGTCTCGGGAGCGCCGTCGCCCGACGTCGCGGGCGTGCGCGAGGCGTCCTGCTCGCCGCTCATGCTGCCTCCTCGATCGAGAGCTGGGAGTAGACGATCTCCTGGTACGTCTCGTTGGACTCGAGGAGCTCGGCGTGCGTGCCGCGACCGACGATGCGGCCGTGGTCGAGCACGAGGATCTGGTCGGCGCCCCGGATCGTCGCGACGCGCTGCGCCACGACGATCACGGTCGAGCGCCGGGTGCGGGGCGCGAGCGCCGCGCGCAGGCGGGCGTCCGTCGCGTAGTCGAGCGCGGAGAACGAGTCGTCGAACAGGTAGACCGCCGGGTCGCGCACGATCGCGCGGGCGATGGCGAGCCGCTGACGCTGCCCGCCCGAGAAGTTCGTGCCGCCCTGCGCGACCGGTGCGTCGAGGCCGCCGTCGAGCGCCTCGACGAAGTCGCGCGCCTGCGCCACCTCGAGGGCCTCCCACATCTGCTCCTCTGTGGCGTCCGGTCGGCCGTAGCGGAGGTTGTCGGCGACCGTCCCGGAGAACAGGTAGGCCTTCTGCGGCACGAGGCCGAGGAGGGAGCCGAGGTCTGCGCCGGTGAGGTCGCGCACGTCGGTCCCGTCGATCCGCACGGCGCCGCCCGTCACGTCGAACAGCCGCGGGACGAGGTTGAGCAGCGTGGTCTTGCCGGAGCCGGTCGAGCCGATGATCGCCGTCGTCCGCCCGGGCTCGGCGACGAACGAGACGTCGTGGAGCACGGGCTCCTCGGCCCCCGGGTAGCGGAACTCGACGCCGTCGAGCTCGACACGGCCCGTCCGCGTGGTGAGGGCGACGGGCCGCTCGGGCTCGACGACCGTCGCGCGGGTCTGCATGACGTCGGTGATGCGCTCCGCGGAGACGGCCGCGCGCGGCACCATCATGAACATCATCGTCGACATCATCACGGCCATGAGGATGTACATGAGGTACGACAGGAACGCGGTGAGCGCGCCGACCTCCATGTCGCCGGCGTCGATCTGGCGCCCGCCGAACCACAGCACCGCGATGCTCGACGCGTTCATGACGAGCATGACGGTCGGGAACATGAGCGCCATGAGCTTGCCCGCCTTGAGCGAGACGTCGAACAGGGCGTCGTTCGCGACGTCGAACCGCTCGGCCTCGCGACGCTCTCGCACGAACGCGCGGATCACGCGGATGCCGGTGATCTGCTCGCGCAGCACGGCGTTGATGCCGTCGATCTTCTTCTGCATCTGCCGGAAGTAGGGCACCATCCGCCAGATGATGAGCCCGACGCTCACCCCGAGGACGGGCACGATGACGAGCAGCAGGCCGGAGAGCTCGACGTTCTCCTGCAGCGCCATGACGACGCCGCCGACCAGCATGATCGGCGCCATGACCATGATGGTCAGCGAGAGCAGCACGAGCATCTGCACCTGCTGCACGTCGTTCGTCGTGCGGGTGATGAGGGACGGCGCCCCGAACTGGCCCATCTCCTGGGCGGAGAAGCGCTGCACGTTGGTGAACAGCCCGGCGCGCACGTCGCGGCCGAACGACATGGCGACCCTGGCGCCGAAGTAGACGGCCGCGACCGCGCACACGACCTGGCCCAGGCTCACGAGGAGCATGAGGCCCCCGGTGCGCATGATGTAGGCGGTGTCGCCCTGCGTGACGCCCTGGTCGATGATGTCGGCGTTGAGGCTCGGCAGGTAGAGCGACGCGAGCGTCGCGAGGAGCTGGAGCACGAGGAGGACGACGATCGGCGTCCGGTAGGGACGCAGTCGCGTCCGCAAGAGGCTGACGAGCATGGGCTTCCTGTCCGGGAGGGGGCTGCGGGACGAGGGCGCGAGCCGCGGGTCGCGGGTGCGCGGGGCGGGCGGCACCGGACGAGGGTGCGCGCGCGTCGTGGACGGGCCGCCGGTCAGGGCGACGGGTCGGTCGTGACGTCCGCCCCGATGCCGCCGAGGATGAGGTCGGCGAGCTGCACGGCGTCGAGCCTGTCACCGCCCGAGAGGTGCGGCAAGGCGTTTCCGAAGACGAGCGAGAACAGCGCCCGCGCGGCCAGCGCCGGGTCCACGCGCAGCTGCGTCCGGTGCGCCGCGAGCTTGCTCTCGATCGCCGCGACGATCTCGCGCGCCGACCGCTCCCGGGCGTCGAACCCGGCCCGACGGGCGTCCCGGCCGTCCCCGGCTCGCATCCGGCGCACGGCCTCGGCGCGGTCCGCCGTCGCGCGGTGCGGGTCGAGCACCTGGTGCGCCGCGGCGAAGATGCGCATGCCGACGCGCTGCGCCTCGAGCAGGAACTCGACGATGCTCACGACGAGCGGGCGCAGCCCGTCGTCGTCCGGGAGCGTGCCGATCGCGGCGACGGCGGGCGCCGGGTCGAGCGAGCGCACGACCGCCGCGTGGAGGATCTCGTCCTTGTCCGCGAACGCGCGGAACAGCGTGCCCTCCGCGACGCCCGCGGCGTCGGCGATCTGGCGCGTCGTCACGGCGGCGCCGTGCTGGACGAGCAGCGGGATCGTCGCGGCGGCGATCGCGTCGCGGCGCTCCTCGCGCGAGAGCGGCCGTGCGCGGGTGCGCTCCGGGGTGGACGCCTCGGACCGCGCGCCCGAGGGCGCGTCGAGAGGAGCGTCGGGCGGGGCGTCGGAGGGAACGGAGACGGGGACCACGCTTCGACCGTAACTGAGTGAGCACTCACTCTCAAGGTCGTCCGCTCCCGGCGAACCTCCGCGGGCGGCACGACGACGCCCCCGCACCCGGGTGGGTGCAGGGGCGGCGTCGTGCGTGGCCGGGACCACCGCGGCCGCTCGGGCTGCGCGGTGGCGCCCCGTCAGTGCCGCGGCGAGAAGGACGGCGGCCCGCCGGCGGGCGGCTCGTCGCGCGGGGGCTCGTCCGTGGTCGGCGCGTCCTCGACGATCGGCTGCGGAGGCGGCGGCGCGTACTGGGACGGCCCGCCCAGCGGACGCGGCGTGGCGGTCCCGGGCTCCGGCGCGGCCGCGTGGTGCTCGCCGGGGCCACCCGGGTGCTGGCCCCGCTCGGTCTGCGGGTCGAACGGCAGGCCCGACCGCGTGCCCGAGCTCGTCGCGTCCGCGGTCGCGGCCTCCGCCTGACGCCGCGCCTCGGCGAGGGCCTCGGCGGGGTCGGTGAGCGACGGGACGCCGAACCTCACGCGGTCGCGGTCGCGCTCACGACGCGCCTCGGCGCTCGCCTCGGCCGCTTCCGCGTCCTCGGCAGGGCCCCCGCTCGGCACTCCCCCGCCGTCGATCCCCGGCACGCCGCCGAACCCCTTGGCGATCGAGCCGAGCGCCGCCGTGAACTCCGTCGGCACGACCCACAGCTTGCTCGCCGTGCCGTTCGCGATCTGCGGGAGCATCTGGAGGTACTGGTAGGCGAGCAGCTTCGGGTCCGCGTCGCCCTCGTGGATGGCGTCGAAGACCTGGAGGATCGCGCGCGCCTCGCCCTCGGCCCGGAGGATCTGGGACTGCGCGTCACCCTCGGCCCGGAGGATCGCCGCCTGCTTCTCACCCTCGGCCGTGAGGATCTGCGACTGCTTGACACCCTCCGCGGTGAGGATCGCGGCGCGGCGGTCACGCTCGGCGCGCATCTGCTGCTCCATCGAGCCCTGCACGCTGGGCGGCGGGTCGATCGACTTGAGCTCGACGCGGTTCACGCGGATGCCCCAGCGCCCGGTCGCCTCGTCGAGGACGCCACGGAGCTGGCCGTTGATCTGGTCGCGGCTCGTGAGCGTCTGCTCGAGGTCCATCGAGCCGATGACGTTGCGCAGGGTCGTGACGGTGAGCTGCTCGATCGCGGTGATGTAGTTCGCGATCTCGTAGACCGCGGACTTCGGCTCGGTGACCTGGAAGTAGATCACCGTGTCGATGCTCACCACGAGGTTGTCGGACGTGATGACCGGCTGCGGCGGGAACGACACGACCTGCTCGCGCAGGTCGACCGAGGCACGGACGCGGTCGATGAACGGCACCAGGAGGTGCAGGCCCGGCTCGAGCGTGCGCGAGTACCGGCCCAGGCGCTCGACGATGATCGCGACCGCCTGCGGCACGATGCGCACCGCCTTGACGAGCGCGACGATGACGAAGATCAGGATCAGCGCGAGGACGACGTACGCGAGGATCGTTCCGGGACTGGGGTCGTTCATCGACTGCCTCCTGGTCGTCGCTCGCGCGACCGGTCGCCCGGCGGCGCGGTGCGGGTGTGCCGGCTGGTCACGACCCGGTGGGGTGCTGGGCGGGCAGCGGCGCGACGACGGCCGTCGCGCCGTCGATCCGGACGACGCGCACCTCCGTGCCCACGGGGATCTGCGGCGCGTCGGGCTCGGTCCGCGCGGTCCAGACCTCGCCGACGAGCTTCACGCGGCCGCCGAACTCGCTCACGCGGTCGACGGCGAGCGCCGTGCGGCCGACGTGCGCCGCGACGTTCGTCTCCGTGAGCGGGACGCGCGAGCGCAGGTGCCGCAGGAGCCACGGGCGCAGCGTGAGGAGCAGGATGACGCTCACGACCGCGAACGCGACGATCTGGAGCCAGAGCGGCCCGCCGGCGGCGTTGACGCCGGCGGCGGCGAGCGATCCCCCGGCGAGCATGATGAGCACGAGGTCGAGCGAGATGATCTCCACGAGACCGAGGAGCAGTGCCGCTCCGACCCACCACAGCCAGTCCATCTCGACCCCCGATCCCACGTGCGCGCTTTACGTGTACTTTACCGAATTTCCGCCCGCGGTGCACGCCCCGGGCGCGTGCCGCGCTCGGAGGTCACGCCCGCGCGGCGCGCGCCATCCACCGGCCGCCGCCGTGCGCGACGAGCAGCGGCACGCCGAACGCGTCGCTGAGGTTCTCCGCGGTGAGCACATCGCGGATCGGGCCCGCGGTGTGCACGACGCCGTCCTTGAGCAGCAGGACGTGCGTGAAGCCCGGCGGGATCTCCTCGACGTGGTGCGTGACGAGCACGAGGACCGGCGACGCCGGGTCTCCGGCGAGCTCCGCGAGCGCGCCCACGAGCTCCTCGCGGCCCCCGAGGTCGAGGCCCGCGGCGGGCTCGTCGAGCAGCAGGAGCTCCGGGTCCGTCATGAGGGCGCGCGCGATCTGCGTGCGCTTGCGCTCCCCCTCGGACAGCGTGCCGAAGGTGCGGTCCGCGAGGTGGTCGACGCCGAACGCGGCGAGCAGGTCGTCCGCGCGCTGCGCGTCGAACTCCTCGTACTCCTCGCGCCACCGCCCCGTGACGCCGTAGGCGGCGGTGAGCACGACGTCGCGCACGGTCTCGTCGCCGGGGATGCGGTCGGCCAGGGCCGCGGACGCGAGCCCGACGCGCGGGCGCAGCTCGAACACGTCGACGCGGCCGAGCCGCTCGCCGAGGACGTCGGCCGTGCCGGCCGTGGGGTGCATGCGTGCGGACGCGATCTGCAGGAGCGTCGTCTTGCCGGCGCCGTTGCGGCCCAGCACGACCCACCGCTCGCCCTCGTTCACCTGCCAGTCCACCGCGTCGAGGATGGTCTTGGGGTGGCGTCGGACGGTGACGCCCTTCAGGTCGAGAACCGCGCTCATGGTCACCGACCCTATAGGTTGGCCGTCGTGGTCTCACACTCGTCCGGGGGTCCGCACGACGCCCCGCAGCCCGCCCCGGGCCCCGGCTCCGCGTCGAGCACGGGCGCCCTCCCTCGCAGCGCTCTGCTCGCGCTCTGGCTGCGCGCCGCGCGCCCCGGCGACGACGACGGGACGGCCCGCCTCGTGCGCGCCGTGGAGCGCGACGACGAGCCGCACGTGGTGTCCGGGGCGCTCGGTGACGTCCGGCTCGCGGACCTCGCGGGCGCGTGGGCCGGCGACGCGCGCGAGGTCGTCGCGCTCGCACCCGTCCCCGGCGACGTGTCGGGCGTCCCGCCCGAGGCCGCCGCACGCGCGACGGACGCGGGCGAGTGCGTCGTGATCACGACGTCGTCCGGGTCGTGGGCGCTCGTGCCCGAGGTCACGGAGTTCGGCAGCGACCTGGAGCCGGGCCACCTCGTCACGTGGCACGTCACGCAGGTCGGGCCGTGGAGCGCGCGCGTGCTCGGCGCCGTCGGGTCGCTCCCCGAGGCGGAGCGCGACCTGCGCACGGCGCTGCTGCTGGCCACGCGCGCCCTCGACGAGCTCGACGTCGCCCGCTGGCGCGACGACGCCGCGGGCGCCATCGCCGACCTGCGCGCGGGCGGCGCCCCGACCTGGCAGCTCCCGCCCGGCGTCCCGCCGCGCGCCGTCCAGGTCCTCGTGCAGGCCGTGCGCCTGCGCGCGATCGTCGACCTCGCGACCGCCGACGACGGCGGCGCCGTCAACCTCTGGCAGGCCGACCAGCGCTCGACGGCGCTGCGCGAGGTCGACCGCGCGTCCCGCCACGCCGTGGGCGCCGCCACGTTCTGGGCCGCCACCGCCTGACCCGGACCGCTGACCGCCACCGCCCGGCCCGGTCCGCGCGGCGTCGGCCGTCAGGCGCGCGACGTCACGTAGGCGTCGAGGTGGGCGAGCGAGGAGGCCATCCCGGCGGCGTGGTCCGCCGGGGAGATGCCCGGCGGCACGCCCGTCGCGCGGACCGTGACGCGCGCGCCGTCCCCGACCGGCTCGACGGTCCACGTCATCGTCATGGTCCCGGCGAACGCCGAATCGTCCGCGGCGAAGACGACCTGCTGCACGACGCTCCGGCCCGGGACGAGGTCGACGACCGCGACGTCGACGACGTCGGTCCCCTCGCCCGTCTTCCCGGGGTCGGCCTGCGGGTCGTCGTAGGCGAGGACCATGCGGTAGCCGCCGCCGGGGCGCAGGTCGAAGCGCTCGAAGCTCCCCGTCATGCCGTCGGGCGGCAGCCAGGCCGCGAGCGCGTCCTGGTCGACGAGCGCGCGGTACACGGCGCGGGGCGCGGCGGCGACGAGGCGCGACGCCTCGTCGACCCGGTCGCTCCCCGCGGTGGTCACGACTGCCCCAGCACCGTCCGGTAGACCTCGAGCGTGCGCTCGCCGATCGCGTCCCACGCGAAGTGGTCCTCGACGCGCTGCCGGGCCGCGCGGCCCATCGCGGCGGCCCGCTCGGGGTCGCTCACGACCTGCGTGAGCGCGGCGGCGAGGTCGGCGACGAAGCGGTCGGGGTCGAGCGGCGTGCCCGTGCCGTCGTCCGCCTGGTCGATCGGCACGAGGAGGCCGGTGACGCCGTCGTCCACGACCTCGGGGATGCCGCCCGTGGCGGTCCCGACGACGGGCAGCCCGACGGCCATCGCCTCGAGGTTGACGATGCCGAGCGGCTCGTACACGGACGGGCAGACGAAGACGGTCGACGCGGCGAGCACCGCGACGAGCTCGGCGCGCGGCAGCATCTGCTCGATCCAGACGACCCCGCTGCGCTCGGCCTGCAGCTCGGCGACGGCGCCGCTCACCTCCGCGGCGATCTCCGGGGTGTCCGGGGCGCCCGCGCACAGGACGAGCTGGACGTCGTCGGGCAGCGAGCGCGCGGCCCGCAGCAGGTACGGCAGCCCCTTCTGGCGCGTGATCCGCCCGACGAACACCACGGCGGGCCGCCCGGGGTCGATCCCCAGGTCGCGCACGACGCGGTCGGCGACGTCCTGCTGCACGCCCGGCTCGGGACGGCGCCAGCCGTCGAGGTCGATCCCGTTGTGCACGACGTGCACCTTCGCCGGGTCGACCTGCGGGTAGACGCGCAGGATGTCGTCGCGCATCCCGCCGGAGACCGCGACGATCCCCGCCGCGCCCTCGTACGCGGTGCGCTCCGCCCACGACGACAGCGCGTACCCGCCGCCGAGCTGCTCCGCCTTCCACGGCCGCAGCGGCTCGAGCGAGTGCGCGGACAGCACGTGCGGGACGCCGTGCAGCAGCCCCGCGAGGTGGCCCCCGAGGTTCGCGTACCAGGTGTGCGAGTGCACGAGGTCGGCGCCCGCGACGTCGTCCGCCATCTGCAGGTCGACGCCGAACGTGCCGAGCGCGGCGTTCGCCCCGGACAGGACGCCGGGCACGGAGTAGCCGGTCACGCCGTCGTCGCCGCGCGGGCCGTCGAAGCAGCGCACGCGCACGTCGACGTGGCGCCGCAGCACCGCGGACAGCTCGGCGACGTGCACGCCGGCCCCGCCGTAGACGTGCGGCGGGTACTCACGGGTCAGGAGGTCGACTCTCACGCGCCACACCGTAGCCGAGTCGCCCGCCGCCGACCCCCGGTGGGCGGGGCCGACGCGAACCGCGCCCAGGATGCGGGTCCTGCTGCGTGGTCCCGCCCCGAGGGGCTACCGTCTGGGCATGGCCGCCGCACCCCGAGTCCTCGCCATCGTCCTCGCCGGGGGCGAGGGCAAGCGCCTCATGCCGCTCACCGCCTCGCGGGCCAAGCCCGCGGTGCCGTTCGGGGGCATCTACCGCCTCGTGGACTTCGCGCTGTCCAACCTCGTGAACTCGCACTACCTGCACATCATCGTGCTCACGCAGTACAAGTCGCACAGCCTCGACCGGCACATCACGAAGACGTGGCGCATGTCGTCGCTGCTCGGCAACTACGTCGCGCCGGTGCCCGCGCAGCAGCGCGTCGGCAAGCACTGGTACCTCGGCAGCGCGGACGCGATCTACCAGTGCCTCAACATCATCGACGACGAGCGTCCGGACATCGTCGTGGTCGTGGGCGCGGACCACGTGTACCGCATGGACTTCTCCCAGATGGTCGACGCGCACGTCGAGTCGGGCGCGCAGCT
Source organism: Cellulosimicrobium sp. AB352 (assembly GCF_049538415.1). Taxonomy (NCBI): domain Bacteria; kingdom Bacillati; phylum Actinomycetota; class Actinomycetes; order Micrococcales; family Promicromonosporaceae; genus Cellulosimicrobium; species Cellulosimicrobium sp. AB352. The sequence continues at coordinate 47,823 of NZ_JBMVFX010000001.1, read as the reverse complement.
CACCGTCGCGGGCATCCGCCAGCCGATCTCGATGGCGGACCAGTTCGGCGTCATCGAGACGGACCCGAAGGACCCGACGAAGATCGCCGCGTTCCGCGAGAAGCCGTCGGACCCGGTGGGCCTCGCCGACTCCCCGGACGAGGTGCTCGCCTCGATGGGCAACTACGTCATCGACACCGACGCGCTGGTCGAGGCCGTCACGTCCGACGCCGCGAACGCGGACTCCCGCCACGACATGGGCGGCGACATCGTGCCCGCCTTCGTCGAGAAGGGCACCGCGGCGGTCTACGACTTCATCCGCAACGACGTGCCGGGCTCGACCGACCGCGACCGCGACTACTGGCGCGACGTGGGGACGATCGACTCGTACTACGACGCGAACAAGGACCTCATCGCCGTCACGCCGGTCTTCAACCTCTACAACGAGGAGTGGCCGCTGCACACCGGCTACACCGGTCTGCCGCCCGCGAAGTTCGTGCACGCGGGCCGCGGCCGCCTGGGCCACGCCGCGGACTCGATCGTCTCCCCCGGCGTGATCATCTCGGGCGCGACGGCGGTCGGCTCCGTCCTGTCGCCCGGCACCTACCTGCACTCGTGGTCGTCCGTCTCGGACTCCGTGCTCATGGACGGCGTGCAGGTGCACCGCCACGCGCAGGTGCACCGCGCGATCATCGACAAGAACGTCGTCGTCGGGGAGCAGGCCCGCATCGGCCTCGACCCGGAGCAGGACCGCGCGCGCGGCTTCACGGTCACCGAGTCCGGGATCACGGTCGTCCCCAAGGGGACGGTCGTCGAGTGACGCCTTCCCCGACCGGCGTCGTGCACGTGCCCGACGCCGCGCCGAGCCCTGCCCCGCCCGCGACCGCCAGCCCGAGGAGCCCTCGCGTGACCCCCGACCCGCCGAGCGCCCCCGTGCGGCTCCTCGTCATGGACGTCGACTCGACGCTCATCGAGCAGGAGGTCATCGAGCTCCTCGCCGACCACGCCGGCACGCGCGGGGAGGTCGCGGCGGTGACCGAGCGCGCGATGCGCGGCGAGATCGACTTCGGCGCCTCGCTGCGCGAGCGCGTCGCGACCCTCGCGGGCGTGCCCGTCGAGGCGTTCGACGACGTCCGCGCGCGCGCGACCTTCACCCCCGGCGTCCGCGAGCTCGTCGCCGAGGCTCGACGCCGCGGCTGGGAGGTCGCGCTCGTCTCGGGCGGCTTCGAGGAGGTCGTGGCCGGGCTCGCAGCCGAGCTCGGCATCACGCGCTTCCGCGCGAACCGGCTCGAGGTCTCCGCCGGGCGGCTCACGGGCCGCACGACCGGGCCAGTGGTCGACCGTGCGGCGAAGGAGGCCGCGCTGCGCGAGTTCGCGGCCGAGCTCGGCCTGCCCATGAGCGCGACGATCGCCGTGGGCGACGGCGCGAACGACCTCGACATGATCGGCGCCGCGGGCGTCGGCATCGCCTTCGCGGCCAAGCCCGTCGTGCGCGAGCAGGCCCCCTACGGCGTCGACGGACCGCGTCTCGACGCGGTGCTCGCGGTCGTCGACCAGGTCGACGCCGCGCGCTGACCCCGGACGCACGAGAGCCCTGGCACCGTGGGGTGCCAGGGCTCCGTCGTGCGGGTGCGCCGCGACCGGGTCAGGACGGGCGGCCCACGTAGGTCAGCAGGGCGGCCTGCGGCTCCCACGCGTCCCACGACGCCCCGGACTCCAGGACCGAGTACGTCGCGGTCGGCACGCCGACGCGCACCTGGGCGAGCGCGCCGCCGTCGGACGCCGGGTCCGCCAGGTACGACGCGGTGGCCGCCATCGTGGGCTCGTGCCCGACGACGAGCAGCGTGCGGACCCGCGGGTCCGTGGTGCGCAGGAGGTCCAGGACGTCGGCGACGTCGGCCGCGTAGAGGCTGTCGCTCACGAGCACGTCGGGCGCGACGTCGCCCAGGTGCGCCGACAGGAGCTCCCACGTCTGACGCGTGCGCAGCGCGGAGGAGCACAGCACGCGCTCGGGGACGAGCCCCGACTCGCGCAGCGCCGCACCGACACGCACCGCCTGCCGGCGGCCGTTCAGCGCGAGGGGGCGCAGCACGTCGTCGACGTTCCCGCCGCCGGGCTCGGCCTTCGCGTGGCGCAGCAGGACGAGGCGGCGCGTGCCGCCGTCGGGGGTCTGCGCGCCGTTGCGCTCCTCCGCGGTCACTGCCCCATGGCGTGCACGCCGCCGTCGACGTGCACGATCTCGCCGGTCGTCGCCGGGAACCAGTCGGACAGGAGCGCGACGACCGCGCGCGCGGCGGGCTCCGCCGTCGTCTGGTCCCAGCCGAGGGGCGCCCGGTTCGGCCAGGCGTCCTCCATCTGCGCGAAGCCCGGGATGGACTTCGCCGCCGTGGTGCGGATCGGGCCCGCGGAGACGAGGTTGGCCCGGATGCCGTCGGGGCCGAGGTCGCGCGCGAGGTAGCGGTTCGCGGACTCGAGGCCCGCCTTCGCGACGCCCATCCAGTCGTAGACCGGCCAGGCGAACTGCGCGTCGAACGTGAGGCCGACGACGGCGCCGCCGTCGGTCATGAGCGGCTTCGCCGCGACCGCGAGCGACTTGTAGGAGAACGTCGAGACCTGGAGCGCGGTCGCCACGTCCTCCCAGGTGCCGGAGAGGAAGTTGCCGCCCATGACGCTCTGCGGCGCGAAGCCGATGGAGTGCACGACGCCGTCGAGGCGGTCCGTGTGCTCACGCACCGCGTCCGCGAGGCCGGCGAGGTCGTCGTCGTTCGTGACGTCGAGCTGCACGACGGGCGCCTCGACCGGCAGGCGCTTCGCGAAGGCCTGCGTGAGCTTCATCTGGCGGCCGAACGAGGAGAGCACGACCTCGGCACCCTCCTCCTGCGCGAGCCGCGCCGCGTGGAACGCGATCGAGGAGTCGGTGAGCACTCCCGTGACGAGGAGCTTCTTGCCGTCGAGCAGACCCATCGGTTTCCTTCCGTCGTGCGCCCGCTGTGGGCGCGCTGAGGCGAGCGTACTGAAAGAGAGGTGGGGCGGGCGCGTCGGTGACGGCGCCGCGGGGCGGGCGCGGGAGGCGCCGCGAGGTGTGGTCAGTGGCCCATGCCGAGGCCGCCGTCGACGGGGATCACGGCCCCCGAGACGTACGCCGCGTCGTCGGACGCGAGGAACTGCACGACCCCGGCGACCTCGTCCGCCTGGGCGAACCGGCCCGCGGGGATGGCGGACTTGTACGCGGCCTGGCGCTCCTCGGGGAGCTCGGCGGTCATCGCGGTGTCGATGAAGCCGGGCGCCACGACGTTCGCCGTGATGTTGCGCGACCCGAGCTCGCGCGTGATCGAGCGCGCCATGCCCACGAGCGCGGCCTTCGAGGCGGCGTAGTTGACCTGGCCCGCGCCGCCGTAGAGGCCGATCACGGACGACACGAGCACGATGCGCCCGCGGCGCAGCCGGATCATGCCCTTCGTCACCCGGCGCACGCAGCGGAACGTGCCGGTGAGGTTGACGTCGATCACGGACTCGAAGTCCTCGTCGGTCATTCGCAGCAGGAGCTGGTCGTGCGTGACGCCCGCGTTCGCGACGAGCACCTCGACCGGGCCGAGCTCCTTCTCGATCTCGGAGAACGCGGCGTCGACGGCGGCGGTGTCGGTGATGTCCGCCACGGCGCCGAAGACGCCCGCGGGCAGGTCACCGCCACGGTAGACGGTCGCGACGCGGTCGCCGTTCGCGACGAAGCGCTCGGCGATGGCACGGCCGATGCCCCGGTTCGCGCCGGTGACGACGACGGTGCGCGGGGCGGGGGCGGTGGCTTCGGACACGTGCGGCTCCTCGGGACGGTCGGGTGGGTCGGCGGCCGGGGACGGGTCCCGCACGGCCGGTGCCGGGTGGGCCCTGCCGGGCCCGGCGCGACGGCGCCGCACCGACCGTACCGTGCGCAGGCCCCGCGGTGCGCGGTGCGCCCAGGTCACACCGCTCCCCCACACTTTGTGGGGTCCCGACAAACGTAGACTGGACAGGTGACCACACGACGCGCCGCCCGGAGGTCGGCCGAGGCGGTCCCGAGCATCACCGCCGCACCGGAACCGCTCGCCGCGGACCAGGCGCGCCGGGAGCGCAAGTACCTGATCCAGATGGGCATCCGGCTCGTGTGCATCTTCGGCGCCATCCTGGCGCAGGGCAGCTGGGTGACGTGGGTCCTCGCCGTCGGCGCGGTCGTGCTGCCGTACAGCGCGGTGCTCGTCGCCAACGCGGGCCGCGACCAGGCGCACTACGACACCTCCCCCATGGAGCACCGCGCGCTGCCCACGGCGGGTGCGCCCGGGAGCCACGGCATCGGGGGCGCCGAGCCCCGCGAGCCGCACGACGACGAGGAGGACCGCCGGTGACCGACGTCCTGGGCCTCGCCGACCCTGTCGGCGAGGACGAGCTGGTGTGCAGCGCCAAGGGCTGCCAGGAGGCCGCCGCGTGGGGCCTGCTGTGGAACAACCCCAAGATCCACACGCCCGAGCGGCGCAAGGTGTGGCTCGCGTGCGACGCGCACCGGGAGCACCTGGAGACGTTCCTCGGCGCCCGCTCGTTCTGGCGCTCGACGGTGCCGGTCGACGAGCTCGAGCGCCGGGCGGCCCCGTGACGCAGGCCGCACCACCGCAGGTCCCCGCGGGCCCGACGCCGCAGCGCGCCACCGCGGACGCCCACCAGCCGCGCACCCCGCGCCAGTGGGCGACGCTCGCGGTCGGGGTCCTCGTCCTCGTCGCGCTGTGCCTCGTCGCAGGCCGCTGGCAGTGGAACCGCTACGTCTCGCGTGACGCCGAGATCGAGCGCATCGAGGCGAACTACACGTCGGACCCGGTCCCGGTGGACGACGTGCTGCCCGCCCCGGGTGCCGAGCTCGACGAGGCCGACCTCTGGCGGCCGGTGACCCTCGAGGGACGCTACGAGACGGACGCCACGGTCCTGCTGCGCAACCGCCCGGTGGGCGGTAGCCCCGGCTTCCACGTGCTCGTCCCGTTCGTGACGAACCCCACGCCGTCCGCCCCGGACGGGCTCGTCATCGTCGTGGACCGCGGGTTCGTGCCGCTGGGGACCGACGCCGTCACCCCCGGGGACGTGCCTCCGCCCCCCGCGGGCGACGTCGAGGCGACCGTGACGCTGCGCGGCGACGAGCCGCCGTCGGGCCGGGACGCGCCCGCGGGCCAGGTGCAGGCCATCGCGACCGACCAGGTCCTCGCCGCCGGCCCGGACGGCGGCGGCTGGGCCGAGGGCCGCACGGTCGGCGCCTACGGGCAGCTGCGCACCGAGGTGCCGCCCGCGGCGCAGACCCTGGAGGCGCTCCCGAAGCCGGACACCGACCCCGGCTCGCACCTGTCGTACGCGTTCCAGTGGGCGGTGTTCGCCCTCGGCGCGGTCGCCGGCTTCTGGCTCCTCGTGCGCCGCGACCGGCGCGACGCGCGCGGGGAGGAGACCACGCTCACCGCCGGCGACCTCCTCGCGGCCCAGGACCCGGACGCCGCGCGGGCCCGGCGGGAGCCGCGCTCACGCCGTCCGAGCGCCGAGGACGAGGAGGACGCGCTCATCGACGCGCAGCTCGACGCCCGGCAGGGGCCCGCCCCGCGGTAGCCCCGGTCCCGGCGACGAGCGGCCCGGTCAGGCCAGCGAGACGAGCTCCGCGTACTCGTCGCTCCACAGGTCCTCGTCGCCGTCGGGCAGCAGGAGGACGCGCTCGGGCTCGAGCGCCTCGACCGCGCCGTCGTCGTGCGTGACCATGACGACCGCGCCCTCGTACGTCTTGAGCGCCCCCAGGATCTCGGCGCGCGACGCGGGGTCGAGGTTGTTCGTCGGCTCGTCGAGGAGCAGCACGTTCGCCGCCGAGACGACGAGCGTCGCGAGCGCGAGGCGCGTCTTCTCCCCGCCGGACAGCACGTTCGTCGGCTTGTCCGCGTCGTCGCCCGAGAAGAGGAACGACCCGAGCACGGAGCGCACCTGCGTGTCCGTGAGGTCGGGCGCCGCGTGGCGCAGGTTCTCGACGACGGTCGCGTCCATGTCGAGCGTGTCGTGCTCCTGGGCGTAGTAGCCGATCTTCAGGCCGTGACCCGGGTGCACCTCGCCCGTGTCCGGCTGCTCGACGCCGCCGAGGATGCGCAGGAGCGTCGTCTTGCCGGCACCGTTGAGGCCGAGCACGACGACGCGGCTGCCGCGGTCGATCGCGAGGTCGACGCCCGCGAAGACCTCCTGCGAGCCGTAGGCCTTGGACAGCCCGCTCGCCGTGAGCGGCGTCCGTCCGCACGGCGCGGGCTTCGGGAAGCGCAGCTTCGCGACCTTGTCGCTCTGGCGCTCGCCCTCGATGCCGGCGAGCATCTTCTCGGCGCGGCGCATCATCTGCTGCGCGGCGACGGCCTTGGTGGCCTTGGCGCGCATCTTCTCGCCCTGGGCGAGGAGCGCGCCCGCCTTCTTCTCGGCGTTCTGCCGCTCGCGACGACGACGGCGCTCGTCGGACTCGCGCTGCGCGAGGTAGGCGTCCCAGCCGAGGTTGTACTGGTCGAGCTCGCCGCGGTTGGCGTCCAGGTGGAACACCTTGTTCACCGTCGCGCGCAGCAGCTCGACGTCGTGCGAGATCACGACGAAGCCGCCGCTGTACGACTTGAGGTAGTCGCGCAGCCAGACGATCGAGTCGGCGTCGAGGTGGTTCGTCGGCTCGTCGAGGAGCAGCGTCTCGACGCCGGAGAAGAGGATGCGCGCGAGCTCGATGCGGCGGCGCTGGCCACCGGACAGCGTGCTCAGCGGCTGCCCGAGCACGCGGTCGTCGAGACCGAGGTTGCTCGTGATGCGGTGCGCCTCGCTCTCGGCCGCGTACCCGCCGGCCGCGAGGAACCGCGCCTCGAGCTTGGGGTAGCGCTCCATCGCGGCCTCGTGGGTCTCCGCGTCCGCGCTCGCCATCGCGCCCTCGGTCTCGCGCATCTGGCGCACGATCTTGTCGAGGTTGCGTGCCGAGAGGACCCGGTCGAGCGCGATGACGTCGAGGTCGCCGGTGCGCGGGTCCTGGGGCAGGTAGCCGATGTCGTTGCCGCGCGTGATCTTGCCCGCCGTGGGCTGGGTCTCGCCCGCGAGGGTCTTGGTCAGGGTCGTCTTGCCGGCGCCGTTGCGGCCGACGAGGCCGATCCGGTCGCCCGCGGCGATCTGGAACGTCGCCTCGTGCAGCAGGACGCGGGCGCCGACGCGCAGCTCGACGCCGTGGGCGGTGATCACGTGCAGGTCCTCTCCGAAGGGTGACCCCGGTGGATCCAGCCTGGTGGGGCGATCCGATCGACGGGGCCCGACGATTCTACGGGCCGCGCGCCCGCTCCCGCGCGGTCTTTCTCTCGACGCCCCCGGACCGCCCCACGGCGGTCCCACACACAGGGAACAGAACGGGACAATCAGCCCATCGTGCTAGCCTCCGGACGTCCCGGACCGCCGAGGAGATGGCGGGGGGACCCGAGCAAGGAGAGCACGTTGAGCAACGCCGAAGCAGCACTGAGCAAGGTCCTCGAGCTGGACGGGGCGATCGCGATCGCGGTCGTCGACTACAGCAGCGGCCTGGCCCTGGTCCAGAAGCAGGCCGCCCCGTTCGACCTCGAGCTCGCCGCCGCGGCGAACACCGAGGTCATCCGCGCGAAGCTCCGGGCGATCGAGCAGCTCGGGCTCGAGGACGGCATCGAGGACATCCTCATCACGCTCGGCCGCCAGTACCACCTCATCCGCCTGTCGCAGCGCGAGAGCCTGCGGGGCACCTTCTCCTACCTCGTGCTCGAGCGCGGACGGGCGAACCTCGCGCTCGCGCGCCGCGGCCTGGCCCAGCTCGACGAGTCGCTGTCGCTCTGACGCCCGTGGTCGCGGACGCCCTCGACCAGCGCGGGCGGGTCGCCCCCCGCAGCGTGGTGGACGTGCTGCGGGGCATCGACGACGCCCTCGACCACGAGGCGCACGTGCTCGCCCTCGGTCCCGGTGGCCGGGTCCTCGGCAGTGCCGGCCCCTCTCCCGGCCCGGTCGTCGAGGTGGCGCGGGCCGTCGCCGCGGCCCTCACCCAGGGCCCGGCCGTCCCGGGCAGCTCGGCGCGCTGCATCCTCAACACCGCCGAGGCGTGCGTCTTCGTCTACCTGCTGGGGCAGGACCTGTCGGTCATCCTCGTGGGCCCGACGGACTGGAACATCGCCCTCACGAGCCGCCGCGTCGAGCGATTCCTCGTCGACTTCGTCGACACCTACCTGGCCGAGACCGTTGCCGAGGCACCCGGCGACGACCCCGGCACGCTGCCGCGTCGCGAGCCGCCGGCGCCCGTCGTCGGGCCCGTCGAGCGGCACGAGCACCGCGGCGACCACGACCTGCTCGCGCGGGTGCTGCGCGCGCTGGTCCGCTTCTGAGGCCTGCGACCGCGCCCGGGGGTAGCGTTCCCCTGTGACATTCCAGGAGGGCGGATCGTTCGAGGGCGGACGCGTCCGCAAGGGTGGCGGCCGCGGGCGCGGCCCGATGATCGCGGGCGGCGGGATCGGCGCGGTGCTCGTCGCGCTGCTCATCGCGTTCGTCGGCAACCAGACGGGCGTCGACCTCAGCGCGCTGACCGGCGGCGACGGGTCGGACTCCGGCGCGTACGGCGACGGCCAGCAGGAGTACATCGACACGTGCACCGCCGAGCAGGCGAACACGACGCGCGAGTGCCGGCTCAACGGCACCGTCCAGTCGCTCGACGCCTACTGGACCGAGGCCCTCCCCCAGCAGGCCGGCGTCGAGTACGCGCTGCCCGAGGTCGTGAGCTTCACCGGGCAGGTCTCGACGGGGTGCGGCGCGGCGACGAGCGCCGTCGGGCCGTTCTACTGCCCGCCCGACCAGACGGTGTACATCGACCTCGGCTTCTACGACGACCTGACGAACCGCTTCGGTGCGAACGACGGCGGCCTCGCGGAGATGTACGTCGTCGCGCACGAGTTCGGGCACCACATCGAGCAGCTGACCGGCGCCATGGACTCGGCGGACCGGCAGGGCACGGGCCCTGAGTCCGACTCCGTGCGCATCGAGCTCATGGCCGACTGCCTCGCCGGCATGTGGGCGGGCCACGCGGCGACCACCGTCGACCCGGACACCGGCGTGACGTTCCTCGCACCGATCACCAAGCAGCAGCTGGACGACGCGCTGTCCGCGGCGTCCGCCGTCGGCGACGACCGCATCCAGGAGGCCGCGACCGGCCAGGTGAACCCCGAGGGCTGGACCCACGGGTCGAGCGAGCAGCGCCAGCGCTGGTTCACGACCGGCTACGAGGGCGGCACGCTCCAGGACTGCGACGCGCTCTCCGCCTCGACGCTGTGACCGCTCTGGCCGAGCTCGCTCAGAGCTCGATCGAGTACATGCGCGAGCCGGTGACCTTCTCGTAGCCGAGGCTCGCGTAGAGGCCGTGCGCGCCGGACGGGTTCTCCGTGTCGACGTCGAGCGCGGCGTACTGCATGCCGTCCGCCGCGAACGCGCGCATCGCGGCCGCGAGCGCCGCGACGGCGACGCGGCGCCCCCGGTACGCGCGCCGGACGCCGAGGAGCTCGGTGTACCCGAACGTGTACCCCCGCACGGGGAAGTCCTCGTCGTACCGGCCCGCCATCTCGTAGCCGACGACGAGCGGCTCGCCGGCGCGCAGCGCGGCGGCGGTCTCGGGGTCGGTGGCCGGGTCGGCGAGGAGCGCGTCGGCGTCGGGCGCGTCGTCGACCACGAGGAACGACCACTGCGGCGCGAACTCGCTGCGCCCGTGCGTCCACGCCTCGGCGGTGCGGGGCTCGCTCCCCCAGTGGTCGCGGAAGGCGTCGTTGTGCGCGAGGCGCGTCGCCTCGTCGAGCTCGGCGGACCACGGGACGACGTGCAGGGAACCGTCGAGCGGGACGTCGGGCACGGGGGCCGCGAGGTCGCGACGCAGGTCGGAGTAGAAGCGGCGGGCGACGAACCCGAACCGCGCGTAGAGCCGCGCCTTCTCGGGCGGGTCGGTGTCCTCCCCGAAGACGGCGAGCCGCGCGGGCAGCTCCTTGCCGCTCGCGGCGAGCACCTGCCGGGCACGGGCCACCTGCCAGGCGAGCACCTCGCGCCCGATCCCGCGCCCCCGGTGGGTCGGGTGGACGCCGCCGCCGAGGAAGGCCCGCACGGTGCGCGCGTCCCCCGGGTTGGTGTCGACCATCCCGTAGGCGCGCAGCGTCCCGTCGGTGTCGACGCCGACGATCGAGTCGGCCGCGACGTCGCGCCACGGCGCGGTGAAGATCTCCTCGATCTCCGCGAGCGTCTCGCGGTACGGCTCGTCGTCCGCCTCCGCGATGTCGTTGCGCAGCGTGAGCAGGGCCGGCGCGTCGGCAGGCGTGGCGGAGCGCCACGTGAGCCCGCCCGCGGTCACCGGCGGCAGGGTCGAGGGCGCGGCGGCGCGCTCGGCGATCGGGGCGAGCGTCGGGGGCGCCGCCTCGGCGCGGTCGGTCGTCGAGGGAGAGGACATGGCGACCACGGTAGGGGGGCCCGCGCCGTCGGGCACGTGCTTTTCCCGTTCAGTCCGCGCGCGGCGCGTCGGCCCGCTGAGACGGCTCCCCGTGCCGTGCCGCACGCGATCTACGCTGCGAGCATGCCGACCGTCGTTCCTCAGGACCTCGCCGACGCCCGCTCCCGGGCCCTCGCGGAGGCGCTGCGCACGCGCGTCGTCGTGGCCGACGGCGCGATGGGCACGATGATCCAGGCGCAGGACCCGACGCTCGAGGACTACGAGGGCCTCGAGGGCTGCAACGAGATCCTCAACGTCTCGCGACCCGACATCATCGCCGCGGTGCACGACGCGTACCTCGAGGTCGGGGTGGACGCGATCGAGACGAACACGTTCGGCGCCAACTGGTCCAACCTGTCGGACTACGACATCGACGACCGGATCCGCGAGCTCGCCGCCGCCGGGGCGCGGATCGCGCGCGAGCGGGCGGACGCCCACGCGACCGCCGACCACCCGCGCTGGGTGCTCGGTTCGATGGGTCCCGGGACCAAGCTGCCGAGCCTCGGGCACACGACGTACGCGCACCTGCGCGACACGTTCGCCGAGCAGGCCGCAGGCCTCCTGGAGGGCGGGGCCGACGCGATCCTCGTCGAGACGAGCCAGGACCTGCTCCAGGCGAAGGCCGCGGTGACGGGCTCGCGGAACGCGATGCGCGACGTCGGGCGCGAGGTGCCCGTGATCGTCCAGGTGACGGTCGAGACCACGGGCACGATGCTCATGGGTTCCGAGATCGGGGCCGCGCTGACCACGCTCCAGGCGCTCGGCGTCGACGCGATCGGGCTCAACTGCGCGACCGGCCCGGCCGAGATGAGCGAGCACCTGCGGCACCTGTCGCGGCACGCGGAGATCCCCGTGACGTGCATGCCCAACGCCGGGCTGCCGGTGCTCGGCCCGAACGGGGCGACGTACCCGCTGACGCCCGACGAGCTCGCCGCGGCGCACACCCAGTTCGTCACCGAGTTCGGCCTGGGCCTCGTGGGCGGCTGCTGCGGCACGACGCCCGAGCACCTGCGCCGCGTCGTCGAGGCGGTGCGCGCGCGGCCGGTCGTCGAGCGCCACCCGGAGCGCGAGAACGGCGTCGCGAGCCTGTACTCGCACACGGACCTGCACCAGGACGCGTCGTTCCTCGCGATCGGCGAGCGCACGAACGCCAACGGGTCGAAGGCGTTCCGCGAGGCGATGCTCGCGGAGAACTGGGACGAGTGCGTCGAGATCGCGCGCGCCCAGACGCGCGACGGCGCGCACCTGCTCGACGTGTGCATCGACTACGTGGGGCGCGACGGCGTCGCGGACGTGAAGCAGGTCGTCTCGCGCCTCGCGAGCGCGTCGACGCTCCCGCTCGTCATCGACTCGACGGAGCCCGAGGTCATCGCGGCGGGCCTCGAGCTCGTGGGCGGGCGCGCCGTCGTGAACTCGGTGAACTTCGAGGACGGCGACGGGCCGACGTCGCGGTTCGCGCGGATCATGCCGCACGTCGTCGAGCACGGGGCGGCCGTCGTCGCGCTGACGATCGACGAGGAGGGCCAGGCGCGCACCGCGTCGGGCAAGGTGGAGATCGCCACGCGGCTCGTCGAGACGCTCACGCGCGACTGGGGCATGCGGGTCGACGACATCATCGTCGACGCCCTGACGTTCCCCATCGCCACCGGCCAGGAGGAGACGCGGCGCGACGCGATCGAGACGATCGAGGCGATCCGCGAGATCACGCGCCGCTACCCCGGCATCCACACGACGCTCGGGGTGTCGAACGTGTCGTTCGGCCTCAACCCCGCCGCGCGCACCGTGCTCAACTCGGTCTTCCTCCACGAGGCGGTCGAGGCCGGGCTGGACTCTGCGATCGTGCACGCCGCGAAGATCCTGCCGCTCGCGCAGATCCCCGCCGAGCAGCGCGAGGCCGCGCTCGACCTCGTGTGGGACCGGCGGCGGTACGACGACGAGGGGAACCTCGTGCACGACCCGCTCGCCCGGCTGCTCGAGCTGTTCGACGGCGTGGACTCGGCGGCGCTCAAGGACCAGCGCGCGGCGGAGCTCGCGGCGCTGCCCGTCGGCGAGCGGCTGGAGCGGCGGATCGTCGACGGCGCGCGCAAGGGTCTCGAGGAGGACCTCGACGCGGCGATGGCGTCCGGGATCAAGGCGCTCGAGATCGTCAACGACCACCTGCTCGAGGGCATGAAGGTCGTGGGCGACCTGTTCGGACGCGGCGAGATGCAGCTCCCGTTCGTGCTGCAGTCCGCCGAGGTCATGAAGACCGCGGTCGCCTACCTCGAGCCGCACATGGAGAAGATCGAGGGCTCGAGCGGCTCCAAGGGCACGATCGTGCTCGCGACCGTGCGCGGCGACGTGCACGACATCGGCAAGAACCTCGTCGACATCATCCTCACCAACAACGGCTACACGGTCGTCAACATCGGCATCAAGCAGCCGATCTCCGCGATGATCGAGGCCGCCGAGGAGCACGACGCCGACGTCATCGGCATGTCCGGGCTGCTCGTGAAGTCCACCGTCGTGATGAAGGAGAACCTCGCGGAACTCACGTCGCGCGGGCTCGCCGGCCGCTGGCCGGTCCTGCTCGGTGGCGCGGCGCTCACCCGCACGTACGTCGAGGACGACCTCGCGGGCCAGTTCCCGGGCGTCGTCCGGTACGCGCGCGACGCGTTCGAAGGCCTGCGCCTCATGGAGCCGCTCGTGCGCGTCGCGCGCGGCGAGTCGCCCGACGACGTCGGGCTGCCCGCGCTGAAGAAGCGGCGGCACGCCGTGGTCACCGTGACCGAGACGCCCCTCGAGGACCTGCCCGCGCGGTCCGACGTCGCGGCCGACAACCCGGTCCCCGCTCCCCCGTTCTGGGGCACGCGCCTCGTCAAGGGCGTCCAGCTCGCCGAGTACGCGGCGTTCCTCGACGAGCGCGCGACGTTCATGGGCCAGTGGGGGCTCAAGCCCGGCCGGGGTGACGACGGAGCGTCGTACGAAGAGCTCGTCGAGACCGAGGGGCGCCCGCGCCTCAACGCCTGGTACGAGCGGATCCGCACCGACGGCGTTGTCGACCCGTCGGTCGTGTACGGGTACTTCCCGGTGTGGTCGGAGGGCGACGACGTCGTCGTCGCACACCACGGCGCCGGGCTCGCGGGGATCGGCGCGCCCGACGGCGGGTCCGGCGGCGAGCCGGGGACCGAGCGGCTGCGCTTCACGTTCCCGCGCCAGCGCCGCGACCGGCACCTGTGCCTCGCCGACTTCGTCAAGCCGCGATCGTGGGTCGAGGAGACGGGCCAGTACGACGTGCTGCCCGTCCAGCTCGTCACCATGGGCGCGAGCGTCGACCAGCACACCGCGAAGCTGTTCGCGGGGAACCACTACCGCGAGTACATGGAGCTGCATGGTCTGTCGGTGCAGCTCACCGAAGCGCTGGCCGAGATGTGGCACTCGCGCGTGCGCGCCGAGCTCGGGTTCGCCGACGAGGACCCGACCGAGGTCGAGGGCATGTTCAAGCTCGAGTACCGCGGCGCCCGCTTCTCGCTCGGGTACCCCGCCTGCCCGGACATGGAGGACCGGACGAAGGTCGTCGAGCTCCTGCGGCCCGAGCGTGTGGGTGTCGAGCTCTCCGCGGAGCTCCAGCTCCACCCGGAGCAGTCGACGGATTGTTTTGTGTTTCATCACCCCGAGGCCAAGTACTTCAGCGTCTGACGATCGCCAGCCGCGGGGCGTCCTTCCGGGGCGACCGGGGAGCAGCGTCAGGACCACGTCCACGTGCCCGTGACCTGCTCGATGAGCTCGTCGCCGTTGTCGTAGGGGGTGACGATCGCGATCACGAAGAACTGGACCTCGTCCGTGCCCGACGCGAACCGCTCGGGTGCGAAGGCGGTGATGAAGGCCTTCGTCCGCGTCTCCTCGAAGCTCCCCTCGACCCGGGTGATGTTCGCCGGAACGCCGTCGAGGGTGGTCGCCTCGTGCAGGCTGAGGATGCTGCCGTTCTCCGCGAAGTACGAGTCCGCGAGGAGGTCGACCGCTCCCCCGAGATCGGTCCCGACCCCCACGCCTCGGACGTCGCGACCCGCACCGGTTCGACCGACACCTGCCCGTAGACCGCCCCGACGCCCGTGGGCACCACCGCCCCGTCGACGACCTCGCCCCAGAGCTCGAGGGCACCGTGGCAGTGTTCCTCCTGGTCCGAGGAGACGTTGTTCACGAACGCCTTCGGACCCTCGTAGGACCAGCAGGGCGTCCGCACCGGCTGGCCCGAGACGATCGCGTACCCGGCCCCGGAGGGGGTCGCCGGCTCGCCCTCGCTCTGGGGCTTCACCGCCGCCGCAGGGGTCGCGCCGTCGTCGGTCTCGACGAAGGGCAGCGCGCAGCCGGGAACGACCGTGAGGACGACGGCGACCCCCAGTCCCGAGAGCACGCGACCGACGGTGGCTCTCCGACGCGTGGCGAGGCGAGTACGGGAACGGTGCCCCGTGCGAGGGACCGCGGTCGTTCGCTCGTGCTGGCACGTGCGCTCGTGCTGGTCGAGCATGATGATCCTCCTGGTCGTGGGCTCCTGGACCGGACGGTAGACGCCGCGACGGCGAGGGCACCCGTTATCCACAGGCCAGGATCCGCAGGATCTTGGGACGCCACGCTGTGACTCGGCTGATCGACCGCTCCGCGGACGAGAGAGCACCCGGGGCCGACGCCGCCGGCGGACGGGTACAGCGGATACCGCCCGGCCGCGCGCTTCCCCCTTCGCGCAACGGGTCGTGTCTCGGTCGTTGACAGAGCCGTCTCATCTATCGACAATCGATAGATGAGACCTCCCCTCGTCGCGTGCACACGAGCACTCCTGGTCCTCGTGGCCCTCGGCACCGCGCTGTCGATGTTCCTCGCCCCCCTCCTCGCCGCCGAGGTCGGGGCGCAGTACCCGGAGGTCCGCGGCCTCGTGGTCCCGTACTCCGTGCTGGCCGTGCTGGCGTTGCTCGCGGTCGAGGTCGCCCTCGTGGCGGTGTGGCGCCTGCTCGGCCTCGCCGCCCGCGACGAGGTGTTCGACCCGCGCGCGCTGCGCTCGGTCACCGTGGTGATCGGGTGCGTGGTCACGGTCGCGATCCTCGCCGCGACGGTGTTCGGTCACCTGACGTTCGGGGCGCAGCTCGGCGGGCCGCTCGTGCTCCTCGGCCTCCTCGGCTCGCTCGTGGGCGGGGGCGCGCTGGCCCTGCTCGTCGTGGTGCTGCGCGCGCTGCTCCGCGCCGCGACCGCCGACCGCCGCGAGCTGGCCGCGGTGATCTAGGTGCCGATCGTCATCGACCTCGACGTCCTCCTGGCGCGGAGGCAGATGTCCGTCGGCGACTTCGCCGCCGCGGTCGGCATCACGCCGGCGAACGTCGCCGTCCTGAAGAACGGGCGCGCGAAGGCCGTGCGCTTCTCGACGCTGGACGCCGTCTGCCGCGTCCTCGGGTGCCAGCCCGGAGACGTCCTGCGGTGGGTCCCGGACGAGCCCGACGACGCAGGACCGCCCGCCACCTGACCCGCCCGGCCGCCGCGTCGATGAGTTCGGCGACCGGACGACGTCTTACCCGTGACCGAGACCACGACGCCGCGGGAGCCGAGCCATGGGAAGCATCGAGATCGAGCTGTTCACGACCCTCGACCTCGTCGGGCAGGCGCCCGGCGGGCCGGAGGAGGACTCGGAGGGCGGGTTCGCGTTCGGCGGGTGGCAGGCGCCGCTGCTCGACGACGTCGCGGGCGAGCAGATCGCCGCGGCGTACGAGGGCACGGACGCGCTGCTGCTCGGACGCCGCACGTACGACATCTTCGCGTCGTACTGGCCGTTCCAGGAGGGCGGGCAGGACGACGACTTCGCGGCTCTGTTCAACCGCATCCCCAAGTACGTGGCGTCGCGCGGCACGCCGGACCTGCCGTGGGCCGGGTCGACGCTGCTCGGCCCGGACCTGCCCGCCGCGGTGCGCGAGGTGCGCGACCGGCACGAGCACGTCAAGGTCGTGGGCAGCCTCGACCTGGTGCAGACGCTGCTGACCGAGAGGCTGTTCGACCGCCTCGACCTGTGGGTGCACCCCATCGTGCTCGGCGCGGGCAAGACCGTGTTCGACGGCGGCGCCGTCCCCACCAACCTCACCCTCCTCGAGCCTCCCGCACCGAGCCCGACGGGCACGGTCCTGCTGCGCTACGGCCTCGCGGACGGCACGCCGGGCACGGGCGACATGAGCGAGCCGGGGCGCGGCGTCGGGCAGGACGCCTGACGCCCTGCTCGGCGCCGGACCTCACCGGCACCCCGGACGACCCACCGACCCCAGCACCTCAGGAGGCACCCGTGGCGATCCAGCGCCTCGACAACGTGGCCGTCGTCGTCGACGACCTCGACGCGGCCATCGCGTTCTTCGCCGAGCTCGGGATGGAGCTCGAGAACCGGATGACGATCGAGGGGCGGTGGGCGGAGCGCGTCGTCGGGCTCGACGACCTCCGCTCGGAGATCGCGATGATGCGCGTCCCCGGCGGCCCCGGGCGGCTGGAGCTCACGCGGTACCACGCGCCGGCGCCGCTCGACCTGGGGCTCGGCACCGCCCCGCCGAACGTGCTCGGCCTGCACCGGGTGATGTTCGCCGTGGACGACCTCGACGACACGGTCGAGCGCCTCGCCCGCCACGGCGGGGCGGTGCTGCGTGAGGTCGTACGCTTCGAGGACGCGTACCGCCTCTGCTACCTGCGGGGGCCCGGCGGCATCATCGTCGGGCTCGCGGAAGAGCTCGGGTGAGCCGCGGGCGCCGCTAGGAGGCGGTGGCCGCCTCGCCGCGCAGGATCGACGACATCTTCTTGCCGCGCGCGACCTCGTCGACGAGCTTGTCGAGGTAGCGCACCTTCTGCATGAGCGGGTCCTCGATGTCCTCGACGCGGACGCCGCAGATCACCCCGGTGATGAGCGAGGCGTTCGGGTTCCACGCAGGCGCCCGGTCGAAGAACTCCTCGAGCGTGATCTCGTCGGCGATCGCCTGCGCGAGGCCGGCGTCGTCGTAGCCGGTGAGCCAGCCGACGACCTGGTCGAGCTCGTCCTTCGTGCGCCCCTTGCGCTCCACCTTGGTCACGTAGAGCGGGTAGAGGCTCGCGAAGCTCATGCCGAAGATCCGGTGTCCCGCCATGGGTGTCCTCCTCCTGCCCCGGCCGAGCCCGTCGCGGGCTCAGCCCGTGCGGCGCCCGGTACCAACCACGCTACCGCGCGGCGGGGACGGCGCGGGCGCCGACCATCCCGTGCGACGCCTCGAGCCGGTCCACGAGCAGCGTCCCGGCCGCGACCAGCGGCACGAGCACGAGGTTGCCGAGCAGCATGGTGCGCAGGAACGGCAGACCCGCGACGTAGCTCGCGACGAGCCCGTCCGCTCCCGCCGGGTACCAGCCGCCGCGGCCCTGCAGCCAGACGCCGAAGTTCGTCCACGCGAAGAACCACAGCGAGCCCGCGACGCCGAACGCCGCGCCCGCGCCGACGCGGCGCCACCCGGTCGTGTTCCGCGCGAGCAGCGAGCCCAGCCCGACGACGAGCCACGCGCTCCACGTGAACAGCGCGATCGCCGTGTTGCCGAGCACGACGTCGGACACGACCGTCACCGCGAGCGGCACGACGAACGCCCACCGCGAGCGCAGCAGGATCGTCGCCGCGAACGTCGCCGCGGTGACGAGCTCGAGGTTCGGGGGTGCGCCGAGGTCGGCGCGCACGAGCCGCCACACGACGGCGAGCGCCGCGAGCGTGACGACGAGCGCCGGCCGCCACCAGCGCAGCGCCGTGCTCTCCGAGCGCGTCACGAGGTGAACGTCTCGAGCTTCCACGTGATCTCGTCCCCGTCCTTCGTCTCGAGCGAGCCTGCACCCACGGTAGCCATCTCGCCGTTCACGTACAGGGCCCAGAACTCGCTGTCCGGGTCGGCGGCGACGCCGTCGATCGCCGTGACGAACGCGTTCTCGCCCTCACCGGTCACCTGGGCGGACGGGTCCGCCTCGAGGAGCAGGTCGAGGGCCGTCGCGCCCTCGCGCCCCTCGTAGGAGAGCTCGGGCGCGTCCTCGTCGTCGCCGGACTCGTCGCCGGGCGCCTCGTCCGTCGCGTCGTCGGCCGGGGCGCTCGACTCCTCGCCCGCGGTCGCCGTGGAGGTCGACGTGGTGTCGGCGGCGGGCTCGTCGGCGGACGAGCACCCGGCCAGCAGGCCCGCGGTGAGCAGGACGGCGGTCAGGGCGGTGAGCGGGCGCGCGGACGTGGCGCGGAGCGTTCGGAGGGTCACGTCGCCAGCGTACGGAGCGCCGCCCGGCTCGCGCCGGGTCGCCCGCCTGTCGGACGACGGCCCCTCACCCGATCTCCTCGCCCGCGACGGCCCTGGCCGCCAGCCGCTCCTCCTCGCTGACCTCCCACACCTCGTACGCGGAGTGGCCCGCGAGGAGGATGATCCCGCACCCCAGCACGAGGTCCGGCCAGCCGGACCCGGTCCACGCGGTCACGAGCCCCATCGCGATGACGGCGACGTTGACGAGCACGTCGTTGCGGGCCGACAGGAACGCGGCCCGGCTCAGCGACCCGCCGTGATGGCGGACGCGGACGAGGAGCCACGCGCACACCCCGTTGACCACGACCGCGCCGAGCGAGGCGAGGACGATCGGCAGCACCTCGGGTGCGGGCGGGTCGCCGAACCGGCGCACGACCTCCCACGCCGCGAACAGCGCGGGGACGAGGATGAGCAGCGCCAGCGCCTTGCCCAGGACCGCGCGCCGCGCGAGCGGGAAACCCAGCGCGACGGCGATGAGCAGGTTGATCGCGGTGTCCTCGAGGAAGTCCACGCTGTCGGCGAGCAGCGACACCGAACCCGCCGCGAGCGCGACGGTGAGCTCGACGACGAAGTACGCGAGGTTGAGCCCCGCGACCAGCAGGACGGTGCGCCGCAGCAGCCCGACCAGGTCGGGGTCGCCCGCCCGTCGCGCGTCCTGCCCGGCGGACATCGTCAGACGTCGATGCGGGCGTGATCCAGCTCGGCCGCGCCGGCGACGATGAACTCCTTGCGCGGCGCGACGTCGCTGCCCATGAGCAGCTCGAACACGCGCTCCGCCGCCTCGGCGTGCTCGGCCGTGACGCGACGCAGGGTGCGGTGGCGCGGGTCCATCGTCGTCTCGGCGAGCTGATCGGCGTCCATCTCCCCCAGGCCCTTGTACCGCTGGATGTCGTCCTTGTAGCGGCGGCCGGCCTTGTCGAGCTTCTTGAGCGTCGCGGCGAGCTCGGCCTCGGAGTACGTGTAGATGTACTCGTTCTTGCGGCGCCCGGCGCCGATGACCTCGATGCGGTGCAGCGGCGGCACGGCAGCGAAGACGCGGCCCGCCTCGACGAGCGGCTTCATGTACCGGTAGAAGAGCGTGAGCAGCAGGGTGCGGATGTGGGCGCCGTCGACGTCGGCGTCCGTCATGAGCACGATCTTGCCGTAGCGCGCGGCCTCGAGGTCGAACGACCGCCCCGACCCGGCGCCGAGCACCTGGATGATCGCGGTGCACTCGGCGTTGCGCAGCATGTCGCTCACGGACGCCTTCTGCACGTTGAGGATCTTGCCGCGGATGGGCAGCAGCGCCTGGAAGTCGGAGCTGCGCGCGAGGCGCGCGGTGCCGAGCGCGCTGTCGCCCTCGACGATGAACAGCTCGCTGCGCTCGACGTCGTCGCTGCGGCAGTCGACGAGCTTGGCCGGCAGGGACGACGTCTCGAGCGCGTTCTTGCGCCGCGAGATCTCCTTCTGCTTGCGCGCGGTGATGCGCGCGCGCATCTCGGCGACGACCTTGTCGAGCAGCAGCGCGGCCTGCGTCTTCTCGTCGCGCTTGGTGGAGGTGAGGAGGGCGTTCAGCTCCTTCTCGACGACACGCGCCACGATGCCGCGCACCGGCGCCGTGCCGAGGACCTCCTTCGTCTGGCCCTCGAACTGCGGCTCGGCGAGGCGCACGGTGACGACGGCCGTCAGGCCGGCGAGCACGTCGTCCTTCTCGATGCGCTCGGACGCGTCCTTCGTCGACACCTTGAGGCGGCGCGCGTTCGTCTCGACCGCCTTGCGCAGCACCTTGAGCAGACCCTGCTCGAAGCCGCCGAGGTGGGAACCGCCCTTGGGCGTGGCGATGATGTTGACGAAGCTGCGGACCTCGGTCTCGTAGCCGGTGCCCCAGCGCAGCGCGACGTCGACCTCGCAGTCGCGCTGCACCGCCTGCGGGGTCATGTGACCCCGGTCGTCGAGCACCGGGACGGTCTCCGTGAACGAGCCCGAGCCCGTGAGGCGCCACGTCGCGGTGACGGGGGTGTCCGGCGCGAGGAAGTCGACGAAGTCGACCGACCCGCCCGTGTGCACGAACGTCTCCTCGTGCGGCCCGGACTCCCCCGGCGTCCCCGGCACGCCGCGCTCGTCGCGCACCGTGATCTCGAGACCGGGGACGAGGAACGTCGTCTGGCGCACGCGCGTGACGAGCTCGTCGTAGGAGAAGACGGCCGTCTTGAGGAAGATCTGGCGGTCCGCCCAGTAGCGGACGCGCGTGCCGGTGACGCCGCGCTTCGTCTTCCCGACGACCGCGAGCTCGGACCCGGACACGAACGGCTCGAACGGGGCGTCCGGCGTCGGGCCCGTCTTCGGGTCGCTGAACACGCCCGGCTCGCCGCGGTGGAAGGTCATGCGGTGCGTCTTGCCGCCGCGGTCGACCTCGACGTCGAGACGCGAGGACAGCGCGTTGACGACGGACGCGCCGACACCGTGCAGACCACCCGACGCGGTGTACGACCCGCCGCCGAACTTGCCGCCCGCGTGCAGCTTGGTGAAGACGACCTCGACGCCGGACAGGCCCGTCTTCGGCTCGATGTCGACGGGGATGCCGCGGCCGTCGTCCTCGACCGTCACGGAGGTGTCGGCGTGCAGCACGACCCGGATCTTCGAGCAGTTGCCCGCGAGCGCCTCGTCGACCGAGTTGTCGATGATCTCCCAGAGGCAGTGCATGAGACCGCGCGAGTCGGTCGTGCCGATGTACATGCCCGGGCGCTTGCGCACGGCCTCGAGGCCCTCGAGCACGGACAGGTGCCGAGCGGTGTAGCTGGACTCAGCGGAGGTGGTCGTCACGGCGGCAAGCCTAGACGAGGGCGCCCACAGCGCGGTGCTGCCCCGCCGCGCTGCCGCGGACGCCGCGCGATCGGGCGGGATGCGGCGGGATGCGTGAGATGCCGGCGGGAGACGACGGCGCCGGGTGAGCGCGCTTCGCGGGTAGCGAACCCGGCCCTCCCCCGGGACGAAACCTCAGGAGGGGATGGTTTGATGTTCATGTGACTGCTACGACGACCACCACCGAACCGCTGACCGCGGCCGACCGCTGCGACCGCTGCGGGGCCCAGGCGTACGTCCGTGTGGTCCTGCCGAGCGGCGAGCTGCTGTTCTGCGGCCACCACGCGCGGGCGCACGCGGATGCCTACACCGACCTCGCGACGTCCATCCAGGACGAGACCGACAAGCTGCTCGCGGAGCACGGCGCGCGCTGACGCGCCGGTCCGCCGAGCACCGTCCCGCGCCAGGAGCGCACGACCGCGGGGACCGGCTCCACCGCCCGGTCCCCCGCGACGACCACCTCAGAGACAGACCTCAGACACGACGAAGGCCCCGAGGAGATCTCCTCGGGGCCTTCGTCGTGCGACGGACGGCGGGCGGCCGGTGGTGCGCACCGGCCGCGCGCCGCGACGCGTCAGTCGAGGTAGTCGCGCAGCACCTGCGAGCGGCTCGGGTGGCGCAGCTTCGACATCGTCTTCGACTCGATCTGGCGGATGCGCTCGCGCGTCACGCCGTAGACCTTGCCGATCTCGTCGAGCGTCTTGGGCTGCCCGTCCGAAAGGCCGAACCGCATCGAGACGACGCCCGCCTCGCGCTCGCTCAGCGTGTCGAGCACCTGGTGCAGCTGCTCCTGCAGGAGCGTGAAGCTCACCGCGTCCGCCGGGACGATGGCCTCGGAGTCCTCGATGAGGTCACCGAACTCCGAGTCGCCGTCCTCGCCGAGCGGCGTGTGCAGCGAGATGGGCTCGCGGCCGTACTTCTGGACCTCGACGACCTTCTCCGGGGTCATGTCGAGCTCCTTGGCGAGCTCCTCGGGGGTGGGCTCCCGGCCCAGGTCCTGCAGCATCTGACGCTGCACGCGCGCGAGCTTGTTGATGACCTCGACCATGTGCACCGGGATACGGATGGTGCGCGCCTGGTCCGCCATCGCGCGCGTGATCGCCTGCCGGATCCACCACGTCGCGTACGTCGAGAACTTGTAGCCCTTGGTGTAGTCGAACTTCTCGACCGCACGGATCAGACCGAGGTTGCCCTCCTGGATCAGGTCCAGGAACAGCATGCCGCGACCCGTGTACCGCTTGGCCAGCGACACCACCAGACGCAGGTTCGCCTCCAGCAGGTGGTTCTTCGCCCGCTTGCCGTCGTGCGCGATCCACTGCAGCTCACGCTTGAGCTTGCGGTCCAGGTCGTCGCCCTCGGCCGCGAGCTTCTCCTCCGCGAACAGACCGGCCTCGATCCGCTTCGCGAGCTCGACCTCCTGCTCCGCGTTCAGCAGCGCGACCTTGCCGATCTGCTTGAGGTAGTCCTTGACCGGGTCGGCCGTCGCACCCGCGGTCACGACCTGCTGGACCGGGGCGTCGTCCTCGTCCGCGTCGGAGACGACGAAGCCGGTCTCCTCGGGCTCGTCGCTCGGCGCGGCGGCGGCAGCCTTCTTGGCACCCGGCTCCGCGGCCTCCTCGTCCTCGGTCACGTCGATCTCGAGGTCCTCGATCTCGACCTCGGCGTCGTCCTCGTCGTCGTCCTTCTTCTTGGCGCGCGCGGGCGTCGCCTTGGACTTGGCGGGGGCCTTGGCCGCGGTCTTGCGGGCGGCGGGCTTGGCGGGGCCGGTCGACGAGGTCTCCGCACCCTCGGCGTCGGCAGCCGGGGCGGCCTTCGTCGTGGTCGTGCGCTTGGTCGCCGACGCGGACTTCGTCGCGGCGGGCTTGGTGCGCGCGGTCGTCGTGCTGCGCGGGGAAGCCGCCGCGGCCACCTTCGTCGTGGTCGGGATGTCGACCTCGACGCCGGCGCCCGCGAGCGCGCGGAAGACCGCCTTCAGCCGCTTGGCGTCGTTGACGGCAGCCTGCTCGCACGCGGTGCGGAAGCTCTCGGCGTCGACGCGACCGTTCGCGCTGCCGCGCCGCAGGAGCTCCTGCAGGGCGGGGTGCTCGAACTCTCGCGGGAGTGCGGAAATCGGGGTTGAGGGCGCCACAAACCGACCTTTCGGCAATCATGGGGGGCGGTAGGGCCGCCGGAGCGGGGACGTGAACCGTGAAGTGCGGGCTGCTCTGGACTCTCACGGTGAGTCGTCGGGCTCTGGCGGACTACCTATATTGTACCGGCGATCCGTGCGCCGGACGCCGCGACACGGGGTGATGTCGGACCTGGCCGTCTCCCGACGGCCCGGCGCACCACGTCGTCACGACGTTCGTCACCCGGATTCGTGACGTGTACAACGGGCCGGGGCCCCGGAAGATTCCCCTGACCGCGCTGCCCTCACCCTGCGCGCTCCGCGCGCCGGACCGCAGGGATCCCCGTCTGCGCCGACGCGCGGGCCGGGTCAGACGCCGGCGGGCCGCTCGGGCTTGACGGCCAGCACGGGGCAGGGCGCGTCGAGCAGGATGCGCTGGGCGTTCGAGCCGAGGATGAGCTTGCCCACGGGGCTGCGCCGACGCAGCCCGATGACGATGAGGTCCGCCGACGACCGCTCCGCGGCGCCCACGAGGTCGTCCGCGAGGTCCGACGAGCCCTGCTCGCGGCGCAGCGTCGTGCCCGTCCCCTCGAGGCGTGCCTCCACGCGTCGCAGGTCGTCCTCGTGCGCGGCGACCAGCTCGGGAGTCGCCATGGAGGCCTCGGTCACGACGACGACGAGGTCGGTGCCGCGCCGGACGGCCTCGGTGGCCGCGCTGTCGAGAGCCTCGCGGCCCTCGGGCGTGCTCAGGTGCGCGACGACGACGCTCATGTGTCCTCCGGAGACGGCTCGTGGGTGCGGCCGGCCGCGGGGGCGACCGCAGGTCGTGTTGCGTCGAACCTACCCGACGTCGTGCGTGTCGGCGCACGCGTCGGCGCGGACCCAGCCCGGCGGGACGCCGGCGTCGAGCGCGCTCGCGAGCAGCAGCGCGAGCCGGTACGTCGGGTCCTCCGCCAGCGCCTCGGCGAGCCGCCGACGGGCCCAGCCGCCGTCGCCGTGCCACCAGGCCACGAGCGCCAGGAGCGTCAGCGCGGGCGCGGTGCTCCCGCGCGGCGCGTGGGCGACGACGGCCTCGAGCACGGCCCTCGCCGGTCCGGTGACCGCTGGGTCGGGCGCGAGGCCCGCGCCTGGGTCAACGACGGCCGCGATGGCGCGGCCCGTCCCGGCGTCCACGTCGCCGCCCCGCACCGTGCGGTCCGGCAGGTCGTCGGTCCCCGGCACGAGGGAGAGGAGCACGGCGTCGCGCACGGGGACCGACTCGAGGCCCGCGGCCAGGCGCCCGAGGACCGTCGCGGCGGGCACCGCGGCACCGGCGCCGTCGTCGACCGGCCCGCCGTCCCGCGCCCGGTCGCGCGCGACGACCTGCGCGACCGCGGTCCGCCACAGCGCGAGGGCGGAGACCCGCGCCGCGACCCGGGACGCGACGTCGTCGCCGGCCGCCACGGACCGGTCGCGGTCGCGCACCCGCCGTGCCGCGCGCGCCGCACGGCGCCGCGCGTCCGCGCCCGCGGGCGGGATCCGCAGCGCCTCCTCGCGCGAGTCCGCGAGCGCCGCCCCGGACAGCACCATGTGCGCGCCGACCTCGCTCGACTCGAGCTCGCGCAGCGACCTTCCCTCCGGCGGGCAGCAGTCGTCCTCGGCGCAGTCGAGCGCGTACCAGCCCGTCGACGACACGACCCACGCCTCGACGGGCCCGTGGTGCGGCTCGGCGGCCTCGCGGCAGTGCTCGACGGCGGCCCGCACCCGCGCCGCGACGCCCGCCGCGCGCAGCGGCGCGTCGGAGTAGACGACGAGCACGACGCGGCGTGCGCCGTCGGCCGCGAGGTGCCCCACGACGGACCGCGCGAGCTGCGGCCCGTGCTCGACGTCCGCCGCGTCGGCGACGTCGACGCGCACGACGAGACCGATGCGGCCGCGCGGTGGCCGCAGCCCCACGAGGACGACGCTGTCCTGCGGTCGGTAGCCGAGCCGGAAGGGGACGTAGGCGAGGAGCTCGCGCGGGCCCTGGGCCCGGATGAGGGTCGTCATGCGCCCATCCCAGTCGGTCGGGGCGGCGTGCGGGGCGCCCGCCGCCCGGCTGTGGACGACGCGGGGCGGGCACCCGGGGCTGTGGTCGGCCCCCGACCTCGGTGGTGGCTCGCGCACGCGCGGGTGACTACGGTGTGCGCGTGCCACCACGAACCCGCGCCGCCGCGCACCCGGCGCTCTCCCCCGTCGGCCGGGCCGCCGTCGTCCTCGTCGCGGCCGTGCTGGGCTCGACGCTCGCGGGGTGCCAGGCGGACCTGGGCGACGTGCAGAGCGCCGCGGCACCCCGGGAGGAGCAACCGGCGCCGGACGCCGACTCCGGCGCGCCGGGCACGCCGCTGCCCGACTACGACGCCGCCTCGGCGGTCGGGGACCTGGTGGAGGGGTTCCCCGCCGCGCTCGTCCCGGTGGCGCCGGGCGCCGAGGTGCTCGCGAGCTCGGCGCGGCCGTCGCAGGACGGCGCGCTCGTGGACGTCACGCTGAACCTGCGCTCCACGGACACGGTCGAGGCGCTCACCGCCTACTACACCGACACGCTGGGCGTGGCCGGTTTCGCGGTGTCGCCGTCGACCGTGCCGAGCGCGCTCACCTCGCTCACCACGTTCGTCCGCACGACGGCGCCCGAGGCCCCGACCGAGTCGGTCGCCGTCGGCGTCTTCGACGACGAGACGGAACGCCTCGTGACGATCAGCGGCCAGGTCGCCGCCGGCTGAGGTGCCGCGCCGCCCGACCGCCACCAGACCGGGCGGGCAGGGTGGCGCTCGCTCCGCATAGGCTGCCCCCGTGCCCAACCCGTCGCTGCCGACCTCGCCCTCCGTCCCTCCCCAGGCGTCGGAGGACCTCACCGACCCGAGCCCCGCCGCGCTCGTCGACCGCGAGGGGGTGCGCACCGGCGTCGACGACGCCCTGCACGCCTCGACCGCGGCGCTGCGCGCCGAGCTCGCCGGGACCCACCCGGACACGGATCTGCTCGCCGACGCGACGCAGGAGCTGCTCGCGGGCGGCAAGCGCCTGCGCGCCGCGTTCTGCTACTGGTCGTGGCGCGCGCACGGCGGTGACGCCGCGGGCCCGCACCGGACCACGGTGCTGCGCGCCGGCGCGGCGCTCGAGCTGTTCCAGGCGGCGGCGCTCTTCCACGACGACGTCATGGACTCCTCTGACACCCGGCGCGGCCGCCCGACGGCGCACCGCGCCTTCGCGGCGCGCCACCGCGACCTCGGCTGGTCCGGCGACGGCGCGCGGTACGGCGAGAACGCCGCGATCCTGCTCGGCGACCTCGCGCTCATCGCGAGCCACCGGGAGCTCGGCGACGCGCTCGACGACCTCGCACCCGCGGTCGCCACGCGGTCGCGACGCGTGTTCGGCCGCATGCAGACGGAGGTCACGGCCGGCCAGTACCTCGACGTGCACGCGCAGGTCCTGCCGTGGGGCGAGGACCCGGCGGCCGACGAGGAGCGGGCCCGGGCCGTCATCCGCTCGAAGTCCGCGCGCTACAGCGTCGAGCACCCCATCGCGCTCGGCGCGGCGCTCGCCGGTGCCGACGACGACGCGGTCGCCGCGACGAGCGCGTTCGGCCTGCCCGTGGGCGAGGCGTTCCAGCTCCGCGACGACGTGCTCGGCGTCTTCGGCGACGCGCAGGTCACCGGCAAGCCGGCCGGCGACGACCTGCGCGAGGGCAAGCGCACGGTGCTCGTCGTGCGCGCGCTGGCCGCGGCGACGCCCGCGCAGCGCGAGCTGCTGCTCACGCACCTGGGCGACCCGGACCTCGACCCGACCACGGTGGAGGACCTGCGCGCCGTCCTCGTCGAGACAGGCGCGCGCGACGCCGTCGAGTCGCTCATCGCGGAGCTCACCGAGCGCGCCGCGGCCGCCCTCGACGGGGCCGGGCTCGCGGAGCCGGGCGCGACGATGCTCGCGCTGCTCGCGCGCGCCGCCGTCGAGCGCACGGCCTGACCGCACCGCCGCCCGTCGGCCCGGCACAGGCCCGGACGATCGGGGCGGCGGGCGGAACGCGTCAGAGCTCGGACTGCGCCACGCGGCGCACGCGCGCCTTGTGCCCGCTGAGGAGCGTGTCGAACGGGGCCTCGCCGAGCTCGTCGTGCGGGGTGAAGAGCCACTCGAGGATCTCGGCGTCGTCGAAGCCGGCGTCGGTGAGGACGACGATCGTGCCCTGCAGGCTCGACAGGACACCCACGCGGCCGCTCTCGTCCGGGCGGCCGGCGTTCGCCGGGTCGACCAGGTGCAGCGGAACGAGGAAGCGCGCCGGGACCTGGAACGTCGTGCGCTCGCCGCGCTTCACGCCCACGACGCGCCGCTCCTGCACGAGACGGCGCACCTTGCCGACGTCGGTGCCGAGCGCCTCGGCGACGTCGGGGAGGGTCAGCCACTCGCCGACGAGGTCGTCGAGCGTGGGGCGGGGGCTGGTGTCGCGATCGGTCACCGGGCAAGCCTACGGCGTGCCTCCACACGACACCCACGCCGTGCGCGCCGCGCTCACCGGATCGTGACACCCGGCCACCTAGACTCTCCCCGTGGCCACCGTGACGACCGATCCCCTCGTCGGCCGCCTGGTCGACGGGCGGTACGAGGTCGTCTCGCGCATCGCGCGAGGCGGCATGGCGACGGTGTACCTCGCGGTCGACCGTCGGCTCGAGCGCGAGGTCGCGCTCAAGGTCATGCACCCCCACCTCGCCGAGGGCGCGTCCGGCGCCGACTTCGTCTCCCGCTTCCGCCGTGAGGCGCGCGCCGCGGCCCGCCTCACCCACCCGGGCCTCGTCGCCGTGTACGACCAAGGCCTCGACGGCGACACCAGCTACCTGACGATGGAGTACGTGGCGGGGTCGAACCTGCGCCGCACCATGCTCACCGAGCGCACCCTGACGCTGGGTCGCACGCTCGACGCGCTCGACCACGTGCTCGACGCGCTCGCCGCCGCCCACCGCGCAGGGCTCGTGCACCGCGACATCAAGCCCGAGAACGTCCTGCTCGACACCGAGGGCCGGCTCAAGGTCACCGACTTCGGTCTCGCCCGCGCCGTGAACGAGGTGACCGCGACGACGACGGGCACGATCCTCGGGACCGTCGCCTACCTCTCCCCCGAGCTCATCGCGACCGGCACGTGCGACGCCCGCACCGACGTCTACGCGGCGGGCATCCTCGCGTACGAGATGCTGCTCGGCACCGTCCCGCACACCGGCACGACGCCGATCCAGGTCGCGTTCCAGCACGTGAACAACGACGTGCCGCCGCCGTCGGACGTCGCCCCGTGGATCCCGCCCGAGGTCGACGACCTGCTGTGCGCGCTCGCCGCGCGCGACCCCGCCGACCGCCCGGCCGACGCCGGCGCCGCGCTCGCGCTCGTGCGCTCGACCCGCGCGGCGCTCGACCCGGCCGACCTCGAGCGGCGCGTCGACCCGCCCGCCGGGGGGTCCGCCGTCGTGCCGCCCCCGCCGGGTCCGGGCCCGCGGACCGAGCCCGACGACCCGTCCGCCGCCGCGACCGCGTCCCTCGCGGCGCTCAGCCTGCGCGACCGCGAGGCCGCGGGCCTCACCGAGCCGCTCGCCGTCGGGCACGTCGTCGCGCCGACCACGCGGCCCGGCCCGCCGCCCCCTGCTGCCCCGACCCCGGCGCGGCGACGCGGTCACGGCCGCGTGGTCGTCTGGTCGCTCGTCGTGCTCCTCGTCCTCGCGGGCGTCGGCGGCGGCGCCGCGTGGTGGTTCTCGTCCGGGCCGGGCGCCTACACCCAGGTCCCGGACGGCCTCGTCGAGGCGGCGCGCCCGGAGGCCGTCGCGATCCTCGACGACGCGGGCCTCTCCCACACGGTCGAGGAGCGCTACGACGACGCCGTGCCCGAGGGCGCCGTGGTGGCGACCGACCCGGCGTCCGGCGAGGACGTGCGCAAGGACGGCAGCGTGCGGCTCGTCGTGTCGAAGGGCGTGCGGATGCTCACGGTGCCGACCGGCCTCGTGGGCGCGACGCAGGAGGAGGCGACCGCCGCCATCGAGGGCGCCGACCTGACGCTGGGCGACCCCGTCGCCACGCCGCACGACGAGGTGCCGTCGGGCCAGGTCATGGCCGTGAAGGACCCCGACGGCAACGTCATCGAGGAGGGCGCCACGATCCGGCACGACGTGCCGGTGGTGCTCACCGTCTCGTCCGGGCCGGCGCCCGTCGTCGTGCCGCAGGTCACGGGCTCCGCGAAGGACGCCGCGGTCGCCGCGCTCGAGGAGCAGGGCCTCGTCCCCGCCGTCACCGAGGAGTACTCCGAGACCGTCGGCGCAGGGCTCGTGATCCGCCAGGACCCCGAGCAGGGCTCCGACGCCCACCGGAAGGACACCGTGAACGTCGTAGTGTCGCTCGGACCCCCGCTCGTCGAGGTCCCGAACGTGAGCACCCGCAACGTCGCCGACGCCGAGAAGGCCCTGAAGGACGCAGGCTTCCAGGTGGAGATCCGCTACCCGCAGGGCATCCACCCGCTCAACATCGTCTACGCCCAGGACCCTCCGGGCGGCGACGGGCGCACCGCGCCCAAGGGCTCGACGATCGTCCTCAACGTCTTCTGACCTCCCGCGCCGCGCAGACGGCCGTGGCCCGCCCCGACCACGGGACGGGCCACAGCCCTGTGCTCGACGGGAGACGCCGTCTCCCCCGCGCCCTCAGCCGCGCAGCATCTCCGCGACCTGGAAGGCCATCTCCAGCGACTGCTGGTGGTTGAGGCGCGGGTCGACGAGCGTCTCGTAGCGCAGGGCGAGCCCCGCGTCGTCGATCTCCTCGCTCCCGCCCAGCACCTCGGTCACGTCGTCGCCCGTGAGCTCGACGTGCAGCCCGCCCGGCACGGTCCCCGCGGCGCGGTGCACCTCGAAGAAGCCGCGCACCTCGTCGAGGACGTCGTCGAACCGGCGCGTCTTGTAGCCGCTCGCGGACGTGATGGTGTTGCCGTGCATGGGGTCCGTGACCCACGTGACGGGCACGCCCGCGCGCGCGACGGCCTCGACGAGCGGCGGGAGCGCGTCGCGCACGTTGCCCGCGCCCATGCGCGTGACGAAGGTCAGGCGGCCCTCGACGTCGTCGGGGTTGAGACGGCGGGCGAGCTCCAGCGCGACGTCGGGCGTCGTCGTCGGGCCGAGCTTGACCCCGATCGGGTTCGCGACGCGCGAGAGGAAGTCGACGTGCGCGCCGTCGAGCTGGCGCGTGCGCTCCCCGATCCACAGGAAGTGGGCGGAGGTGTCGTACGCGTCCCCCGTGCGCGCGTCGCGGCGCGTGAGCGCGCGCTCGTAGTCGAGCACGAGCGCCTCGTGGCTGACGAAGAACTCGACGGTGCGCAGCGCGTCGAAGTCGGCGCCGCACGCGTCCATGAAGCGGATCGCGCGGTCGATCTCGGACGCCGTCCGCTCGTACCGCGCGTAGGCCGGGTTGCGCATGAAGCCGCGGTTCCACTCGTGGACCTGGCGCAGGTCCGCGAAGCCGCCGGTCGTGAACGCGCGCACGACGTTCCACGTCGCCGCGGAGATCTGGTACGCCTGGACGAGGCGCTCCGGGTCGGGCATCCGCGCCTCGGGCGTGAAGGCGTGGCCGTTGATCATGTCGCCCCGGTACGCGGGCAGGGTCACGCCGTCGCGCGTCTCCGAGTCGGAGCTGCGCGGCTTGGCGTACTGCCCGGCCATGCGGCCCATCTTCACGACGGGCATGCTCGCGCCGTGCGTGAGGATGACCGCCATCTGCAGGATGGTGCGGATCTTGTTGCGGATCCGGTCGGCGTTCGCCTCGGCGAACGTCTCGGCGCAGTCGCCCCCCTGCAGGAGGAACGCCTCGCCCCGCCCGGCCGCGGCCAGGCGGGAGCGCAGCGTGTCGGCAGCCGCCGGCACCACGAGCGGCGCGGAGGCCGCCAGCCGGTCACGGACGGCGTCGAGCGCCGCCTCGTCCGGCCACGTCGGCTGCTGGAGCGCGACGAGCGTGCGGAAGTGGTCGAGCCCGGAGTCGGTCCCCGGCTCGCTCGTGGTGGTCATACGGCGTCCCCTGACGAGGTTCCTGGTGCGGTGGTGCCGGTCAGTGGGCTGCGGGCGCCGCGGGCACGAGCGGCTGGCCGATGCCCTCGAGGAGCTCGCCGAACCACTGCTGCGACACGTCGAACGCCTTGCCGCCGGCGATGCGCGGGAACTCGATGGCGCGCAGGCGGTCGCCGTTCTCCTCGTCGTGGCCGATGACGCCCGACTCGCCGCGCAGCGCGCACTCGACCGCGAGGTCGGTCATCGACTTGATGAGGCGCAGGTCCTCGGCGTTCGCGGCGGCCGCGCGCGAGAAGTAGCCGGACTTCTGGACCATGACCTTCTCGGCGCCCAGCTTCTCGGCGAACTGCTTGGCGAACCACTGGCCGGGGTTGACCGTGTCGAGCTTGACGTGGCCGAACGGGTCGCGCTGGACCTCCTCGCCCGCCGCCTCGAGCTGCGCCACGATCTCGTGCATGCCGGCGCCCTCGGACAGGAAGATGTTGACGTTGCCCTGCTCGTCCATGATCGCCTTGAGGCGCTCGGCCTCGGCGTCGATGTCGAGCGCGAGCTCCGGCAGGAAGACCGCGTGGACGTCCCAGCGCTCGCGCGTCAGGCCGAGGGCCGGGGCCCACTCCTGCGCGTCGAGCCACTTGCGGTACTCGGCGGCGGACGCCGCGGTGAGCCAGCCGCAGTGCCGACCCATGACCTCGTGCACGATGAGCATGCGCGGGCCCGAGCGGTGCTCGCCGATGACGTTGGCGGCGAAGCCCGCGGCCTCCTCGGCGGCGGTCCACGCACCGAGCGACTGACGGATCGGGATCACGTCGTTGTCGATCGTCTTCGGCAGGCCCACGACCGTGAGCTCGTAGCCGTTCTCGTGGAGGTACGCGGCGAGGTCGGCCGCGGTCGTGTTCGTGTCGTCGCCGCCGATCGTGTGCAGCACGTCGACGCCGTCCGCCTTGAGCTGCTCCGCGGCGACCTGCAGCGGGTCCTGGCCCTCCTGGACGAGGCCGCGCTTGACGCAGTCGGCCGCGTTGGTGAGCTTGACGCGCGAGTTGCCGAT
Source organism: Cellulosimicrobium sp. AB352 (assembly GCF_049538415.1). Classification (NCBI taxonomy): domain Bacteria; kingdom Bacillati; phylum Actinomycetota; class Actinomycetes; order Micrococcales; family Promicromonosporaceae; genus Cellulosimicrobium; species Cellulosimicrobium sp. AB352. Next base: position 15,014 of record NZ_JBMVFX010000001.1, on the reverse strand, counting down.
CGGCGAGCCGCCGAAGCGGTGCAGGATCCCCGCCTGCTTGCGCCCCTCGGAGTCCACGACGATCTTCGTGCCGGTCAGCAGGCCGTGGTAGCCGTACTGGTAGGCGATGATCTCGATCTCCGGGTCGAGCTCCGTGTACCGCTCGATGAGACCCCCGACCGCGGAGGACAGGCACGGGGCGAAACCGCCCGCGGTGAGGAGGGCGACGCGACGAACCGACATGTGAACTCAGAACCTCTCGTAGGACGGATCCTGGCCGGACGGACGCGGTCCGGCGGGGTGGCGGCGACGGGGCTCGGGCCCTGCACGGGCCCGGCGCGACCGGCCGTCGCTCAGTCTACTGACGCCGCGCCGGGCTCCGGCGGCGGTTCCGGGACCTGGACGTCCGGGGCGGGACGCCCGCCGGGGGCTCCGCCCGCCACCTCGGACTCGGTGTGGCCGGCCGCGAGGCGCGCCTTGGCCGTGGCCGCGTAGATGTCGACGTACTCCTGGCCGGACAGCCGCATGATCGCGTACTGGATCTCGTCGGCGACGGCGCGCAGGATGAAGCGGTCGTTCTCCATGCCGCGGTAGCGCGAGAAGTCGAGGGGCTCGCCGATGACGACCCCGATGCGCATCGGCGTGGGGATGACCTTGCCGATCGGCTGCGCGATGTTCGTCCCGACCATCGCGACCGGGACCACCGGGGCGCCCGACTCGAGCGCGAGGCGCGCGACGCCCGTCTTGCCGCGGTACAGCCGTCCGTCCGGGCTGCGCGTGCCCTCCGGGTAGATGCCGAACAGGTCGCCCTCGCGCAGGACGCGCAGGCCCGTCTCGAGCGCGGCCTCGCTCGCCTTGCCGCCCGCGCGGTCCACGGGGATCGTCCCGACGCCGCGCATGAAGCCCGCGGTCAGGCGGCCTTTGACGCCCGTGCCCGTGAAGTAGTCGGACTTGCCGAGGAACTGGACCTTGCGGTCGAGGACGAGCGGCAGGATGAACGAGTCGATCACCGCGAGGTGGTTGCTCGCGAGGATGGCACCGCCCTCGTCCGGCACGTGCTCGACGCCCCGCGTCCAGGGACGGTACAGGAGCCGCAGGATCGGGCCGACCATCACCTGCTTCATGAACCAGTAGAACAACGTTCCTCCTCGCGGGGTCCCGGCGCGGGACGTGCATCCGACTCTAGAGTGATTCCCATGGCCGCACCGAACGCCCAGCCGGACTCCCCGCAGCCCGACGACGTCCCCGACCCCACGCCCGACGACGCGGCGCCGGGTGCGGACCACCCTGCCGCCGACGACGGGGAGGCGACGGCGCCGCGCGACGAGTCGCCCGAGCCCGCGCTCGACGTCGACGCCCGGTGGGCCGGCATCGTGGCCGAGCTCGCGGACCTGTCCGAGCTCGACCGGTCCGAGCCGGGCGCCCGGCCAGGCGACGACCCCCGGGCCGCGCAGGACCCGACGGCCGGAGCGCCCGAGGGCTCCCCGCGCAGCGGCCGCGACGTGCTCGGGTCCGTGCCCGTGGCGCCCTGGGTGCGCCCGACGGGGCCGCGGGACTGGCCCACGACGCCCGAGGTCGAGGACCTCGAGGAGGCCGAGAGCCACTTCGTGCCGCCGGACCCGCCGCTCGTCCTCGGGCGCGACCCGCTCCTGACGATGGCGTGGGCGCTCGTCGTCGGCGTGCCGATCCTGCTGCTCGTCGTGCTGGTCGTGGCACGCCCGTACCCCGTGCTCGTCGCGCAGGTGGGCGGCGGCGTCTTCCTCGTGGGGCTCGCGATCCTGCTCTGGCGCATGCCGCACCGGCGGGACGACGACGACCGGGGGCCGGGCGCCGTCGTCTGACGCCCGCGCCTCCCCCGCACCGCGCCCGCGCCGCCCGTCAGCGGCGCGCGAGGTCCGCGGCGCCGACGATGCCCGCCTCGTTGCCGTGCTCGGCGAGCTCGATCCGCGCCTCCGGGCGGTGCCCGCGCGCCGAGAGCTGGTCGGCGAACGCGCGCCGCACCGGCTGGAGCAGGAGGTCGCCCGCCGCGCCGACGCCGCCGCCGATGACGATGAGCTCGGGGTCGAGCAGCGCCGTGACCGACGCCGCGCCCTCGCCGATCCAGCGGCCGAGGTTCGCGAGCAGCTCGACCGCGAGGTCGTCGCCCTCCTGCGCGGCCTGCGTGATCTGGGGGCCGTTGAGCTTGTCCGGGTCTCCGCCACAGATCTCGAGCAGGCGCGTCGCGCGGTCCGGCTGGGCGATGAGGGCGTTCTGCCCGTCGCGCACGAGGGCGCGCCCGGACGCGTACTGCTCCCAGCAGCCCTCGTGGCCGCAGCCGCAGTAGTGCCCGCCGGGGACGACGCGCATGTGGCCGACCTCCGCCGCGACGCCCCACTTGCCGCGCACGAGCTCGCGGTCGACGACGATCGCGCCCCCGAGCCCCGTGCCGACCGTGAGCATGAGCATGTCGGTCGCGTCGCGCGCGACGCCGAACTGGAACTCCGCCCAGCCCGCCGCGTTCGCGTCGTTCTCCACGACGATCGGGACGTCGACGTCGCCGATGAGCTCGCGCACGTTGCGCGCCAGCGGGTACTCGCGCCACGCGATGTTCGGCGCGAAGAGCACCGAGGTGCGGTCCGGGCTGACGAAGCCGGCCGCCGCGAGGCCCATCGCGCCGACCTCGTGGTCGGCGGTGAGCTCGGCATAGACGTCGGCGATGGCGCGGTCGATGCTCGCGACGTCGTCGGGCTCGGTGTCGCGGCGCGTCTGGACGAGGATCTCGCCCTTCTCGTCGACGACCCCGGCCGCGATCTTCGTCCCGCCGATGTCCACCCCGATGGCGTGCATGTCCCGTCCTCTACTCGCTCGGTTCCGCTGACTGCAAGGTCTCGCTGCGGGTGCTCGCCCGCTCACGGACCACGCACGACGACGGGGCCTCGACCCCGCGCCACGGGTCGGGCCACCGGAACTCCGCGCCCGCGCGAAACGTTGCGCAAGCAGCGCACAGCACCTGAAGCCTACCGACAACGGCAGGTCTCGGGCACACGCCGCCACTGGGTAGGGTTCTCCCACCGTCGACTACTGCCACTGGAGCCAGAATGGACGAGATCAGCGCCCCACGGATCGTCGAAGTCGATCCCTCGAAGAACCTCAACGACCTCCTCGCGAGCCGCGTCGCGGCCGACCCGGCCGCGCCGATGGTCGAGCGCCGCACGGGTGCCGACGGTGCGTGGCAGGCGCTCAGCGCGCGCGAGTTCGACGCCGAGGTCGTCGCCGTCGCGAAGGGGCTCGTCGCCCGCGGCATCCAGCCGGGCGACCACGTGGGCATCATGTCGCGCACGCGCTACGAGTGGACGCTGCTCGACTGGGCGACGTGGGCGGCGGGTGCCGTGCCCGTGCCGCTCTACGAGACGTCGAGCCCGGAGCAGGTGCAGTGGATCCTCTCGGACGCGGACGTGCGCCTGCTCGTCGTGGAGACCGAGGCGCACGCGGCGACGGTCGAGGAGGTGCGCGACCAGGCCCCGGCCCTGCAGGACGTGCTGGCGATCGACGCGGGCGCGATCGCCACGCTCACGGCCGACGGCGCCGGCGTGGACGACGCCGAGATCGTGCGCCGACGCGGCCTGGCCGACCTCGCGGACGTCGCGACGATCATCTACACGTCCGGCACGACCGGCCGCCCCAAGGGCGCGGAGCTCACGCACCAGAACTTCTACTCCCTCACGGTCAACGCCGTGGCCGCCGTGCCCGAGGTCTTCGGGGAGCCGGGCGGCCGCACGCTGCTGTTCATGCCGCTCGCCCACGTGTTCGCGCGGTTCATCGGCGTGCTCGTCGTGGCCGGCGGCACGGTGCTGGGCCACACGCCGGACACCAAGACGCTGCTCGAGGACCTCGGCACGTTCAAGCCGACGTACATCCTCTCGGTGCCGCGCGTCTTCGAGAAGGTCTACAACTCCTCGGAGCAGAAGGCGGCCGCGGGCGGCAAGCTGAAGATCTTCCACTGGGCCGCCGCGACCGCGATCGCGTACTCGCGCGCGCTCGACGAGCCGTCGGGGCCGGGCATCGGGCTGCGCCTGCAGCACAAGGTCGCGGACGCGCTCGTCTTCAAGAAGCTCCGGCACGCGCTCGGCGGTCGCGCGAAGTACGCCGTCTCCGGCGGCGCGCCGCTCGGCGAGCGCCTCGGCCACTTCTACCGCGGCATCGGCGTGCGGATCCTCGAGGGCTACGGCCTCACCGAGTCGACGGCGCCGACGAGCGTCAACCGCCCGGGGAACACGAAGATCGGGACCGTCGGCGAGCAGCTCCCCGGCTGCGGCGCCCGGATCGCCGAGGACGGCGAGATCCTCCTGCGCGGGGACCACATCTTCCGCGGCTACCACAACAACGAGCAGGCGACCGCGGACGCGTTCGTCGACGGCTGGTTCCGCACCGGCGACCTCGGCTCGCTCGACGAAGACGGCTTCCTGCGCATCACCGGGCGCAAGAAGGAGATCATCGTCACCGCGGGCGGCAAGAACGTCGCGCCCGCCGTCCTCGAGGACCGGATCCGCGCGCACGCGCTCGTCTCGCAGTGCGTCGTCGTGGGCGACCAGAAGCCGTTCATCGGCGCCCTGGTGACGCTCGACCCGGAGGGCCTGCCCGGCTGGGCGAGCATGCACGGCAAGGAGCCGCTGACCGTCGAGCAGGCGGCCAAGGACCCGGACGTCCTCGCCGCCCTCGACGCCGCGGTCACGCGCGCGAACCAGGCGGTCTCCCGCGCCGAGTCGATCCGCAAGTTCACGGTCCTCACGACGGACTTCACGGTCGAGAACGGCTACCTCACGCCGTCGCTCAAGGTGAAGCGCAGCGAGGTGCTCAAGGACTTCGCGGTCGACGTCGAGGCGATCTACGTGGACGGGCCCGCACCCGTCCGCTGACACGGCCCGGGGCCCTCGTCCCCGCGCACCACGGCCCTCCCCGGCAGCATGCCGGGGAGGGCCGCGTCGTCAGCGGCGGGCGAGCCGCGCCAGGAGCGCGTGGGCCGGGACGCACGCCGCGCCCATCGCCTGCACGTCGTCGGCGACGGCGCGGTCGCTCGTCACGACGACGACCGGGCGCCCGGGCGGCTCGGCGGCGACCAGGCGCCGGATGAGGTCGTCCGCGATCTCCCCCGACGAGAACAGCACGCGCACGCCGCGCGGGGCGTGCACCGGCCGGGGGCCGCCGTCGGCGCCGTCGAAGCACACGGTGACCTCCGTGCCGGCGGCGGCCACGCGGAGCAGGCCGGCGAGGAGCCGGTCGCGCTGGTCCGCGAGCGACAGCTCGCCGTAGCCCGTCTTCGTCACGTTGTAGCCGTCGACGACCAGGTGCGTCCGCGGGACCGACAGCAGGTCGTCCACGAGCGCCGGGTCGTCCGCCGCGCGGCCGCGCGAGCCCGGCCGGGGACGCACCACGTCCGGCAGCCCGGCCGCGACGTCGTCCGCCGGGGTCGTGGTCGACGGGCCGAGCGCGAGCTCGCGCCGGAGCCCCGCCGCCGCGTCGACCACCGTGTCCAGCAGGAGCCGCGCCCGGGCCGTCGCGAGGTCGGCCGACGACGTCCGCGCCCGGCGTGCCTCGTCCCGCTCCGCGCGCGCCCGGGCCAGCTCCACGGCGGCCGCGCGACGTTCCTCGCGCGCGTCCCGCAGCGCGACCTCGGCGGCGTCCCGCTCCCCCTGCGCCGCCCGCTCGGCGGCCCGCGCCTCGGCCCGCGCCCGGTCCGCGTCCGCGCGCAGCCGCCGCTCGGTCCGGCGTACCACGGCGAGCTCGGCCGTCGCGGCCTCCGCGCGCGCGTCGGCGTCGCGGGCACGCGCCTGGAGCTCCTCGACCTGGCGGGCGAGCCGGTCGCGCTCGACGCGGAGGCGGGCCGCGTCGTCCCGGGCCGACCGGTCCGCCCGGAGGGTGTCGTCGAGCGAGCGAGCCCGCTCCACCTCCGTCTGCCAGCCGTCGGGCCGCAGGAGGAAGGCACCCGCCGCCTGCTCGCGCACCTGCGCCGGGGACAGGCCGTCCGGGGGCGCGGCGTCGGGCTCCGGCTCGCTGTCGTGCTCGCGGGACCAGGCCGCGGCGACCGCGTGCCGGAACCCCGCGTCGTCGACCAGGGCCCGCCACAGGGGCGCCGCGCCGGCTGTCGCCCGCCGCCGGGGCGCGAAGGCCCGCACCCGCTGGAGCGCGACCGGGACCAGGGCCGTGTCGAGCGCTCCGAGCGCGTCCGCCGCGGCGGCCACGAGGAGGCTGCGGACCGACGGCGGCACGTCCGGCTCCGCGGGCAGGGCGTCCTCCGGTCCGTCGGCCACCATGTGCCGCGCCTCCTCCGCACCTCGTCCGCGGGTCACCACGGGCGCTTCGTCCGTGATCGTCCTGATTCTCTCGGTCCCACCCTATGCCGCCCGGGGACGCGCGCCCCGGCTCCCGGCCTTCGTGTCGGCGGGCGACCGACGGACCTCGCGGCGGCGGTGTCGGTGGCCCTCGCTAGCCTCGCCGCCATGTCGTCCGGACCCGCCCTCGCCGCACCCCGCGCCGGGTCCGCACCGCAGGGCGTCCCCGTCCAGCCCACGCTCGAGGACCTCGGCACGCCGCTGCACGAGGTGACGTTCGTCGTCGTCGACCTCGAGACGACCGGCGGCTCCCCCGCGGGCGCCGGGATCACGGAGATCGGCGCGGTGAAGGTGCGCGGCGGCGAGGTGCTCGGCGAGTTCCAGACGCTCGTCGACCCCGGGGTGCCCGTCCCCGCCTTCGTCGCCCGGCTCACCGGCATCACGTCGTCCATGGTCGCCACCGCGCCCCGCATCGAGGCCGTGCTGCCCAGCTTCCTCGAGTTCGCGCGCGGCGCCGTGCTCGTCGCGCACAACGCCCCGTTCGACATCTCGTTCCTCAAGGCCGCGTGCCGCTCCGCGGGCTACGACTGGCCCGGGAACCAGGTGCTCGACACCGTGCCCCTCGCCCGGCGGGTCGTCACGCGCGACGAGGCGCCGAACCACAAGCTCGCGACGCTCGCGGCCCTCTTCCGCGCCACCGTCACGCCGGACCACCGCGCGCTCGCCGACGCACGCGCCACCGTCGACGTGCTGCACGCGCTCCTCGGCCGCCTCGGCCCGCTCGGCGTGACGCACCTGGAGGACCTCGCCGGGGCGACGGACCCCGTGCCGCAGGACGTGCGCCGCAAGCGCCACCTCGCCGACGGCCTGCCGGACGCGCCCGGCGTCTACCTCTTCCGCGGCCCCGGCGACGAGGTGCTGTACGTCGGCACGTCGACGTCGATCCGGCGCCGCGTGCGGTCGTACTTCACGCGCTCGGAGAAGCGCGGGCGCATCACCGAGATGGTGCGCATCGCGCACGCCGTCACGCCCGTCGTGTGCGCGACGCCGCTCGAGGCGCAGGTCCGCGAGCTGCGCCTCATCGCCGAGCACGCGCCGCGGTACAACCGCCGGTCGCGGCACCCGGAGCGCATGACGTGGGTCCGGCTCACCGACGAGGCGTACCCGCGCCTCTCGCTGGTCCGCGACGTCCGTGCACCGGCGGCACACATCGGCCCGTTCGCCTCGCGGCACCAGGCCCAGGCCGCCGTGGACGCCCTGCACGACGCCTTCGCGCTGCGCCAGTGCACCCGGCGTCTCCCCGTCGTCGCCTCGCCCGGCGCGACGGCGTGCGTGCTCGCCGAGATGGGCCGCTGCTCCGCCCCGTGCACGACGACCGAGCGCGACGCGGGCTACGGCGACGTCGCGGCGGGCGCACGCGAGGCCTTCGAGGGCGACCCGTCGCGCGTGGTCGCCGAGCTCGGGCGCCGCATCGTGGCGCTCTCGCGCGACGAGCGCTTCGAGCAGGCCGGCGAGCTCACCCAGCGCCTGCGCGCCTTCCTCACGGGCGCGGCGCGTGCGCAGCGGCTCGCCCCGCTCGCCGCGTGCGCCGAGCTCGTCGCCGCGCGCCCGACGGACGCCGGTGGGTGGGAGGTCGTCGTCGTGCGGCACGCGCGGCTCGCCGCGACCGGTGTCAGCGCCCCGGGCACCGACCCGTGGCCGCTCGTGCACGCGCTCGTCGCGACGGGCGAGACGGTGGCACCACCCGTGCCGCCGGCCCCCGCGAGCCATCCGCACGAGGCCGAGATCCTGCTGTCGTGGCTCCAGGAACCCGGGGTGCGGATCGTCGACGTCACGGGTCCCTGGGCGTGCCCGGTCCGCTCGGCCGGGTCGCACGTGGACCTCGCGGCCACGGCCCGCCACGTCGCGCGCCACGCGGACGCCGACGGCGTCGACCTGGCCCACGCGTCGGCCGGGCCGACCGTAGAGTGGTCGCCTGACGACGACCCGTCCCCGGAGGAACCATGCTCACCGCCATCGTCCTGATCGACACCGACCCCGCACGCATCCCCGAGGTGGCGTCGGAGGTCGCGGACCTGCGCGGCGTCAGCGAGGTCTACTCGGTGACGGGCAAGGCGGACCTCGTCGCGATGGTGCGGGTCCAGGAGCACGACCAGCTCGCCGACGTCATCGCGGACCGCATCAGCAAGGTCCAGGGCGTCGTGCGCACCGAGACGTTCATCGCGTTCCGCGCCTACTCGAACGTCGACCTCGAGCAGGCGTTCGCCCTCGGCCTCGACGACTGACCGGCGGTCAGTCGCGCGCCGGCTGACCGGCGGTCAGTCGCGCGCCGCGGCCTCCGCCCAGCGGGCGAGCGCCGAGCGCGCGCCGCCGGAGTCGACGCTGCGCGCCGCGACGTCGTAGGCCGCGCGCAGCCGCTCGACGAGCGAACCCTCCGCGGTACCGGGCAGCGTGCCGTCGGCGACGAGGCCAGCGGCCGCGTTGAGCAGCACGGTCTCGCGCACCGCGCCCGGCTCGCCCGCGAGGAACCGCCGCGCGACGTCGGCGTTGTGCGCCGCGTTCCCGCCCCGCAGGTCCTCGACGGTGACGGGCGTCAGCGCGAGGTCGGCGACGGGGTCGAGGCGGTGCTCCGTCACGGCGCCGTCGCGCACCTCCCACACCGTGGCGCCGCCGGTCGCCGCGAGCTCGTCGAGGCCGTCGTCGCCGCGGAACACGAGCGCCGACGTGCCGCGCCCGGCGAGCACGCCGGCGATGAGCGGCGCCATCCGGGCGTCGGCCACGCCGATCGCGGCCGCGCGCGGCTGCGCGGGGTTCGTCAGGGGGCCGAGCACGTTGAACGCCGTCGGGATGCCGAGCTCCTTGCGCGCGACGCCCGCGTGCCGCATCGACGGGTGGAACACCATGGCGAAGCAGAAGGTGATCCCCGCCTCCTGCACGATGCGCGCCACGCGGTCGGGACCGTGGTCGAGCCGGATCCCGAGCTCCTCGAGCACGTCTGCGGCCCCGGACGACGACGTCGCGGCGCGGTTGCCGTGCTTGACGACGCGCACGCCCGCGCCCGCGATGACGAGCGACGCCATCGTCGAGATGTTCACGGTGTGGGCGCGGTCGCCGCCCGTGCCGACGATGTCCACGGCGGGCCCGTCCACGGAGAAGCGGCTCGCGTGCGCGAGCATCGCGTCGGCGAGACCGGTGAGCTCGGCGACCGTCTCGCCCTTCGCGCGCAGCGCGACGAGGAAGCTCGCGAGCCTCACGGGCGAGACCTCGCCCGACATGACCTGGTCCATGGCCCACGCGGTGCGCTCGGCGTCGAGGTCGTTCCCCGCGACGAGCTCGGTGAGCAGACCGGGCCAGGTGAGCCCCGCACCCGTCGAGTCGCTCGTGGTCGAGGCGGCAGGGTGCGGGGTGGCGGTCACGGGTGGCCCTTCGGCTGGTCGGTCTCCTGGTCGGCTACCGCGTGCCGGAGGCGCGCAGCAGGTCGGCGACGGCGCGCTGGAGGGCGACCGCGTCGAACGGCCGGGGCACCGCGTCGTCGGCGAGCGACCACGATGCTAGCCAACCGTCCTGCGGCCTGCCGGTGAGGACCAGGACCGGCGGGCAGGCATAGATCTCGTTCTTGAGCTGGCGGCACAGACCCATGCCCCCGGCCTTGTCGGCCTCGCCGTCCAGGACCAGCAGGTCCCACCCGCCGGCGTCCGCCGACGCCACGACCGCCGCCGGGGTGGCCACCTCGTGCCACTCGATCTCCGGCTGCCCCGCGCCCAGCCGCCGCCCGACGGCGAGCAGCACCTGCTCGCGCACGGTCACGTCGTCGCTGTAGAGCAGGATGCGCGGCGCGCGCGGGGTCACGTCCGTGTCCCCGTGCGTCGTCGTCACGGTCGTCGTCATCGTCGTCACCGTCGCCTTCGTCGTTCCCTCGGGTGGGCCCGGGAGCGCGCGGCGCCGCGTGTGCGAACGCACGTCCCGACTGGCATCTTGGCACGTCGGAGCGCTCCGCAGCACCCCTGCGGCGGGACGCGCGCCGACCGGCGGCGGACCGGGGACCAAGGGCCCTGGCCCGCGCCCCGGACGCCCGGGTTTCATGGCACTCGGACGGTTTCCGTCACCAAGTGCAGGTCTCCGTGGGAAGTTCTGGAGACATTGTGAGATTCACCGCCTCCGGGCTGCCGTCTGCGTGCCGCGAAGCTGAGGTTCGTCGGCCATAATGGCTCCTGTGTCGACCGCAACGGCTGCCCCCCACGCCCATCAGCACGTGAGCGTCAACCGACCGAACCCCGTCTCGGTCGGGACGATCGTGTGGCTGGCCAGCGAGCTCATGTTCTTCGCCGGCCTCTTCGCCATGTACTTCACGGTCCGCGCCGTGATGCCCGCCGACGAGTGGGCCCTCGAGGCGGACAAGCTCAACCTGACCTTCGCGGCGATCAACACGACCGTCCTGGTGCTGTCGTCGGTGACGTGCCAGATGGGCGTGTGGGCCGCCGAGCGCTTCCAGCCCGTCCGCACCGGCTCGATCCTCCAGGTGAACCGCTGGGGGATGAACGAGTGGATGACGCTGACGTTCCTCATGGGCGCGTTCTTCATCGGTGGTCAGATCTTCGAGTACGCCGAGCTCGTCGAGCACGGCGTGTCGATCTCCTCCACGCCCTACGGCTCCGTCTTCTACATCACGACCGGGTTCCACGGCCTCCACGTCGTCGGCGGCCTGATCGCCTTCCTGTTCCTTCTCGGCCGCTCGTTCTCGGCCAAGAACTTCGGGCACCACGAGGCCACGACGGCCATCGTGACGTCCTACTACTGGCACTTCGTAGACGTCGTGTGGATCGCGCTCTTCTTCGTGATCTACATCTTGCGCTGACGTCGCGCCCGGGGTCCGCCCCGGACCGCCCACCCGCCCCCTGCTCCCCCACCTGCGAGACGAGGATCATTTCGTGAAGGCACTCGCCGCCCGCAGACACCACCGCTTCGCGCCGGTCGTGCTGCTGCTGCTGGCGCTGCTGGTCACCGGTGGCGTCTACGCCGCCTTTGCCCCGACTTCGGCCAACGCCGAGACCGCCAGCACCGAGGACATCGAGACCGGCCAGAAGCTGTTCCAGGCCAACTGCGCCACGTGCCACGGGCCGAACGCCGAGGGCACGGCCACCGCGCCCTCGCTCGTCGGTGTCGGCGCCGCGTCGGTCGACTTCCAGGTGTCCACCGGCCGCATGCCCATGCAGATGGACGGTCCGCAGGCCATCCAGAAGCCGCGCCAGTTCGACGAGGAGCAGACGGCGCAGCTCGCCGCCTACGTCGCGTCGCTCGGCGCGGGCCCCGCGATCCCCACGGACGAGCAGGTCGACGCAGCGCTGGGCGACCCGGCCAACGGTGCCGCGGTCTTCCGCACCAACTGCGCGATGTGCCACAACGCGATCGGTGCGGGCGGCGCCCTCTCCGAGGGCAAGTTCGCTCCCCCGCTGTGGGACACCTCGGAGCGCAACATCTACCAGGCGATGCTCACCGGCCCGCAGTCGATGCCGGTCTTCAACGACGCCACCGTGACGCCCGAGGAGAAGCGGGACGTCATCGCGTTCCTCGCCGAGCAGCGCGACGGCTCTGCCGGCGGCCTGTCGCTCGGGTCGCTCGGTCCGGTCAGCGAGGGCCTGTGGGCATGGATCGTCGGAATGGGCCTCCTCATCGGGGCCGCAGTGTGGATCGGAGCGAAGTCCTCGTGAGCGACTACCAGAGCCCCCGCTCGTCCGAGTCCTCGCACCGCGAGGTCGGGCACCGCGAGGAGCACGGCACCCTCGACACGTTCCCGGACCCCGGTCTGCCGGAGCACAAGAGCCGCATGGCCGACCGCGACCCGAAGGCGTCGAAGCGCGCCGAGCGTCAGGTCGCCGCCCTCTTCGGGATCTCCGTCATCGGCACCATCGCGGCCCTCGTCGTCTACTTCGTGATCCCGCCGGACGGGACCACGGCGGGCGTCCGCCTCTCGACGGTGGCGCTCGGCGTCGCCATCGCGTTCGCCCTGCTCGGCATCGGCTTCGGCGCGGTGCACTGGGCCAAGGTCCTCATGTCCGACCACGAGAAGGTGGACGAGCGCCACCCCATCGCGAGCGACCCCGAGACGCGCACCGCCGCGCTCGCCGAGCTCGACGCGGGCGTCAAGGACTCGGGCATCGCCCGCCGCGGCGTGCTCAAGGGCGCGGTCATCTCCGCCCTCGCGCTCTTCCCGCTCACCATCGCGGTCCCGCTCGTCGGGAGCGTCGGTGGCGACTGGAACGTCTCCAAGTTCAAGCACACCCTCTGGCAGCGGGGCACGCGCCTCGCGATCGATCCCTCGGGCCGGCCCATCAAGGCCGCCGACGTCACCATCGGCTCGGTGGTCCACGTCATCCCCGAGGCCTCGCAGGAGGAGATGCAGTCCCACGAGTGGATCACGGAGAAGGCCAAGGCCGTCGTCCTCCTGGTCCGTCTCGACCCGCGCGACATCGTGTCCGAGCAGTCCCCCGCCGGGGAGAGCTGGTCGTACGACGGCATCGTCGCGTTCTCCAAGATCTGCACGCACGTCGGCTGCCCCGTCGCTCTCTACGAGCAGCAGACGCACCACCTGCTGTGCCCGTGCCACCAGTCGACGTTCGACGTGGCCGACAGCGCCAAGGTGGTCTTCGGCCCCGCGAAGCGGCCCCTGCCGCAGCTGCCGATCACCGTTGATGACGAGGGCTACCTGGTTGCGCAGAGCGACTTCCACGAGCCCATCGGCCCGAGCTTCTGGGAGCGTCTGAAGTGACCACCAGCACCGGAACCGCCGCACCTCGGGCGGCCGCACCGAAGTCAGCCGCGCCGACGACCCCCGCCGGGAAGGCCGCGGACTACCTCGACCAGCGCACCGGCATCGGTGTCGCCGTCAAGGAGTTCGCGCGCAAGGTCTTCCCCGACCACTGGTCGTTCCTCCTGGGCGAGATCGCGCTCTACTCGTTCGTCGTCCTGATCCTCACCGGCATCTTCCTGACGATGTTCTTCGTCCCGAGCATGTCCCTGGTGACCTACCACGGCGAGCCCGCCTCCATGGACGGCGTGCTCATGTCCGACGCGTTCGCGTCGACGCTGCACATGTCGTTCGAGGTCCGCGGCGGTCTGCTCATGCGGCAGATCCACCACTGGGCCGCGCTGATCTTCATGGCGTCGATCGTCACGCACATGATGCGCGTGTTCTTCACGGGCGCGTTCCGCAAGCCCCGCGAGGTCAACTGGCTCGTCGGCATGCTGCTCATGATCATGGGCCTCGCCGCCGGCTTCTCCGGCTACTCGCTGCCCGACGACGTCCTGTCGGGCAACGGCCTGCGCATCACCGACGGCGTCGTCAAGGCGATCCCGCTCATCGGCTCGTACATGTCGTACTTCATCTTCGGCGGCGAGTTCCCGGGCGAGCACATCATCCCGAGACTGTTCACGGTCCACATCCTCCTGGTGCCGGGCCTGATCCTCGCGCTGGTCGCGCTCCACCTGTTCTTCGTCGTGCTCCACAAGCACACGCAGTACCCGGGTGGCGGCCGCACGGACACCAACGTGGTCGGCTTCCCGCTGTTCCCCGTGTACGTCGCGAAGGCCGGCGGCTTCTTCTTCGTCGTGTTCGGCATCCTCGCCCTCATGGGCGGCACGATGGCGATCAACAACGTCTGGAACTACGGCCCCTACGATCCGTCACCGGTCTCCGCGGGAGCACAGCCCGACTGGTACATGCTGTTCCTCGAAGGGTCCTTGCGACTCATGCCGGGGCAGACGGAGTTCGTCATCGGCGGGTACACGCTGTCGCTGAACGTCCTCATCCCCGCGGTCGTCGTGCCGGGCCTGCTGTTCACGTTCCTCTTCGTCTACCCGTTCCTCGAGTCCGCGGTGACGAAGGACAAGCGCGAGCACCACGTCCTCGACCGCCCGCGCAACGTGCCGGTTCGCACCGGCCTGGGCGTCGCGTTCCTCACGGCGTTCATCATCCTGGCGCTCGCCGGGTCGAACGACCTCATCGCGACGCACTTCCACATGTCGATCAACACGATCACCTGGGCCTTCCGGATCCTGATCTTCGTGGGCCCCTGGTTCGCGTTCTGGGTCACCAAGCGCATCTGCCTCGGGCTGCAGCGCAAGGACCGCGAGCTCGTGCTGCACGGCCACGAGACCGGCCGGATCGTCCGGTTCGCGCACGGCGAGTACATCGAGGTCCACCGCCCGCTCGACGAGCAGGAGCGCTGGCTGCGGGTCAACTACTCCGCCCACGCCCCGCTCGAGATCGAGCCGGCGACGGACTCACGCGGCGTGCGTCGCAAGGGCTACAAGAAGGACAAGCGTCTCCAGCGCCTGTCGCGGTTCTTCTACGAGGACCGCATCGAGCCCGTGACGCCGGCCGAGCTCGCCGCCGCCCACTCGCACGGTGAGCACGACGCCCTCGAGAGCACGAGCCACGAGCAGATCGAGGCCGGGACCGCCCCCGTCGGCGGCGGTCGGGACCTCGTGGAGCCGGAGAAGGGCGCCGACGAGCGCTGACCTCCGCGTTCCTGCACAGTAGGACGATGACCCGCGACCAACCCCCTCTTCCAGGCGGGCAGGTCGCGGGTCATCGTCGTCTCTGCCCCCGGGGCGCGGCAGCGCCCGCTTAAGGCGGCAGGGACACCGTCAGTTCACTGCCCAGGGACCGTCGGACCACCTCCGGCGGTCCGTACCAGGAGGTACATCCGGATGCCCGCTTACACCCTG